>DATNIH010000104.1:0-17857 GCA_035604515.1 Caulobacteraceae bacterium | reverse complement strand
CCGGCGGCCGCCAGCGCCCAGCCGCGCTGCTTGTAGTCGATCAGCCAGGTGGCCGCGATCGGCGCTAGCGGAGCGAGGTCGTACTGGTGGGCGTAGGGCGTCAGGCACAGCCCGCCGGCGATCAGGCCGGTCAGGTCGCGGAAGCGCAGCGCCAGCCACACCCCGAGCAGCGCGCAGGCGCCCGCCACGAGCGGCCCGGCGGCGAGGGCGGACGGGTTGATCCGGTTGGTGCCCGGGACGACGTGGGCGAAGTCCGCCAGCGCCCGCGGCCACTGCAGCCAAAGCCCAGGGCCGAACGCGAAGCTCGCCAGCACCAGCGACGCGCCGGCGATCGCCATCCAGCGCGCAGCGCGCCAATGGCCCCAGAGCAGGATCGGCGCGAGCAGCATCGCCTGCGGCTTGATGCAGGCGGCCACGGCGAACAGCGCGCCCGCCAGCGCCGGGCGCTTCTCCAGCGCGAGCCATCCGGCGATCAGCGCGGCGCCGATCAAGAGCGAGGTCTGCCCCGGCGAGATCGCCAGCACCACCGGCGGGGCGATGAACAGCGCCAGCGTCGCCCAGGCAGGCCGGATCAGATGGGCGGCGGCGTAGAAGAACAGGGCGGCGGAGAGCCCGGTCCAGAGCGGATAGGCCAGCGCCAGCGGCAGCTGGGCGAACGGCCAAGCCAGCAGCAGAAAGGTCGGCGGGTAGACGAACGGCACCGCGCCGTCGATGTGATAGGCCGCCTGCAGGTGGGCGATGATCGCCGGATCGTAGGGCGCGGCGGCATGCCCGGCGGCGGTCCAGAACACGTAGAAGTCGGCCGCCGCATGCTGCGCGTGCCAGGCGGCGAAGCCGCTCCAGACCAGCAGCGCCGCGCCGGCGATCGCCAGCCGCGCCAGGCGGGGGTCGGCGAGCTTCACGTGGCCGGCTCAGGCGAGCCGAGCGCCGCGACGCCGGCGCTGCGGAACGGCCACCAGCGCGACTGGAACACGGCCAGCGCGGCGACGAACGCCAGCGCGGCCGCCGGTGTCGCGACCAGGCCGGCCAGCAGCGCGCCGCCGGCGATCGCATGGCCCCAGCCGTTCACGCGCCGCTGCAGCAGCCAGCTGGCGGCCAGCGGCGTCAGCGGTGCGAGGTCGTAGCCGTGGGCGTAGGGCGCCAGGCAGAGCGCCCCGCCGACCAGTCCGACCAGGTCTCTGGAGGTCACGGCGAGGTAGAGCCCGAGCGCGCCGACGATGGCCGCCCACCAGGGCGCGGCGATCAGAGCCGATGGGTTGATCCTATCGGTCGCCGGGACCAGGGCGTTGAAGCTGGCCAGCGCGTGCGGCCATTCGGCCCACCGCTGCCACCCGAACACCAGGCTCGCCGCGACCAGCGCGGCCCCGCTCGCCATCATCCAGCCCAGCATGCGCCAGCGGCCCCAGAACACGATCGGCGCCAGCACCAGCGCCTGCGGCTTGATGCAGGCGGCGACGCCCAGGAGGATCCCGGCCAGCGCCGGGCGGCTGTCGCGGCTGAGCCAGGCGCCGGTCATCGCCGCGCCGACCGGCAGCGAGGTCTGGCCGAGCTCGGCGGCGAAGAACACCACGGGCGTGATCGCCAGCAGGGCGGTCGCGTAGGCGGGCCGCACCAGATGGGCGGCGGCGTAGAAGAAAACGCCGCAACCGAGGGCGGTCCACAGCGGATAGGCGATGCTCAGCGGCAGCTGCGCGAACGGCCAGGTCAGCAGCAGGAACGTCGGCGGATAGGCGTAGGGCCAAGTCCCGCCCAAGTGGATCGTCGCCTCAAGCCTGGCGATGATCGCCGGGTCGTAGGGCGTCTGCCAGTGCTGGGCGGCGGTCCAGAAGACGTAGAAGTCCGGCGCGCCGTGGCCAATCCGCGCGGCCGAGAGGGCATAGGCGATCGCGAAGGCGCCGAGGGCGACCGCCAAGCGTATGCGCGTCTCGAAGGTCAGGGCCCGCATCGGCCCCGTTATCGCTGCACCGCGCTAAGAAAACGTGTTTCGCCGCGGGCGGCGCCTAGGCCGCGAGCACGCCCTTGTCGATCATTAGCGGCTTCAGTTCGCCGGACTGGAACATCTCGCGCACGATATCCGAGCCGCCGACGAACTCGCCCTTCACGTACAGCTGCGGGATGGTCGGCCAATCGGAGAAGGTCTTGATCCCGTTCCGCAGGTCATCGCTCTGCAGCACGTTGACGCCGACGAAGTCGACGCCGAGATGGTCGAGGATCTGCACGCAGACGGCCGAGAAGCCGCACTGCGGGCTGTCGGGCACGCCCTTCATGAACAGCACCACCGGATGGTCGGCGATGGCCTTGGCGATGAAGTCGTGGATGACGCTGGTCTCGGCGACGTCGCTCATGAGCGAATGCCTTTTCGTTGGGATGCCCTTGGCCCCAGAGCTAGGGAGCCCGATGGCCTCGGTCAAGCGCGCCGCTTGTCGCTGGCTCGGGTGCGGGCCGTGCGCTCGCCGGTGAAGTGGGACATCTCGATCTGAGCGCTGACCTGCGCAGGCAGGTTGCGTTCGGGGACGGCGGCGAGGTCGGCCAGGTGCTCGAGGTCCTTGGCCGGCATCTGCACCGCGGTGATGGCCGGCTCGGTCAGGGCGTAGGCGAGGCAGATCTGCTCGGCGGTCCAGCCCGGCGTCGTCTGCAGGAAGGCGTGCGAGCCGACCGAGGCCAGGGGATCGGCGCGCTTGAACCAGCCGCCCTTGGCCTGCTTCTTCTCTTCCTTGGCGATCTCGGTGAGCTGCACGGGGCAGGGATCGTAGGACATCACGCCCATCTGCCGCTCCAGCGCCGTGCGCACCAGGTTGCGATCGCGCCAGCCGGACAGGAGGCCGAACGGCATCACCAGGGCGTCGAACAGCGGGTCCTCGACGTGATCGACCAACAGCTCGCCCGGACCGGCGACGGCGAGCCGCCGCACCAGGTTCAGGTCCTTCAGGCGAAGCCCGGCGCCGAGCGCCTCTTCGAATTCTGGCGACTCGGCGTCGATGGTGAACAGGTTGATCTCGCCAAGACCGCTCGCGGCGATCACTTCGCTGACCCAGCCGTCGAGCCGGCGGCCCTGCATGGTGGGATCGGCGCGCAGGCCGACGAAGAGCAGCGTGCGTCGCACCGCCTCGATGCCCTGGGCGAACCCGGTGAGCAGGGCCTGCGAGGGACGGGCGATCTCGAAGGCGTTGACGCCATGCTCGAGCGCCGCGTGGACCAGCGCCAGCCAGTCGCTCGCCTTGCGGCGATCGTCAGCGCCGTTGAGCATCAGGGAAAAGGCCGAAACCGCGATGCCGGTGCGGCCGAAGGGTCGATAGCGCATCTCTTAGGTCTTCACGGGCGGGCCGGTTTCGAGCGCGAGGGCATGCAGTTCACCGCCTACCTTGCCCTTAAGCGCCGCATAGACGAGCTGGTGCTGACGCACGCGCGGCACGCCGGCGAACGAGGTCGAGGTGATCTTCGCGCGGTAATGGTCGCCGTCTCCAGCCAGGTCCTCGATCACGATCTCGGCGTCCGGAAACGCGGCGCGCAGTTCGGCTTCGAGCTGTGATGCGGCCATCGGCATCGAGAGGGCTCCCCTGAGCTTAAGATCAGTGAATGAAAAGCCTTAACAAGCCCTACTCAGCGACGCGCCGAAGCCTGATCTCAACTTCGCGCAAACGTCATTTTGAGCTGCAAACTCGCTTGGGGGGATATATATTCACGCCGGCTGGAGGGATCGCTTGCTGCGCCGCATCCTCGTTGTCGCATCGATGGCCACACTGAGCGCCTGCGCCGGGCTTTCCGCGCAGCTGGCGGCGCTCGGTCGTCACCATCATGCGCCGCCGGTGGCCGTGGTCGTAGCGCCGCCGCCCCCACCCGTTGCGCCGAAGCCGGCCGAGGGGCTCTGGGCCATGCTCGATCCCGGCTGCGCCAAGCCCAGCGCCGCCGACATCCACGCCTGGCCGCACTGCGCCTCGCCGTTCTGGATCAGCGGCGACAAGGCGACCGTGCTGCTGGCCGCTAACAGCGGCAAGCGCGCGGTCCACGACGTCAGCTACGCCGCCGACGTCAGCCTGACCGCCGGCGAGCCGCTGATCGCCCAGGTGGGCACCCAGAAGGACGGCTATCTGTTCCTCGCCCTGACCGACCTGGCGGAAGACGACCGGGGCCGTCTGGTCGGCGCCGTCGGGGCCGCGGTCGCCTGCCCCAAGCCCAAGGACGGCGGCATCGTGCTCAAGCCCAGCCTGAACGGCTGCGATCTCGAAAGCGTCGAGACCGTGCGGGCCGCGGCCGAGCTGGCGCTGCGCGATCGCGCCACCCTGACGGAGGTCGCTTGGATCGCGCCTGGCAGCCCCTGATGGGCGCTCAGTGATCGGCAAGCCGGTTCGCCTCATCTTCGTTTTCGCCGGTCTGGCCCTGCTCTCGGCCTGCAACGTCGTCGTCACCAAGAGCCCGCTGTTCACCGAGGCCGACTCCGCCGGCGCGCCCACGCTGCGGCCCGGAGTTTGGATGTTCTTCAAGAACCCGGACTGTCAGGTCGACGAGCGCAAGCCGTTCACCGAGTGGCCGGACTGTACCGGGGGCGGCCTCGTCACCGCCGGCGATGTGGCCGCACACAAGGGCGGCGCGCCGATAGGCGTGCTGGAACACACACCGGTGGTGCTGGCCGCCGGCGAGCCGCGCATCCTGCAGGCGCAGGTCGACGTCGACCTTTCCGTCGACGCCAGCGCCAGCGCCAGCGGCGACGCCACGGCCACTACTTCCTCCAACTCGAGCGAAAGCCGGCCGTACGGCTACGGCGGCGTCCGTCCGACCAGGTTTGACTCCGAGGGTCGGATCACCGCCTTCGTCATCTGGCCGGTCCAGTGCGGCCCGCCGCCGCCGCAGAACGCCAAGGGCGAAGATGTGGCCCCGGCCACGCTGAAGCCCCTGCCGGGCATCGTCATGAAGAGAGGCGATCCGGTCTGCACCACCACTTCGGTCGCGGCGCTGCGGGGCGCCGCCAAGGCCAGCGAAGCCTGGGCGCCGCAGCCGCCGCGCGAATCCCACTGGGTGCGAGACGCGCTGCAGTAGGCCGTGGCGCGTTGCGGCGGCCCGCAACAAGCGCAACAATGTCGTCGTTGCTCAGCGAGGCCGCCATGCGCCGACTTCTCATCACCGCCAGTCTGCTGCTGCTCGGCGCGTGCAACATGGTGGTCACCCAGGATCCGCTGTTCACCAAGGCGGACGCTAGTCTGCAGCTGCGCGAAGGCGTCTGGCTCGAGCCCTCGGACGGCCCGTGCGATTTCGACCAGTCCAAGCCGCTGGCCCAGTGGCCGAGCTGCGCCAAGGGCGTCATCGTCTCCAAGGGCCAGATCGGCGCCTGGGACACCGACGACAAGGGCGTCAAAACCTGGAAGTCGTCGGACGTGATCTTCACCGCCGGCCAGCCGCCGGTGGCGCAGGTGCACCTGGCGGACATGGACGTGAAGGGCGTTGGCGATGTGCCGCTCAAGCCCGCGCTCTATCTCTATCTGGTCATCAAACCGACCAAGACGGACGATTCCGGCCAGATCATCGCCTACACCGGTTGGCCGATCCTCTGCGGTCCGCCGCCGCCGGATGGCGCCAAGGGTCCGGACGGCTCAAGTCCGCGCATGGGCACGCTCCAGCCGTTGCCGGGGCTGACCATGGACAAAGAGGGCAACAACTGCACGACCGCGTCCCGGGACGCGCTCCGCGCCGCCGGCGTCGCGAGCGAGAAATGGGCCCAGACGGGCTCGATGACGGTCACCCACTGGGTCCGCGACAACGACCGCTAGCGCGCAGCTAGCCGCCCATGAAAGCCGGCATCCAGCCCTCGTGGGCCGCCCGCAGCCGGTCCAGCGGGATCCGGAACAGTTCGTGGCAGGCGAAATCGGCGCCCCCGGCCTGGCCGGCCAGGGCGATGTTGAGCCCAGCGGCGCGTCCGGCGGCGACGATCGGATCGGGCTCGGCGGTGGCGATCAGGTAGCGGCCCTGGTCCTCGCCGAACAGGAACGCATGGGCGTGGGTCTGGCTGGTGGGCGACAAGTCAATGCCGACGTTTGAGGCCAGCGCCATCTCGGCCGCGGCGATCGCCAGGCCGCCGTCAGAAAGATCGTGTACGGCTGAAACCATTCGCGATCTGATCAGCCCTCTGACGAAATCGCCGTTGCGCCGCTCGAACTCGAGATCGACCGGCGGCGGCGCGCCGTCCTCGCGGCCCAGCAGCTCGCGGAGATAAAGGCTCGATCCCAGCTCACCATGGCTGGCCCCGACCACCAGCAGCGCATCGCCCGGCTTCATCGAAGCGAAGTCGGCGCGCAGCGCATAGTCGGGGATAAGGCCGACCGCGCCCACCGTCGGCGTCGGCGGAATGGCGACGCCGCCGGTCTCGTTGTAGAGGCTGACGTTGCCGCTCACGACCGGGAAGTCGAGCGCGCGGCAGGCCTCGGCCATCCCGTCGATGGCGCGGGCGATCTGGCCCATGATCTCGGGCCGCTCGGGATTGCCGAAGTTGAGGTTGTCGGTGACGGCGATCGGATCGGCGCCGACGGCGGTCAGGTTGCGCCAGGCCTCCGCCACCGCCTGCTTGCCGCCCTCGAACGGGCCGGCGGCGACGTAGCGGGGCGTGCAGTCGGACGTCAGCGCCAGCGCCTTCTTCGAGCCGTGCACCCGCACGATGCCGGCGTCGGCGCCGGTGGCGGAGTCCTCGAGGGTGTCGGCCATCACGTGGCGGTCGTACTGCTCCCACAGCCAGCGCTTGGAGGCGACGTCGGGTGCGGCGATCAGGGTCAGCACCGCCGCTTCCCAGTCGACCGGCGCCGGAACGTGGGCCGGATCGAGGTGCGGCTCGGCGTGCGGCTCGACCCAGGGCCGGTGGTAGAGCGGCGCGTCCTCGGTGAGCGGTCCCAGCGGGATGTCACAGACCACCGCGCCGCGATGGCGCAGCACCAGGTGGCCGCTGTCGGTGGTGTGGCCGATCACGGCGGCGTCGAGGCCCCACTTTTCGAAGATGCGCCGCCCGTCGTCCTCGCGGCCGGGCTTGAGGATCGCCAGCATCCGCTCCTGGCTCTCCGAGAGCATCATCTCGTAAGCGCTCATGCCTGTCTCGCGCTGCGGCACGAGGTCGAGGTCGAGCTCGACGCCGACGCCGCCCTTGCCGGCCATCTCCACCGAGGAGGAGGTGAGGCCGGCCGCGCCCATGTCCTGGATCGCCGCCACGGCGCCCGAGGCCATCAGCTCCAGCGTCGCTTCGATCAGCAGCTTCTCGGCGAACGGATCGCCGACCTGCACGGTGGGGCGTTTCTCGTCGCTGTCCTCGCCGAACTCGGCCGAGGCCATGGTCGCGCCATGGATGCCGTCGCGGCCGGTCTTGGAGCCGAAGTAGACCACCGGCAGCCCGACGCCCGGCGCGGCGGAGTAGAAGATCTTGTCGGTGTCGGCGAGGCCGACGCACATGGCGTTGACCAGGATGTTGCCGTCATAGCCGCGGTGGAAGTTGGTCTCGCCGGCGACGGTGGGCACGCCGACGCAGTTGCCGTAGCCGCCGATGCCCGCGACCACGCCGGCCACCAGGCGCTTGGTCTTCGGGTGCGCCGGGTCGCCGAAGCGCAAGGCGTTGAGCAGCGCGATCGGCCGCGCGCCCATGGTGAAGACATCGCGCATGATCCCGCCGACCCCGGTCGCCGCGCCCTGGTAGGGCTCGATGAACGAGGGGTGGTTGTGGCTTTCCATCTTGAACACCACCGCCTGGCCGTCGCCGATATCGACCACGCCGGCGTTCTCGCCCGGCCCCTGGATCACCCGTGGGCCGGTGGTGGGGAACTTGGAAAGGTGGGCGCGGCTGGATTTGTAGGAGCAGTGCTCGGACCACATCACCGAGAACACCCCGAGCTCCAGGTGGTTCGGCTCCCGGTTCAGCCGCTGGACGATGAGGTCGTATTCTTCGGGCTTGAGGCCGAACTCGATGGCGGTCTCTCTGAGCGATCTGGGCGCGTCGTTCATGGTCGGTTTCTAGCCGGTTTGGCGAGGCGGGCGATAGTCGGGCGCTGCCTCAGTTTGAAAGAGGCGCGACACCGCCGCCCTATCCAATCTCCGAGGCCGACCGAACCGCCGCCATTGATAGAGCGAAAGCCCGTGCGGATCGCGAAGGCATACATACCGTTTACGTGGTGACCTAGAACGCTCCGTGGCCACCGGAACCAAGGCCAGAAGCGCTCCGCTTGAGGCAGGCTGATAGTCGAGCAACGCGCGATTGCGCCGTCACTCGTAGTGCAGCGCGTCGATCGGGTTGAGGTTGGCCGCCTTGCGGGCCGGATAGTAGCCGAAGAAGATCCCGACCCCAGCCGAGAACACGAACCCGCCCAGGATCGCCGGCAGCGAGACCTGGGTCGGCCAATGGGCGACCGCCGAGATGACGAAGGACACCACCACCCCGATCGCGATCCCCGCCGCGCCGCCGGTCACGCTCAGGAGCACGGATTCCACCAGGAACTGCAGCAGCACTTGCAGCCGGCGCGCGCCGATGGCCATGCGGATGCCGATCTCGCGGGTGCGCTCGGTGACCGAGACCAGCAGGATGTTCATGATGCCGATGCCGCCGACCAGCAGCGAGATGGAGGCGACGGTGGCCAGCAGCGCGGACATCACCTGGCTTGAGCTCTCCTGCGCCGCGGCGATCTGGCTGAGGTTGCGGACGCTGAAGTCGTCGGACTGGCCGGCTCGGATGTGGTGTCTGCGCGCCAGCGTTCGCGTCACCTGGGCGATGGCGGTCGACACCAGGTCGGGCCCGCCGGCCTGGACATAGATGCTGTTGACGTAGCCGCCCATGACCGGGGCCAAGCCATAGGCGTTGGGCGGCGGCGGGTAGGTGGAGCTGATCAGGTTCTGAGCCGCCTGCGGGGTCGCGACGCCAAGAACCTTGCGCACGGCGGTGTTGAACGGGATCAGCACCACGTCGTCCTGGTCTTGTCCGTAGCCAGTCTGGCCCTTCGCAACCAGCAGGCCGATCACCTGCATCGGAACGCCCTTGATCAGCACGATGGCGCCGACAGGGCTTTGGCCGCCCGGAAACAGGTTCTGGTAGACCGTCTGGCCGATCAAGCAGACCGTGTCGGCGGAGTCGTTTTCCTGCTCCGTGATCGGGGCGCCGTCGGCGATCTGCCAGCTGACGATGTCAGGATAGCCCGGCGACACGCCCTGGATCGCGGTGCTCCAGTTCTGGTCACCGTATTGCACCTGGGCCGACTGGCGGGTCAGGTAGCCGACCTGGGAGACCGCGGAGTCTTCGATCAGGATGGTCTCGGCGTCGGTGACGGTCAGGGTCGACGCGCTGCCGGCCCCGGCGCGGACTCCACCGGCGGTCGTCGCCCCGGGTTGCACCACCACCATGTTGGTGCCCAGGCTCTCCAGCTGCTTCTTCACCGCCGCGCCGGCGCCGTCGCCCACCGCGACCATGGCGATGAGCGCCGCGACCCCGATGAATACGCCCAGCATGGTCAGGGCCGAGCGCAGCTTGTTGCGCTCCAGCGCCTGCACCGAGGCCGAGACCACCATCGACAAGAAGGCCAGGCCCAGGCCGGGCTGGGCTTCGGGCGGCGGGTCGCGGGCCACGATGTCGGAATCTTTCGCCGCGCGCGGCGCGCTCGTTGCGTCCCCGACAGCCACCTGCTTTTGGTCGGACTCGACCTTGCCGTCGCGCATGACGATCAATCGGTCCGCATAGGCGCCGATGTCGGCCTCGTGGGTCACCAGGATCACAGTGACGCCCTGCTCGCGGTTGAGCTTGCGGATGACCTCCAAGATCTCATGCGAGGTGCGGGTGTCGAGGTTGCCGGTGGGCTCGTCGGCCAGCAGCACTGCCGGTTGGTTGATCAGGGCCCGCGCCAGGGCGACGCGCTGCTGCTGTCCGCCGGACAGCTGGCTGGGCGTGTTGCGCTCGCGCTCGGCGAGACCGAGGCTCGCCAGCCCGTCGCGGCCGCGATCGCCGCGCTGCTTGGAGGTCAGCGAGGCGGCCGCGCCGTACAGCAGTGGCAGGATGACGTTCTCGAGCGCGCTGGTGCGGGCGAGCAGATTGAAATTCTGGAACACGAAGCCGATCCGCTGGCCGCGGATGTCGGCCAGCTCGTTCTCCGACAGGTGAGCCACGTTGCGTCCCTCGAACAGGTATTGGCCGCCGGTCGGCCGGTCGAGGCAGCCAATGATGTTCATCAGGGTCGACTTGCCCGACCCGGACGATCCCATGATGGCGATGAATTCGCCGCGCTCCACCGTGAGGTCCACGCCCTGCAACGCCCCCACCACGGTGTCGCCGAGCTGGAAAGTGCGGGTGATGTCGGTCAGCTTGACGACAGGATCGGCCATGGCAGGCGCCGCTATACGCGCAGTGACGGGGTCGTCGCCGCCGCAGGTTTGGCGGACTGTCCTGGCGTTGCGACCGCGGTGACGACCTGATCGCCCAGTTGCAGGTCGCCGGCCTTGATCTCGACGAAACTGTTGTCGTTCAACCCGGCAGTGACAGGGACCTGCGTGAGCTTGCCGTCGCGCAGCACCCACACCACTCCCTGAGCGGCGGCGCCTCCGCCCCTTCGGCCGCCACCGCCGCCGCTGCCGGCCGCCGGCTTTGGCGCGCCCGCCGGGGTGAACCTGAGCGCCTGGGACGGGACCCGGATCACATTGCGCGCCTGGGATTTGACGATCGCGGCGGTTGCGGTCATCCCCGGCTTCAGCAACAGGTCCGGATTGGCGACGGTGATCACCACGTCGTAGGTGATGACGTTCTGCACGCTGATCGGCGACTGGCGGACTTGTGCGACCACCCCCTGGAACGTGCGGCTGGGGAAGGCGTCCACCGTGAAGCTGGCGCTGGCGCCTGGCATAGCGCCGGCAATGTCGGATTCGCTGACGTTGGTGTCGACCTGCATCTTGGTGAGGTCCGTGGCGATGAGGAACAGGGTTGGGGTCTGGAGGCTCGCCGCCACGGTCTGGCCGGCGGTGATGTCGCGGGTCACCACCGTCCCTTCCACCGGCGAGACGATGTTGGTGTAGTTGAGATTGATCTCGGCGGCTTTCAGGACCGCGGCCTTCTCTTTGACGCTGGCCGCGTCGAGGCCGACCAGGGCGAGCGCCTGCTTGTAGGCGTCTAGGGCCAAGTCCGCGGCGTCCCGCGAGCCGGAATCCTCTTTGAACAGCAACGCCGCGCGGCCGCTGGCCAGCTTGGTGTAGGCGAGGTTGGCCTGGTCCTTCACCAGCTGCGCCTGGGCCAGCGCAAGCTCGGCCTGGTCTTCGTCCACGACGATCTGGTAGGGCGCGGGGTCGATCTTGGCGCAGAGCTGACCCTTGCGGACGCGGGTGTTGTAGTCACAGGTCAGGGAGACAATGGTTCCCGAGACATAGGTGCCCACCGCCACTGTGATCACCGGATTGATCGAGCCGCTGGCGGTGATGGTGGTGGTGACGTCGCCCCGGGTGACCGGCGCGGTGACGTATTGAACCGCCGTCGCGCGGTGTGCGAACCAGTAGCCCGCGACGCCCAGGACCACGACCGCCGCCGCGCCGGCGCCGATCCATCGCCAGCTCCAGCGTCTGGTCACTTTAGGCCGGCTCGCCTGCGCTGGCGACATTCCGAGCGCCTCCTTCAACCTGCCCCGCACCCTGAACGCCAAGCGCCACGCGGCAAGCTAGCGATGGGGCGGCGCGGGTGCTTTGATCCAAATCACGCGACGGCGCGGCGTTCTCAGGCGCTCGCCAGCACGCTCTGGAAGAACAGGGCGCCGTCCGCGGAGCCGAGCTCTGTCTCGAAGGCGCGGTCGGGGTGGGGCATCATGCCCAGCACGTTGCCACGGTCGTTGACGATGCCGGCGATGTCGCGGGCCGAGCCGTTGGGGTTTTTGGCGTAGCGGAACACCACCTGGCCCTCGCCCTCGAGCCGGTCCAGGGTCGCCGCATCGGCGAAATAGTTGCCCTCACCGTGCCCGACGGTCATCCGCGCCTGGCGCTGCGATTGATAGCGGGCGGTGAAGCGGGTCTGGGCGTTGACGATCTCCAGGTCGACCGGCTCGCAGACGTACTTGAGGCCGGCGTTGCGCAGCAGGGCGCCCGGCAGCATGCGCGCCTCGCACAGCACCTGGAAGCCGTTGCAGATACCGGCGACGGCGACGCCGCGGTCCGCGGCGGCCTTGACCTCGGCCATCACCGGCGAGAGGGAGGCCATGGCGCCGCAGCGCAGGTAGTCGCCGTAGGCGAAGCCGCCCGGGAGCACGATCAGGTCGAGACCGTCGGGCAGAGCGGTCTCGCCGTGCCAGACCATCTCCACCGCCGCGCCGGTGGAGCGCTCGATCGCGGTCTTGCAATCCCGGTCGCAGTTCGAGCCGGGGAAGACGATGACGGCGGCCTTCACGCGGCGGCCTCCTCGGCGGTGGGCGCCTCGAAGCGCTGGCGGAAGGTGAAGGCGTGCGGCGTCGGCCCGTGGGCGCGCAGGTGCGCCAGCCGCTCGAGGCATTCAGCCAGGCTCGGGGTGTGGCCGGCCGCCACCCACCAGAGCGCCAGGATCGGCTGGGTGGCTTCCTCGAACCATTCCAGCCGCCGCCGCACGAAGTTGCGGTGCTCGCTGCGATAGACGAAGGCGGCGAGCTGGTCGGGGCTCTCCCACACCGAGGCGTTGACCGCCTGCAACGCGTCGTTGGCGTCCGGGCGCAGGTCGGTGGCGTTGTTCCCCTCGCCCTTCAGCCGCCAAACGAAGCCGGGTTGGGCGTCGGCCACCGCGTTGATCGTATCGAGGGAGTTGCGGAAGTCGTCGATGCGCGGATCGTCGACAGGCGCCAGCAAACGGCCGACGTTGACCTGCGCCAGGTGGTAGGCGCTCACGACACCTCCGCGCGGTAACCTTCGATCACCGTGTTGGCGAGCAGCTTCTCGCACATCGCCTTGACCTCGGCCTCGGCAGCGGGCGCGTCCTTCGCGGCGAGGTCGAACTCGATCACCCGGCCGATGCGCACATTGCCGACCCCGCCCCAGCCCAGGCCGTGCAGCGCGTTCTCGACCGCCTTGCCCTGCACGTCCAGAACGCCGGGCTTGAGGAAGACGTGGACCGTGGCTTTCATCTCCCCTCCCCCTCGAGGGGAGGGGTCGGGGGTGGGGGGCTGCCTGCGACGGCTGGGTCGCGCAGGGAAACCCCCACCCGGCTCACTTCGCTCGCCACCCTCCCCTCAAGGGGGAGGGTCCGTCCCGCCATCAATGAATCCCCCCTTGGATCACGGTCGGCATCTCCTTCATGATTCCGAGCCGGCGGGCCACTTCGGTGTAGCTCTCGATCACGTTGCCGAGGTCGCGACGGAAGCGGTCTTTGTCGAGCTTTTCGTTGGTGACGGTGTCCCAAAGCCGGCAGCTGTCGGGGCTGATCTCGTCGGCCAGGATGATGCGGGCGAAGTCGCCCTCCCAGACCCGCCCGTACTCGACCTTGAAGTCCACCAGGGTGATGCCGACCGCGCCGAACAGGCCGCAGAGGTAGTCGTTGATCCGCAGCGTGAGGGCCATGATGTCATCGATCTCCTGGGTCGAGGCCCAGTTGAAGGCGGTGATGTGCTCCTCGGCCACCATCGGGTCGTGCAGCTTGTCGTCCTTCAGGTAGAACTCGATGATCGAGCGCGGCAGCGGCTGGCCCTCTGGGATGCCGAAGCGTTGCGACAGCGAGCCGGCGGCGATGTTGCGGCAGACCACCTCGAGCGGGATGATCTCGACTTCCTTGATCAGCTGCTCGCGCAGGTTCAGCCGCTTGATGAAGTGGTTCTGAACTCCGATCCCGTTCAGCCGCGTCATCACATACTCGCTGATGCGGTTGTTGATGACGCCCTTGCCTTCCAGCACCGCCTTCTTCTGAGCGTCGAAAGCGGTGGTGTCGTCCTTGAAGTACTGGATCAGCGTGCCGGGCTCGGGCCCCTCGTAGAGGATCTTGGCCTTGCCTTCGTAGATCTTTTTGCGGCGGGTCATAATCTCGAGCCTCCTCCAGCGCAGGGCGATAGCCGGAAATGAAAGCGCGCGCGGATGGAGGTCCGGCGCGCGGCTGTCCGACTCGATGTCGCGTCTCGCTTCAAGGCTGCGCAAGCCTAGCGGAAATGCCGTCCTGCCGCAAACGGCGCGTGTCCGCCGCTCGCCATTCGCGCCGTTTTGGGCGATGAGGGGCGCGATGGCTGACGGGGCGGAAAACGAGGGTCAGGTCCGGTATCCGCGCATGGGCGGCGACGCCCTGCCGCCGGCGATCTTCATCGGTCATGCCAAGGATGGCTGGAAAGACGCCTACCACTTCCTGCTGACCATGCCGCTGGCCGCCTTCTTCGCCACGATGGGCGCAGCCTATCTGGGCGTGAACGCCCTGTTCGCCCTGCTCTATATGCTGGTAGGCGGCATCGATGGCGTCAGGCCGGGCGACTTCCCGGACGCCTTCTTCTTCTCGGTCCAGACCCTCGGCACCATCGGCTATGGCCAGATGTCGCCCAGATCGCTTGGCGCCGAGGCCGTCGTCACGGTCGAGAGCTTCTTCGGCCTGTTCGAACTGGCCATCGCCACCGGCCTGCTGTTCGCACGCATCTCGCGGCCGACCGCGCGGGTGATGTTCTCCGACCTGGCGGTGGTGACGCCGCACGAGGGCGTGCCGACACTGATGTTCCGCGCGGCAAATCGCCGCCGCAACCGCATCGTCGAGGCCGAGGTCAGCGTGAATCTGGCGCGCGACGGGGTGACCCTGGAAGGCGCGCGGATGCGAGGATTTGAGAGCCTGGCGACGATCCGGTCGCGCTCGCCGGTGTTCGTGCTGACCTGGCAGATCATGCACCGGATCGACGAGACCAGCCCGCTGTTTGGGCAGACGACAGAGAGCCTGATCGCCCAGCGCGCGGAGATCGTGGTGATCCTGAAAGGCCTCGACGAGACCTTCGCCCAGACCATCCATGCGCGCGCCTCCTACACGCCGGACGAGATCATCTGGGGCGCCCGGCTGGTCGATGTTTTCAGCCGCGACGCCGACGGGCGGCCAGTGATCGATTACACGCGCTTCCACGATATCGACGGACCGTGACGCCGGTACTGATTGCCGGCCCCGCCCGCCCGGGATAAGACCCTTCTCCCGACGTAGCCGTGGAATGGACATGTCCGCATTCGAGGACCGCGAAAAAGGCTTCGAGAGGAAGTTCGCCTCCGATCAGGAGCAGGAATTCAAGGCCCAATCGCGCGCGGCCCGGTCCCTGGCCGAGTGGGCGGCCAAGAAGATGGGGCTGGAGAACGTCGACGACTACATCCGCGCCGTCGTGCGCGCCGAGTTGGGCGCGGGCGGCGAGGAGGACGTGGTGCGCAAGGTGATCCAGGACCTCGCCGGCTCGGGCATCGAGGTGCGCGAGAGCGAGGTCAGGTCCAAGATGGACGAAAGCCTCGCCGTCGCCCGCGAGCAGGTGAAGACGGGCGAGTAGGAGCCCCGCCCGGCCTGAGTTGGTGCGCGCCGCAGGCGCATCAAGGTGTAACCGCAGAGGACGCAGAGAAGGCGCGGAGGACGCGGAGACGCGCACAGACCCTCTGCGACCTCTGTGCCTCCTCCGCGACCTCTGCGGTAAAATACTTCGCCTGCGGCGCGCGGTCCTGGCAAAGAGAGAGCGTCGCCGCCTCAGGCTTTCAGCTTCGCTCGCACGCGTTCGTTGATCGCTTCCAGCAGGTCCGAGCCCCAGCCGGTCGGGACCTCTTCGCCGAGCGCGTGCTGCGGCGGCACCACTTCGGGGCCGGCGCCGGGTGGCAGCGGCGGCGAGTAGTAGCCGAGGGCGTAGCTGCCCATCGCGTACCCCAGCAGCGCCTGCAGCTTCGGATCGAGCGTGCGGGCGATGGCCGGCGGGCAGGAGAGGTACTGGTTCTCCTCCTGGCGCAGCCAGCCCAGGCAATAGGTGATGTTGATGCCAACCCTATGGTCCTGCGTGCGGTTCTCGCCGCCGGCGTGGATCACCGAGCCGGAATAGACCAGCACGGAGCCGGCCTTCATCTCGGCATAGCCCACCTCCGCCGGCTCGGCTTTGCGGTTATCCGGCCAGGCCGGGCTGCCGGGGACGACCTGGGTTGCGCCATTGGCCTGGGTGAAGTCCGTCATCGCCCAGATGGTGTTCAGCTGCGGCTCGATGCTCGCCGGCAGGAAGCCGCCCCAGGCCAGGCGGTCGCGGTGCAGCGGCTGGCGCGGCTGGCCGGGCTTGATGCGGATCACCTGGGTGAGGTGCAGCTGGTAGCGGTCGCAGCTGCGCTTCAGGAACGCATCGCACGCGGCCAGGATCGCCGGGTGCATGACCAGGTCGCGACAGGCCGCCGAGCGGGCGACCAGGGCGCCGGTGCGGGTGGTCTGATAGCCGGTGAAGCTGTCGCGGCCGTCCCTCGTCGCATCGACATAGGGGTCGATCTCGCCGCGGACCCGCTGGATCCCGGCGCTCGAGAGCACATCGTCGAGGATGAGCGCGCCATCGCTATCGAGGATCGCGGCGATCTCTTCAGCCGGGGCGTCGGCGGAGAGGTGCTTCAGGCTGGGCACGCAAGCCCCCTATTCTGCGGCCGCCTTCTGCGTCACGGCTTCATCGCCGAACACACGACGGAAGATCGTCTCGACGTAGGCGAAATGCCAGGCCGGATCAAACAGCTCGGTTAGCTCGGCGCCAGAGAGCGCACCGGCGACTTCGGGGTCAGCCTTGAGAAAATCGAGGAACGCTCCCTCGCGGCGCCAGACGCGCATCGCATTGCGCTGTACGGCGGCGTAGGCGGCTTCGCGCGAGAGACCCTTCTGGGTCAGCGCCAGCAGCACCCGCTGCGAGTGCACCAGGCCGCCGAGATGATCGAGGTTGCGGGCCATGTTCTCGGGGTAGACCACCAGCCGCTCGACCACGCTGGCGAGGCGTCGCAGCGCGAAGTCGAGGTGCACGGTGGTGTCCGGGGCGATGGCGCGCTCGACCGAGGAGTGGCTGATGTCGCGCTCGTGCCAGAGGGCGACGTTCTCCAGCGCCGGCGTCACCGCCGAGCGGATCAGGCGGGCGAGGCCCGTGAGGTTCTCGGTCAGGATCGGGTTGCGCTTGTGCGGCATCGACGACGAGCCCTTCTGGCCGGCGTCGAACGGCTCCTCGGCCTCCATCACCTCGGTGCGCTGCAGGTGGCGGATCTCGGTCGCCAGCCGCTCGATCGAGGCGGCGATCACGCCCAGCGCGGCGAAATAGGCCGCATGGCGATCGCGCGGGATCACCTGGGTCGAGACCGGCTCGATCGCCAGGCCCAGCTTCTCGGCCACGTGAGCCTCGACCCGTGGATCGACGCTGGCGAAGGTCCCGACCGGGCCGGAGATGGCGCAGGTGGCGATCTCGTAGCGCGCCATCGCCAGCCGCTCGCGGGCGCGGACGAACTCGGCGTAGTGGCCGGCCAGTTTCAGGCCGAACGTGGTCGGCTCGGCGTGGATGCCGTGGCTGCGGCCCACCGTCGGGGTGAGCTTGTACTCCAGCGCGCGGCGCTTCAGCGCCTTCAGCACCAGCTCGACGTCCTCCATCAAGAGGTCGGTGACGCGGGTCAGCTGCACCGCCAGCGCGGTGTCGTTGACGTCGGACGAGGTCATGCCCTGGTGCAGGAAGCGCGCCTCGGGCCCGACCACCTCGGAGACGTGGGTGAGGAAGGCGATGACGTCGTGCTTGGTCTCACGCTCGATCTCGTCGATGCGCTCGACGTCCCAGACCGCATCGCGGCCCTTCTCCCAGATCCGCGCGGCGGCGGCCTTGGGGATCACGCCCAACTCGGCCATGGCGTCGGCGGCGTGGGCCTCGATCTCGAACATGATCTTGAACCGGCTCTGGGGCGACCAGATCTCGGCGGCCTCGGGGCGGGCGTAGCGGGGGATCAT
>DATNIH010000103.1:0-24111 GCA_035604515.1 Caulobacteraceae bacterium | reverse complement strand
CCAGGACGCCGATTTCGCCGAACGAGGCTGGCGCGACGTCAGCCCGGCGCAGACGGCTCAACTGGCGCTCGGCGCCGGTGCGGCGCTGCTCGCCGTCGTCAGCCTGTTCTGGGTCGGCCAGGCGCTGCGGCTCGGCCAGCTGTCGGCCGGGCTCGAGCGTGAGGCGCTCGCTCAGAGCGGCGCTGTCGTCCAACGGCGTGCGGACGCCACAACCCGCCGCCAGATCGCCGCCTATCAGGCGCTCGGCGATCGCCCCGAGCCGATCGGCGGCCTCAAGACCGCGCTCGACGTGCTGCGGCGACGCGGAATCGCGGCGAAGGCGTTCTCGATCGACGGCGCCGCGCTGACGGTGGTCGTGCCCTACGCCGTCCTCGGCCAGATGGGCGAGATCACTCAGGAGCTGGAGGCGACGGGCGCGTTCACAGACGTGCGCCCGATGTCGAACTCGGCCGACGGCACGATCGGCATCCGCATGCTGGTGAAGGCTAGTCCTGCCGGATGAAGTGGCAGGCGTTGTCGCCCATGGTCAGGTGCATCACCGTCCGGCCGGCCTTCAGCACCTCGACCGCGGACGGCGTGCAGGCGCCGCCGGCGGTGACGTTGATCGGCCGCTCGAGGCGGTAAGTCCACTGGCTGCGCAGAGGGATGACGCGGTCGGCGACGTCGGCCGGGTCGGTGTCGTCGGAGCTCTTCACCGCGGTCGGCGTCTGGGTGGCGTAGGCCTCGCGGCGCAGGTCGAGCATCTGGCGCTGGAAATCGAAGAACACCGCGTGGGCGGTCATGCCGTCGAGCATCGCCTGGCCGCGCGGCATCACCAGGGCGATGGCGATGGCCATGATCGCCAGCACGATCAACATCTCCATCAGCGAGTAGCCGGCCTTCAGACGGGCGGCCATCAGTCTGGCGGCCATACCGGGCGCTCAGGTTCCGGCGTTGTTGTAGATGTCCGCCGCCAGACCTTCGCCGCCCGGCTTGCCGTCAGCGCCCAGGCTGTGGACCTTGGGCGGATGGGCGGCGTCGGTCGGGGGATCGTAGACGTAGGCGTGGCCCCAGGGGTCGAGCGGCACGCCGCTGGCGAGGTAGGGGCCGTTCCAGCCGGCCACCTGCTTGCGATCGCCCTGCACCAGCAGGGTCAGACCCTCACTCTCGGTGGGGTAGCGGCCGATGTCGAGCTCCATGGTCTGCAGCGCGGTCTCCAGGCTGCGCACCTGCACGCGGGCCGTGGTCACCTTGGCGTGGTCGAGCTGCGCGAACAGCCTTGGACCCACCAGCGCGGCGATCAGGGCGATGATCGCCAGCACGATCAGGATTTCCAGCAGGCTGTAGCCGGCTTTCAACGCCGCGGCGACGCGGGGTTTCACAATATGCCGACCACCATGCTTCATGCCCGACCCTGTTCCACTGCGGCTCACCCGTAACGCGCGCCGAAGCGACGCAAGCCCGACGCCGCGTGCGCCCCTATGTTCCGCCGCTCAACTCAACTATACCAAAGCTGGGGCGAGCAAGCGCGCCGAAACGATGGCCGCCGAAGGAGCGTACTGGTTTCAATGGCTTCGGCCACCCAACTGGAAGGCGCCGCGCCGGCCGGGCAGGGTCCTCTTGGCCGCGCGCCCCTGCTCCGCGCCCTGGGCCAGCTCTCCGCCCGCGAAGCCTGGCTGCTGGCCGCTTTCGTGATGCTGGCGCTGGCGACCGGCGCCTATTACGCGATGCAGTGGAGCGCCGGCGAGCGCGACCGCTACGTCGCCGCCCAGGCCGATCTCGCGCTCGCCCAGCAAACCCGCGCCGCCGCTGCGCACCAGGGTGTCGGCGCCGCCGACGCCACGCAACTCGCCGCGGCCGGAGCCTGGTCGACCCATGCCCGCGACCTCTGGCTGGCCCGGCTGGCGATCGAACAACGCCTGAGCGCGGCCGCCGTCGCCGCCCATCTGCCCTCGCCCGAGGTCAAGGTCGCCGAGGGCCTCGAGACCGACAGCGACGTCCCGCTGCTCAAGGCCGAGGTCTCGGGACCTTACCTGCCAACGCCCTGGCTCGCGTTCATGCGCGCGCTCGCCGCCGAGGGGCCGGCCCTGGTGGTCGACAAGGTCGATGTCAGCGACGCTTCGACCGCCCAGTTCACGGTGACGCTGCTGGTCCCGGTCAAGCTCGACCAACCCGCCGCCGTTCCCGAGCCAGACACACCGAGCGCCACGGTGGACGCAGCGGCGACGGGGCCTGCGGCTTGAGCCCGGCGGCCAGCCTCGCCGTAGGCGTCAGCGGCGCAGCGGTGCTGGGCGGCGCGCTACTGGCCGGATGGGCCATGCCCGGTCTGCCCCCCGCACCGTCGCTGGCCTTGACTCACCCGCGTCCCGAGCTCGTCGTCGCGTTGCGGCGACCGGGTGGCGATATGCTGTTCGCCCTCGACGGCCTGCGCGGCGAACTCGGCCCCGAGCCGGCCACGGGCAAGGCCAGCCCCGTGCGGCGCGCCGTGGTCTATCGTCCGCCGCCGCCTCCGCCGCCCCCCGACGTGGCGCTGGTGTTCCGCCGGGCGGTGACCGCGGTGGTGCGCACCCCGGGCCGGGGCCTCGCCGTCCTGCTGTCGCAGCCGGGCCAGGCCTCGCGCCTGCTGCGGCCAGGAGACGCCTTCGACAATCGATGGCGGCTGACATCGCTCACCTCGAGCGAGGCGGTGCTGGGCGATGGCGTCTCGGAGCGGCGCGTGGCGCTGTTCGGCGGGGCCGCTGGCGCGGTGATGACGCAGTGAGGCGTGAGGTGGGGAGACGGGCCGCGGTGAGGCGTCTGTCGGTTCTGGCGCTCGGGGGCGTCCTGCTGTCCGGCTGCGCCAGCTTCCCGGCGATGAAGCTGCCGCCGGCGACAGCGAAGGGCGCACACGAGCCGCGCTCGAAGGGCGCGCTGGCGCCGCCCGGCGCGGCCGAGCACGCAGTCATGGAGACCCCGGCGACCGCCGACGAGGTGGCGGCGCTGACCGCCGCACCGGCCGAGAAGATCGACGTAGAGCTGCCGCCGCAGCCGCTGCCGCAGATGCTGAACACGGTGTTCGGCGACATCCTGAAGGTCCCGTATGTGCTCGGGCCCGACGTCGGCGCGCGCACCGAGACCGTCAGCCTGCGCGGGGCGAGCGGCATGTCCAAGCGCGATTTCGTGCGCATGGTCCAGGTCGCGCTGCGCGACTATTCGCTGAAGCTCGTGATCCGCGCGGGTACGGTCAATGTGGTCGATGACCCGACGCCGAACATCTCTTCGGCCGCCTACCTCAGCGCCAAGCCGAGCCAGGACACGCCGCAATCGGCGCAGCAGGTCACCCAGTTCTTCCAGGCCAAGTCCATCGACATCCAGGCGCTGCTGCGGCTGATGTTCGACATCGACGCCGGCGCGCGCGGCGTCGCCGTCTCGCCGGACATCCCGAACAACTCGGTGGTGATCAGTGGCCGCTCGCGCGAGGTCACGGCGGCCGTCGACATGCTGAGCGAACTCGACCAGCCGACATTCTCCGGCGTCGGAGTGGTGCGCGTCGAGCCGGTCTACTGGTCGGCCGAGACGCTGGGCCGGCAGCTGGAGGACAGCCTGCGCTCCGAAGGCTACACGGTCTCCAGCTCGCCGCAGGAGTCGCGCTCGATCCTGATCCTGTCGTTCGCCGACGCCAACCAGGTGCTGATGTTCGCCAGGGACCCGGCGCTGCTGGCTCGGGCCCGCGACTGGGTGAGCCGGCTCGACCAGCCGGCCGGCATCGGCGATCGGCCCACGACCTTCATCTACCAGGCCCAGAACACCGACGCGACGTCGCTGGCCGACCTGGTGGAGACGCCGCAGCAGGGCTACGGCCAGACCGGCGCAGGCCCGGTCGGGGTCCCCGGCACGCCGCCCGCGGCGGTCGCCGCCGCCAACGGCGTCGGTTACGGCGGCGCGGCCGGACCCAGCCGATCCTTCGCCGCTGGAAGCTCCGTCGCCGGCGCAAGTTCCGCAGGCGGTTTCATGGGTGGACGGATCATCGTCGACCAGCCTGGCAACCGCGTGCTGTTCACCGGCTCGGCGGAAGACTTCACCGAGCTGCGCAAGCTGCTGGTGGCGCTGGATACGCCGCAGAAACAGGTGCTGGTCGAGGTGACCATCGCCGAGGTGACGCTGACCGACCAGACCAACCTTGGCGTCGAATGGTTCTTCAACCACTCGATGTCGAACGGCGTCCTGAGCGGCGGCACGCTCAACGGCCTCGGCATCGGCACGTCGGGCCTGAACCTCAACTACACCGCAGCCTGGAATGGTCTTTCGATCCAGGCGGCGTTCGACGCTTTCGCTTCCAACAACAAGGTCAACATCCTCTCGCGGCCCCGGCTGGTGGCGCGCAGCGGCAGCGAGGCCAACATCCAGGTCGGCACCGACGTGCCGATCATCACCTCGCAGGCCAACAGCCCCACCCAGCAGCAGGGCAACACCCAGATCCTGCAGACCATCGAGTACCGCCAGACCGGCACCATCCTGCACATCAAGCCGCTGATCTACGGCGACAACCGCGTCGACCTGGTGATCACCCAGGAGATCTCCAGCGAGGAGGCCAACAGCAACGCCACGGTGGGCAGCCCGCTGATCCTGGAGCGCAACATCACCACCCAGCTGTCGCTCGCCGATGGCGCGACCGCGGTGCTGGGCGGGCTGATGGACGACGAGTACACCAAGGGCAATTCGGGCATACCCGGGATCAAGGACATCCCGATCATCGGCTCGGCCACCCGCACCGACACCGTCAATGGGAACAAGACCGAGATCGTCATGCTGGTCACGCCCTACATCCTGCAGGAGGGCGACGACATGCGGCATTGGGCCGACCGCTACAGCGGCGAGATGAACGCCGCCTTCAAGATCGGCCACGGCTGGTCCTATACCCTGACGCCATTCGGCGGTCCGCCGACCCTGGACCCGCTGCCTACAACCCATCTCCGGTAGGGCCGGCCGTCGTTGGCGGCGGGCGCGGAGGCGGGAGCGTCGGCGGCGGGATGTACCGCGCGGGCGCAGCGAGCCGGCGCCAGCCGACCCGGTCGAAGGCGAGCTGCCCCAGGGCCGAACCATCGCGGTCGAGGATCGTCACGTTCACACGATACAGCCGCATCTCGAAGCGCCGACCAACTTGGATCGCGCCGGTGTTCAGCACTGGCTGCGAGCGGGCGGCGGAGGTCCAGCGGAGGCTGCGGCCAGCCGTCAGCGGCTCGGATCCCTGCGGCGTTTCGGTTGGATTGACGTCGGCCAGCAGCGCGATGGCGTCGCGCTGCAACCCCGCGACCATCAGCGCGCGCTCGTAGCGCTGCTGGCCGACGGCCAACTGGCGCTGCAGTTCCAGCACCCCGGCCAGGGCCAGCGCCGCGATGATCAGCGCCACCAGCGCCTCGATCAGGCTGAAGCCTGACTTGCGCCGAGCCGTCATGCCAGCCGCGCCAGCGCCAGCACGACCAAGGCGGGGGCGGCGGCGCAGGCGCCGAACGGGGCCATCTGGCGCCGGCCATCCGCGGCGCGGCCGCGCAGCAGGATCCAGATCGCGCCGCATGCGCACCCCCAGATCACCACCCAGAGCACACCCACAGGTCCGAGTAGCAGACCGATCGCGGCCATCAGCTTCACATCGCCAAGCCCCAGGCCTTCGATCCGGGAGAAGCGGAGGAAGGCCCAGCGCACCGTAGCCAGCAGCCCGCCGCCGAGCGCGGCGCCCAGCGCCGCCGTCACCCAGCCGACCTGGGCCGCGCTGGCCAGCCCCAGGATGGCGAGGGCGACGACATAGACGTCCGGGATCACCATCCAACGGCCGTCCACCACGAACACGGCCGCAAGGCAGACTGCGGCCGCACAGAGGGGACCGGCGACCAGCGGCCTTCCCAGCACCGCGCAGACGGCCAAGATCGCGAGGCCGGCCGCAGCGGCTGGCAGGCCGACCCCTGCCGCGCGCCGCCATGTCGGCCGCTCGCCGGTGACTTCGGTGAGCAGCGCCTGCGGCCCGGTCGCCAGCGCCGCGGCGACGGCCAGGCTGAGCAGCCCATCGGAGGCCCAGATCAGCCAGGCCGGCGTCATTCGCCAAACCGCGTCACAGGCCAGACCGCGTCATTGAACCGTGTCGTAGATACTGGCGAGCGCCATCACCAGCGACAGCGCGATCACGCCGACCACGATCGAGATCAAACCGATCGCGGCCGGTTCGGCCAGCACGGTGAAGCGTTTCATCCGATCCTTCAGGCGGTCGTCGTAGCTGTCGGCGAGGAAGCCGAACATGGCGGCCAGCGCGCCGGACTTCTGGCCGGTGCGCAGCAGGCTGAGGTCCATCGCGGTCAGCCGGGTGTGCCGGCCCAGCGAGGCATCAACGGCGATCCCCGCCCTCAGGTCGGTCTCGAACGCCTCGAGGCCGGTGCGGAAGCGGCCTGGCGGCACGCCGCGCCGCGATAGCGCCGTCGCGTCCAGCAGCGTGACGCCGTTGGCCAGGGAGAAGGAGGTGAGCCGCGCCCAGGTGGCGATCTCGCGGGCTCTGAGCAAGTCGCCGATCACCGGGAGTGTGTGACCGACGCCGTAGAACCAGGCGCGCACGCCAGGCGCTGCGGCGGCCGCCAGCACGAGACCGATCAAGCCGACCAGGCCCGCCCCGACCAGGATGAGGTGGCTGTTGACGAAGCCGCCGACCGCGAACACCAGCTTCGACAACGCCGGCATCTTGCTGTTGTTGGCGCCGATCATCGCCGAGAACCGCGGCACGATCTCGACGAAGATGAAGGCCACGGCGGTCACCCCGGCGCAGGCCAGCAGGGCGGGGTAGGTGAGGGCGTTGACGAAGTCGCGACGCAGGCGGTCCTCGTAGGCCATCTGCTCGCCAGCCACCCGCAGCACCTCGGCCACCCGGCCGGCGGCCTCGCCGACCTCGGCCATGGCGTAGACGTAGTAGGGGAAGCCTGGGGCATGGGCTCGCAGCGACGCGGCCAGCGCCTCACCCCGCTTCAGCGCCGCGATCACGGCGAGCAACTGCGCCTGCCCGCGCCGTGCGGCGACGCCGACGGTGACGGTCTCCAGCGCCTCCAGCAGGGTGACGCCAGCCTCCAGCATCAGCGCCAGCTGGCGCATGATCAGCACCCGCTCGGCGGGTCGCAGGTCGCGGTCGGCGCCGCGGGCCGCGACCGGGACAACCTCGGCGAGGTCGGTGACGACGAAGCCCGCCGCCATCAGCCCGCGCAGCGCCGCCGACTCGTCGCGCGCCCGCACCACATCGCGCACACGCCGCCCGTCGCGATTCACCGCGCCGTACCGGAACTGCCGCTCGTGGCTCTGCTCGAGACTCGACACGGCGCCCCTCAGACCCCGCCCAGCTGAGGCGTTTGCATGGCGCGGAACCTAGCCCACCGCCCGTAGGACAGGAAGGCATCGGGTTGGCGACTCCCCCGCCCCGATGCGGACGTCGAAACAGCCCCTCTTGTCTGCTAGGAGGTACGCCCGTGGCTGGGTCCCAAACTGCAGATAGCCTCCTCCGGATTGCGCAGATGCGACAGCGCGAGGGCAGGCTGGACGAGGCCTGTGCGCTGTTCGAGCGCGCGGTGGGTCTGGCGCCGCAGGACCCAGCGGCATGGACCTCCTTCGCCAGCAGCCTGCTCGTCTCACGTCGTCCGCAGGCGGCGCTCGAGGCCTGCGACGCCGGGCTGGCGCGCCTGCCGCGGTCCGCCGCCCTGCATTGCGCCAGGGCCCGCGTGTTGCGGAGTCTGGGCCAGATCGACGCGGCCAGCGCCGCGCTGCGGCAGGCGTTGGCGATCGATCCGGCCAGCAGCGAGGCGCGCTTCGATCTGGCGCTCCAGGCCGTCGAAGCCGGCGACTGGGACGGGGCGGCGGCCGTCGCCGGGCCGCTCCTGGCGCAGCCCGCGCCCGATCCCAGAATCGACTGGCTGGCGGCGCGCATCGCCCTGGGGCGGGGGGATCTCGTCACGGCGACCGAGCGCTCGGCGCGGGCGTTGGACGGGGGCGCGATGGCGCCGGACCAGTTTGCCGAGACCGCGCTCTTGATAGGCGAGGCGCTGGACGGCCTGGGGCGGACCGGCGAGGCGTTCCAGGCGTTCAGCCGCGGCAAGGGGGCGCTGCGGGCGTTCTATGCCGAGCGCGCGGCGAGCCGCGAGAGCGAGGTCGGCAAGCTGCAGCGCCTCGCGGCCTGGTTCCGCGCGGCCGACGCCGCGCCCTGGCGCGACGCGCCGGCGGGGGTGGCGCGCTCCGACGTCCGCGCTCACGCCTTCCTGGTCGGGTTTCCCCGTTCCGGCACCACGCTGCTGGAACAGGCGCTGGCGGGACACTCGGAACTCGTCGCGCTGGAAGAGCCGCCGACCCTTGCGGAAGCCTATGATAAATTCCTGGCCGAGCCCGCGGGCCTGGCGCGACTGGCGGCGCTGACACCCCGTGAGGCCGAGCATTGGCGCGGCGTCTATTGGCGCGTGGTCGCCGAGTGCGGGGCGGTCGTGGAGGGCAAGGTGTTCCTCGACAAGGCGCCGGCCGGGACCCTGTACCTGCCGCTTGTCGCCAAGCTGTTTCCCGAGGCGAAGGTGCTGTTCGCCCTCCGCGACCCGCGCGATGTGGTGCTGAGCTGTTTTCGGCAGAGCTTCCAGATGAACGCGCTCACCTACGCCTTCACTGACCTCGCCGAGACCGCGCGCTGCTACGCCGCGGCGATGGACCTAGCGGGGGTCTATCGCGACGTACTGCCGATCCAGCCGCTGGAGGTGCGTTACGAGCGGCTGATCGACGACTTCGAGGGCGAGCTGGGGCGGATCGCGGGACTCCTTGGGCTCGAGCTGACGCCGGCCATGCTCGACGTCGCCGCCACCGCCGGCCGGCGCGCGGTGCGCACGCCGAGCGCGCCGCAGGTTCGCGCCGGTCTGAACCGCCAGGGCATCGGCCGCTGGCGCGCCTATGCGGCCGAGCTCGCGCCCGTCATGCCGACCCTGGCGCCCTGGCTGGAGCGCCTCGGCTACGGCGGCGAAGGATAGGCGTCCAGAACCGGGCCGAGCGCCGCCTTCAGCGGGTCCAGCCACGACTCGAACCGGCGCCAGCTGTCCACGCCGTCGGCGTAGATCGGCCGGCGCACCTGCTCGGAGCTGGGCGTCGCCACCGCGCGGGGGTTCTCGAAGAAGCGCAGGCAGACCGGATCGAACGGCAGGCCGAGCGCCTCCAGCAGGCGGCGCACCTGGCCCTCGGTGTCGGCGACCAGGTCCTCGTAGATCACACGGGTCACCTGGCCCGGCAGCACGGCGTCGAAGTGCGCCATCAGGTCGACGTAGTCGGCGTAGTAGCGGCCGAGGTCGCCGAGGTCGTAGGCGAAGTCGAAGCCGCCGGCGAAGTGCTGGCGGAACGCCGAGACGCAGCAGGCCAGCGGGTGGCGGCGCACGTCGACGATGCGCGCGTTCGGCAGCATCAGCCGGATCAGGCCGACGTGCTGGAAATTCCATGGCGCCTTGTCGATGAACCGAGCGCGGCCGAGGCGGCGCTGGACGCGGGTGCGGGCGAGGTAGTCGTGCCCGAGCTGGTCGAACACGGCGCGGGGCAGCGCCGCGAGCGAGGCGGGGTGGGGCAGGTCGGGGGCCAGACGGGCGGTCCAATCGGCCATCGCCTGGATGTCCATCAGCTCGCGCGTGCCTTCGACCTGCGGATGGCTGGCCAGGATCTGTTCGACCAGGGTCGAGCCCGACCGCGGCAGGCCGACGATGAAGATCGGGTCGCCGGCCGGATCGCCCCAGCCGGCGCGCTCGGCGAAGAAGTCGCGGGTGAAGAGCGATTTCGAGCGTTGGACCAAGGCGGTGGTCGCGTCGGCGTCGTAGGCGCGCAGGCCGCGCTGCAGGGCGTTGGCGCTGGCGTAGTGGGCGAAGGCCCCGGCGTCGCGGCCGTCGTCTTCGTCCGCCTTGGCGAGGGCGAAGTGGATCAGGCTCCGGTCCGCCGGGTCGGCCTCCGGGGCGGCGAGCTGTTGGTCCATGCGCGCCCGATCGTCGGGCGTGAAGCGATAGGACTTCAGGTTGGCCAGGCTCCACCAGGCCTCGGCGCGGGCGGGATCGAGGGTGAGGGCGCGCTGGAACGCGGCGACGGCCTCGTCGATGCGGCCGAGGGTGCGCAGGCCGGCGCCATGGACGATCCAGGCCTGCGGCTGGTCTGGGAAGTCCTCGAGCAGGGCGGCCGTCACTACCGCGGCGCCGGCGTAGTCGCCGATCTCCGCCAGGATGGCGGCTTTCGCCGCCCGGCAGCGCGTATTGCGCGGCTCGCGGACCAGCAGCCGGTCCAGCTCAGCCAACGCCTCGTCGTGCCGGCCCTGGCGATGCAGCAGCAGCGCCAGCGACTGGCGGGCCAGGTGCAGCTGCGGGGCCCGCTCCAGGCAGTGAACCAACAGCGCTTCGGCGGCGGCGAGCTCGCCGCGCCTGGCCAGCGCCTCGGCCATCAGGTGCGCGGCGGGCAGGTTCGAACCGTCGGCGTTCAGCAGCACCCGCAACCCCCGCTCGGTGTCGAGCGGCCGTCCGTCCGCCAGCGCATCCGCGGCGGGACGCAGGCGCAGGTCCGGAATGACGGCCGCCAGCATGCGATCGTAGGCGCGCTGAGCGCCGGCGACGTCACCACTGACGAGGCGGATGTCGGCGAGCAGGCGCCAGGCGACGCCGAGCCGCGGATTCGCCTCTACACCCCGTTCCAGGGACAGGGCGGCGTCGCGGCTGCGCCCCTGCACGAGCAGCCGTTGCGCTTCCTCGTAGCTGGCGGGCGCTGAGTTCGGCATCCGCGGTTGGCTCCTCTGGCGGCCCAGGAGTCTGCCGGACCCGAGCCGCCCGCCACAAACAAAAACGCGGAGCGGCGAGCCGCTCCGCGTAAGTTTGGGGGGATGGGAGGACCCCTTAGAACTTCACGTGCACGCCGGCGTAGACCTGGGTGCCGTTCTCGTAGACGGCGCGCACCTGGGTCGGGACGGCGGCGTAGTACTTCAGCAGCTCGTCGGTCAGGTTGAGAGCATCGACGCTGAGCGTGATGTTCTTGGTGAGGTTGAAGTTGGCCGAGGCGTCGAGCTCGCCGTTGCCGGCTTCGTTTTCCTGCGAACTGCGGTCCAGGCCGACGAAGTAGTGCGAACGGTAGGTGTAAGCCAGCCGCACGTTGAACTTTTCGACCTCGTAATAGCCGACGAGGTTGTAGGTCACCTTCGAGGTGCCGACGAGCGGGGCGCCCGACACGTCCTCGCCATCGACGTAGGTAAAGTTGCCCTGGAAACCGAAATTCCACGGCAGCGGCTGCTGCACCTGGAGCTCGACCCCCTTCAGCTGGCCGGACGTGTTGGTCGGCGAACTGATCGTGTACGGCTTGAACACGGGCGCGCCGGGCTTCGACAGGAACTGGTCGAGGAAGGTCTCCTGCGACGTGCCGAAAGTGACGTAGGACGACAGGTCGTCGTAGAAGACGCTGATCGCGGCGACCGCCGTCGGCGCGTAGTACCACTCCAAAGCCGCGTCATAGACCGCGGCCTTGACCGGCTTCAGGTTCGCATTGCCGCCGTTGCCGGTGAGGGTCAGGTCGGTCAGCGTCACCGTGCCGCCGAGCGCGCTGTAGTCGGGCCGCGACATGGTCTCGGCCGCCGACAGCCGCAGCGCGAGGTTCTTTTGCAGGTCGAAGGTGAAGTTCACGCTGGGCAGCGGGTCGAAGTAGTCGTGCTGCACGTGGTTGATCAGGTAGGGACCGAAGGCTGACGTCGTGATCGCGCCCGGCGCCGTGGCCGCGGTTGGCACGTTGGTGAAGGCGTTCTCCTGGGTGTCCACCAGGCGGACGCCGAAGTTGCCGCGCCAGCCGTCGCCGGCGACGTGAGCCATCACGTAGCCCGCGTAGTCGTTCTCCTGCACCTTGAACGAGCCGGGCCAGTAGTAGTTCTGCGGCTGATGGATCGCCGAGATCGGGCCGTGGACGCCGTCGCTGATGCTGTTGAGAATGTTCTGGATGGTCTGCGGATTACCGGCGATCGGCACCAGCAGGCCCGGAATGCCGAGCGCGCTGGCGTTGAAGCCGCTCGGGTACGACGTGGGATTGGTCGCCGCGAACGGCATCGGCGGGCTGGTCCAGCAGGCGCCGTTGGCGCCCAGAGAGCAGCCACGATCCCAACCGTCGACCTGGCGCGTGTGCTCAGCCGCGTGGAAGCCAAACTCGACGTTCTTGAAGACGCCCGAGTCGACGTCGTAGTCGCCGTCGACCTGGCCGTAGATCTCGCTGTCCTTCGAAGTGAAGGTCTCGTTCCAGGCCCAGTCGTTGGCGAGGCCCGCGGGGCTCTGCGGATTGACGTTGGTCGGCGTGACCAGCCAGCCATTGCCCGAGGGCGAGAAGGAGATGCCGGTGGCGGCGTCGCTTTCGAACGACGGTGAGCTGGCGGTCTGGCCCTGGCCCTGCGTGTAGCCGATCTTGCCCTTAAGGGTTAGCTTGTCGCTGACGCGGAACTTGCCGTCGAGGTTGATGTAGTAGGTGTAGGCGTTGGCGCCGGGGCGGACGATATTGTCGACCACGAGCCCGTCGACCGGCTTGCCCTGCTGGCCTGCGGCCACGAACGGCGAAGCTGGCGCGATCTGCGGCCAGACCGCCGACGTCAGCGTGTTGTTCGCCACCGTGAAGCTGGTCGGCAGGTTGTTGTTGAGTTCGTTCGAGCCCCAATACATGTAGTTGTCATTGACGTTGCTCGCCGTCAGCTTCGAGTAGAAGCCGTCGAGATTGAGTTCGACGCGGTCGTCCGGCCGCCACTCGACGTCGAAGTGGCCGCCCTCGCGGGTCTTTTCCTGCTGGAACAGGGTCGAGCCGATCAGGGTCTGGGCCTCGACGCCGACCAACGACGGGTTGGCCGCGCCGATCGGCATGGCGGCGGTGATCGGGGTATAGCCCAAGGTCTCCTGACCGAAGCGCTCGACGCTGCGGTCTTCGTAGAAGCCCTGCAGGGAGACGCCGAAGGTGCCGTCGTTGTTTGCCCAGGCCAGTGTGCCGTTGACCTGCGGCTTCCACGAGCCGGTCAGACTGTTGTAGGCGCCTTCGGCAGTCCCCGAGAACATGATCGTACGGCCGTGGGCCAGGTCGAGCGCGCTGGGCGTCAGCAGATCGACCACCCCGGCGACGCCGCCTTCGAGCAGCGAAGCGTCCTGCGTCTTGTAGACCACCGTCGACTGCACCATCTCGGAGGGAAGCAGGGTGAAGCTCACGCTGCGGCCGACGGTCTGGAACTGATCGAGGATAAACCAGTCCCCGGTGGCAATGCCGTGACCGTCGACCGTGACCTGGGTGAGGCTTGGCGAGGTGCCGCGGACGCTGACGCGGTCGTTCTCGTCGAAACCGCCTTCGCCGCTCGCGGCCGACTCGGTGTTAACCCCGGGAATGCGCTGCAATGCGTCGGCGACGTTCTTGTCCGGCAGCTTGCCGATATCTTCCGCCGAGACCGCGTCGACCTGGTCTACATTGGCGCGCTTGATTTCAATGGCGCGCTGAAGCGATTCCTTGATGCCGGTGACGATGATCTCGCTGACCGCATTGCCGCCGGTATCGGTGCTGGTGGCGGTGTCCGCCAAGGCAGGCGCCGTGGCGCACAGGACGGCGGCGATGCTGGTCGAGCCCAGCAAGATCGGCTTCCGGAGGGTCATGGTTCTTCTCCCCGCTTGGGCCGTCCGAACCGGCAGCCCGCCCCTAAGTCCATTTACGTACCAATCGAGCCATCGTGCCCGCAAAAAGCAGACCAATGGTCCTGGAATTCGCAAAGCTGTCATTAAAGCTAAGCCGAATGCAAGCCCAAAAGCGCACCAATCGCGTACCAATCATTTATTGGTATGCAAATGGTATTCATATGTGGCAGAGATGTCGCGAGGCGGGGGCCGGACGGGGTCTGCGCCTTCTGCGATGCGGAAAGGATGACCTGAGTGGCGTCGTTCGCCGATGTGATCGGGAGCCTCGATGAGCAGGGCCGCGCGCCGCTGTACCAGCAGCTGCAGCGGGCGTTGCGCGGCGCCATCACCGAGAATCGCCTGGCTGCCGATGAGGCGCTGCCGCCCGAGCGCGACCTGGCCGAGGAGTTCGGCGTCTCGAGGATCACCGTGCGCAAGGCGTTGGACGCGCTGGTCAGCGAGGGCTTGCTGACCCGCCGCCAAGGCGCCGGCACCTTCGTCGCCTCGCGGGTGGAGAAAAGCTTCTCCAAGCTCTCGTCGTTCACCGAGGACATGATCTCGCGCGGCCGGCGGCCGGAAAGCGTCTGGCTGAGTCGCTCGGCCGGCGCGGTGACGCCGGAGGAATCGCTGACCTTGGGCCTCAGCCCCGGCGCGCTGGTCTATCGCTTCAACCGCATCCGCTACGCCGACGGCTCGCCGATGGCGCTGGAGTATTCCACCGTGCCCGGCTTCAGTCTGCCGTCCGAGAACGCGGTGGAAGAGTCGCTCTATGAGTCGCTCGACAAACACGGCTCGCGGCCGGTGCGGGCGCTGCAACGCCTGCGCGCCGTGCTGTTCACCGCGGAGCGGGCGCGGCTGCTGGGGGTGCCGGATGGCTCGCCCGGGCTGCTGATCGAGCGGCGCGGGTTCCTGCGCGATGGCCGGCCGGTCGAGTTCACCCAAAGCTACTACCGCGGCGACGCCTACGACTTCGTCGCCGAGCTCAACACCTCGGCGTCCTAGGAATCTTGCGGAGAGCCGCCGTGCGTACTGCCGAAGAGTACCGGAAGGCCGCCGACGCGACCCGGCTCGGCCGAGAGGCCGCCGAGGCGCCGGCGGTGGTGCGGGCCCAGCTCGGCGCGAACGAGCCGGTGTTGCGCGACCTCGCGGCGCGGCTGCGCCAGCATCCGCCGCGAGCGGTCGTGACCCTGGGCCGCGGCAGCTCCGACCATGCCGCGACTTTCGCCCGCTACTTGATCGAGACGCGGCTGGGGGTGATGACCGCGTCGACCCCGCCATCGATCGCCTCGATCTACGACGCCGCGCCGGCGATGGCCGATACGCTGTGCCTGGTGATCTCGCAGTCGGGTCGCAGCCCCGACCTGCTGGCCAGCGCCGAGGCGGCCCGCTCGGCCGGCGCGCTGGTGGTGGCGATGGTCAACGATGCGACCTCGCCCCTGGCCGAACTGGCGGACATCACCGCGCCGCTGCTGGCCGGGCCCGAGCTCAGCGTCGCGGCGACCAAGTCCTACATCGGCGCGCTCAGCGCCATCGTGCAACTGGTCGCCCACTGGAGCGCCGATACGGCGCTGCTGGGGGCGTTGGCGCGGCTGCCGGACCTGTTGGACGAGGCGTGGGCGCAGGACTGGAGCGCCGCGCTGCCCCTGCTGGAGGATGCGCGGAGCCTGTATGTGCTCGGCCGCGGCGTCGGCTTCGGCGTCGCCGAGGAGGCGGCGCTGAAGCTGAAAGAGACCTGCGGGCTGCACGCGGAAGCGTTCAGCGCGGCCGAGGTGCGGCACGGGCCGATGGCGCTGGTCGGCCCGGACTTCCCGGTGCTCGCCTTCGCCCAGGGCGACGAGACCCGCGCCGGCGTCGAGGCCGCGCTGGCCGCGGCGGCGGCGCAGGGCGCGCCGGCGATCAAGGCCGGCGGCGCCGAGCAGGCCGGGGTCCTGACCCTGCCAACCAGCGACGCTTGTCCGATCCTGGAGCCGATCGCCTACGCGCTCAGCTTCTACCGCCTGGTCGGCGCCTTGGCGCTGGCGCGCGGGCTCGACCCGGACCGCCCGCCGCACCTGACCAAGATCACCGAGACCACCTGATGGCGCTGGCCCTCATCAACGGCAAGGTGATGACCGACCGCGGGCTGGTCGAGGGGCTCGCGGTCCGGATCGAGGGCGACCGCATCGCTTCGCTCGGCCCGCGCGACGAGGTGACGGGTGGCGCGCAGGTGCGCGATCTTCAGGGCGCGCTGCTGCTGCCGGGCTTCATCGACACCCAGGTCAACGGCGGCGCGGGCCTGCTGTTCAACGACGAGCCGACCGCCGCGACCATCGCCGCGATCGGCGCCGCGCACCGCCGCTTCGGCACCACCGGCTTCCTGCCCACCCTGATCAGCGACGACCTCGGCGCGGTGAAGGTGGCGATCGACGCGGCGCGCGAGGCGATCGGCGCGGCGTCGCCGGGCGTGCTCGGCATCCACATCGAGGGCCCGTTCCTGAGCGTGACCCGCAAGGGCATCCACGACGCTTCGAAGTTGCGCCGCACCGACCCAAGCTCGTTCGCGCTGCTGACCTCGCTTGGAGTCGGCCGCACTCTGGTGACCCTGGCGCCGGAGGAGACCAGCCTGGAGACCATCGCGCGGCTCGTCCAGGCGGGCGTCGTGGTCTCCGCCGGCCACAGCAACGCGCCCTACGCGGCCGTGCGCGCCGCGCTCGATCACGGTCTCAGTGGCTTCACCCACCTGTTCAACGCCATGTCGCCGCTGACCAGCCGAGAACCGGGCGTGGTCGGCGCCGCGCTGGAGGACGACAGGGCCTGGTGCGGGATCATCGTCGACGGCGTGCACGTCGATCCGGTGGTGCTGAAGCTGGCGCTGCGGCTGCGGCCGCATGAGCGCTTCAACCTGATCACCGACGCCATGCCCTGCGTCGGCTCGGCCGAGACCACCTTCCAGCTGCAGGGCAAGACCATCACCGTGCGCGACGGCGCCTGCTTCGACGACGAGGGCACGCTCGCCGGCTCGGCGCTGGACATGGCCAGCGCGGTGCGTAACGCGGTGCGGATGCTGGGGCTCGACCTCGCCGACGCCTCGCGGATGGCCAGCCGCAACCCGGCCGAGTTCCTCGGCCTCGACCATGAACTCGGCCGCATCGCCCGCGGCTGCTTCGCCGACCTGGTCTTGCTCGACGACGATCTGCAGGTGCTCGAGACCTGGATCCACGGCCGCGCCAGCGCCGGCACGGACGCGGCGGGCGCCCGTGCCTAGGCTGGGTTCGTTGTTCGCTGGATCGCGAGAGGCCGCACTTGCCACGGCGTCCTTCTCCCCTTGCGGGAGAAGGTGTCGGCGAAGCCGACGGATGAGGGGTCGCGCCGAATTTAGCCCATTCGCCCAAAGGCTTAATCGTCGAAAGCCGGCGCGACCCCTCATCCGGCGGGCATACGCCCGCCACCTTCTCCCGCAAGGCGAGAAGGATGTTCGGGTCTTGATCGGGAAATGTGTGAATCTCGCAGCCCCGCGCAAGGGGTCGTAGAATGCCAACCAGGCTCCTGGCCGCAGTGGCCCTGATCCTCGCAGCGCTGGCGGTCGCGGTCCAGGCGCTGGGCCAGACCCCGACCGTCCGCAGCCAATCCGTCGACGTCACGCCCCGCCCACTAGTCGCGGAGGTGCGTTACGGCGCGTCGGTCACCTTCGCCGACGGCGACCCGGTGGTCACCGCCCCCGGCGACGCCAGCGCGCGGCGGGCGGCGCTGTATCTGGTCGACCTGGCGCGCCGGAGCCGCGATCTGAAGTTCCGCCTGGCGAGCACCCGCCGGCAGGACCCGATCGCCATCGAGCTGGTGCGGGGCGGCGGCGCCGGCGCGGAAGGCTACACGCTCGACGTCTCGCAGAACGGCGCCCGGATCACCGCGGCGAGCGACGCCGGCCTGTTCTACGGCGCGGTGAGCCTGTGGCAGCTGCTGACGCCCGATCCTGGCGCCGGGCAAGTGACGCTGCAGCCGATGCACATCGTCGATGCGCCCCGCTTCGCCTACCGCGGCCTGCTGCTGGACTCCGCGCGCCACTTCCAGTCGCCGGCGTTCGTCGAGCGCATGATCGACTGGATGGCGCTGCATAAGCTCAACCTGCTGCAGTGGCACCTGACCGACGATCAGGGCTGGCGCATTCAGATCCGCAAGTATCCGCGGCTGACCAGCGTCGGCGCCTGGCGCGCGCCGCACGATCCCGCGACCGGCGAGCCCAGGCGCTACGGCGGCTTCTACACCCAGGCGCAGATCCGCCGGATCGTCGCCTATGCCGCCGCGCGCCATGTCACCATCGCGCCGGAGATCGACATGCCGGGGCACGCACTCTCGGCCATCCTCGCCTATCCGAGGCTGGGGACGACCAAAGCCGATGCGAAGACCCAAAGCGACTGGGGCATCTTCCCTGACATCCTGAACCCCAGCGACCACACCTACGCTTTCATGACCGACGTCCTGACCGAGGTGATGGCGCTGTTCCCAGGTCCTTGGATCAACGTCGGCGGCGACGAGGCGGTGAAGGACCAGTGGAAGGCCTCGCCGGTGGTGCAGGCGCAGATGAAGCGCCTCGGCATCGCCAGCGAGGACGCGCTGCAGGGCTGGTTCACCGCCCGCATCGGCAAGTTCATCACCGACCATCACCGCAGGATGATCGGCTGGGACGACATCATGGTCGGCGGCGACGCCCTGCCAGCCGACGCGGCGACGGTGTCCTGGCATCTCGACGGCGCGCTGAAGGCGGTGGGCGCGGGCCACGACACGGTGATCGCCACCGCGCCGACGCTCTATTTCGACAACCGCCAGGCCGACCTGCTGAGCGAGCCTACCGGCCGCGGCGCGATCGTCTCGCTGGCCGAGGTCTATGCGGTCGACCCCGCGCCGGCGACCATGGCGCCGGCGGCCAGGGCCCATATCATCGGCGTCCAGGCCAACCTGTGGACGGAGCACATGCGCACCGATCAGGACGTCGCGAGGATGGCCTTCCCCCGGGCAGCGGCGCTGGCCGAGGTCGCCTGGAGCGCGCCGGAGCGCAAGGACTGGATGGACTTCGAGGCGCGCCTGCCGGCCGAGCTGACCCGCTACGGCCGCTTCGGTCTCGATCCCGACACCGGTGCGGTGGGCGTGAGGGTGGCCGAGCAGACGGTTGGCGGCGCGGAGACGGTGACGCTGTCGACCCAGCTGGGCCTTGGCAAGATCACGTACACCCTCGATGGCGGCGTCCCGGATGGGGGATCGCCCGTCTACCAGTCGCCGATCCAGATCACCGCGCGAACCCGTCTGCGCGCCGCCGCCTGGTTCGGCGATGCGGGCGGCGGGCCGGAGCTCGATCGGGTAGTCGATCCGGCCGGTCCCCAGCGGCGCCAAAGCCAGGAACTGACGCTCTGCACCAGCAAGGTCGCGCTGAACCTCGACGGCCAGAACGCCGCCCAGCGCAGGCAGCCGTACCTGGTCGACGTGATGAACCCCTGCTGGATCTGGCCCCAGGCGGACCTCACGCGCCTCGGCGCGCTGCGCGTCGCCGTAACCCGACTGCCGTTCAACTTCCAGATCGGGGCCGACGTGGCCAAGATCGTGCTGCATCCGCCTTCGACGCCGAGCGGCGAACTCGAGGTCCGCGCCGACGGCTGTGCGGGCGAGCCGATCGCGCGGCTCTCGCTGGCGCCGGCGCTGTCGAGCAACGGCGTGAGCGTGATCTCAGGCAAGCTGCCACCGCTCGCCGGGCCGCATGACCTCTGCCTGAGCTTCACCGCCACGAAACTCGATCCGATGTGGGTGCTGGCCTGGGTCGAACTGGCGCCGGCGCGATGAGCGAGATCCTGACGCTGCTGGCGCCGTTGGCCGGCTGGGCGATGCCCTTGGCCGAGACGCCCGATCCGGTGTTCGCCGAGAAGATGCTGGGCGATGGCCTGGCGATCGATCCGACCGTCGGCGAGCTGCGCGCGCCGTGCGACGGCGAGGTGATCGGGCTGCACGCCTGCTCTCACGCGGTGACGCTGCGCGCGGCGAACGGGGCGGAGATCCTGCTGCACGTCGGCCTGGAAACGGTACGTTGCGGCGGCGCCGGCTTCGAGGCGCAGACCGCCATCGGCCGCAAGGTCAGGGCCGGCGATCTGCTGCTGCGCTTCGATCTCGAGCTGCTGGCGCGCCAGGCCGCCAGCCTGGTCTCGCCGATCGTAGTGATCAACGGCCGTGGCTTCGCCGTCGAGCCGCTGGCGACGGGCCGCGAGGTCGCGTTCGGCGAGCCGGTGCTGGCGCTACGCCCGACCGGGACCACCGAACCGATCGCGGCCGCGGCCGCGGCGAGCGAGACGCTGCGGCGTCGGGTCAAGGTCGCCTTGGCGCACGGCCTGCACGCCCGGCCGGCGGCGCTCGTCGCGAAGGAGGCCGCGACCTTCGCCGCCGAGATCGCCGTGGAGATCGCCGGACGCAGCGCCAACGCCAGGAGCCCGGTCGCGGTGATGGCCTTGGGCGTACGTTTCGGCGACGAGATCGAGTTCGTCGCCAGCGGCGATGACGCCGCCGCGGCGCTCGAGGCGCTGGTGGCGCGGGTCGCACAACGCGACGCGGAAGCGCCGGTCGCCGTGGTGGAAACGCTGGCGCCGCCGGCGCCCGGGCCGACGTCGCCGCTGAGCGCGCTCGGCGGCGTGCCGGCTGCGCCGGGCCTGGCCATCGGCGCCGCGGTGCGCCTGGTCGAGCCAGAGGTCGCGGTGATCGAAGCGGCTGGCGCGCCGGACGCCGAGCATGCGGCGTTGGCGGCGGCGCTGGACGCCGTCAGGGCGGCGCTCACCGGCCGGCTCGTGGGCGAAACCGATCAGCGCCGTGAGATCGTCGAGGCGCACCTGGCGTTCCTCGGCGATCCGGAGCTGCGGCAGACGGCGCGCGGCGCCATCGCCACGGGACAGAGCGCCGGGGCGGCCTGGGCCTTCGCCATCGGCGGCTACGTCGACCAGCTGCGCGGCGTCGGCGATGCGCGGATGATGGAGCGCGCCGCCGATCTCAACGACCTCAAGCGGCAGGTGCTGCTGCGGCTTTCGGGCGAGGCCGCCCCGACGCTGCGGCTGCCCGACAACGCCATCATCCTGGCCGACGACATCCTGCCCTCTCAGCTGATGGGGCTCGACCCGTCACGGGTGGCGGGGCTGGCGATCAGCCGCGGGGGTCCGACCTCGCACGTCGCCATCCTGGCTGCGGCGATGAATATTCCGGCGGTCGTGGCGTTGGGGCCGCGGGTGCTGTCGATCGAGGACGGCGCCCTGGTGATCCTCGACGGCGACAACGGGCGGCTGCAAGTGGCCCCGAAGTCGGCCGAGATCGCCGCGGCCCAGACCCGGCTCGCCGAGCGCCGCACGCGCCGCGCCAGGGCCATGGCCGCCGCCGCCGAGCCCGGCCGCACCGCCGATGGCGTGCGGATCGAGGTGTTCGCCAACCTCGGCGCCGTGGAAGAGGCCGCGTCGGCCGTCGAGAACGGCGCGGAAGGCTGCGGCCTGTTGCGCACCGAGTTCCTGTTCATGGACCGCGACGCGCCGCCCGGCGAAGACGAGCAGCTGGCCGCCTACCAGGCCATCGCCACGGCGCTGGATGGCCGGCCGCTGATCATCCGCACCCTCGACATCGGCGCGGACAAGCCGGCGTCCTACCTGGAGCTGCCGCGCGACGAGAACCCGGCCCTGGGCGTCCGCGGCGTGCGGGTCAGCCTGGCCTGGCCGCAGCTGCTGCGCGCCCAGCTGCGCGCGATCCTGCGCGTGCGTCCGGCGCCGCAGATCATGCTGCCGATGGTTTCCAGCCTGGCCGAGCTGCGCGCGGTGCGCGCGGTGCTGGCGGAGCTGGCGGCCGACCTGGGTGTGCCGTCGCCGAAGCTCGGCGTGATGGTCGAGACGCCGGCGGCGGCCGTCACCGCCGACCTGCTCGCGGCCGAGGCCGACTTCCTCTCCATCGGCACCAACGACCTGGCGCAGTACGCGCTGGCGATGGACCGCACCAATCCGCAGCTCGCCGCCCAGGTCGACGCCATGCATCCGGCGGTGCTGCGCCTGGTTCGCGATGCTGCGGCGGGCGGCGCGAAGCACGGGCGGCCGGTGTCGGTCTGCGGCGGTCTGGCCTCGGACCTGGCGGCGGCGCCGATCCTGATCGGGCTTGGCGTCACCGAACTGTCCGCCTCGCCGGCGGTCGTGCCGGAACTGAAGGCGGCGATCAGATCGCTGACGATGGCGCAGTGCCGCGAGATCGCCGAGCGGGCGCTGAACCAGACCTCCGCCGCCGAGGTGCGGGCGCTGCAACTCGCCGCCGCGCCCGCCGCGCCGAAGATGGGAGCCGCCTCATGAGCCGCATCACCAACGCCGTCGGCGTGCTGCAACCACTCGGCCGCGCGCTGATGCTGCCGATCGCGGTGCTGCCTGTGGCCGGGCTGCTGCTGCGGCTGGGCCAGCCTGACCTGCTGGCGATCCCGTTCATGGCCGCAGCCGGCGATGCGATCTTCCACAATTTGGGTCTGATCTTCGCCATCGGCGTCGCGGTCGGCTTCGCCAGGGACGGCAACGGCGCGGCGGGTTTGGGCGGGGTGGTCTGCTTCCTGATCGCCAGCAACGGGGCGCAGGCGCTGATGCTCGTGCCGCCCGAGGCTGTTGCGGGATTCACCGGGAAGAGCGTCGACCTCGCTGCTGCGGCGTTCAAGGCCAAGGCGATCTTCCGCCTCAGCGTGCCGCTCGGCATCCTCTCCGGCGTCATCGCCGGCGTGTTCTACAATCGCTTCGGCGCGATCAAGCTGCCGGAATACCTCGCCTTCTTCGGCGGCCGGCGGTTCGTGCCGATCGTCAGCGGCCTGGCGGGCCTGGCGCTGGCGCTGGCGTTCGGCCTCGGCTGGAGCACGCTGAGCGGCGGCATCGACGGCCTGAGCCACGGCATCGTCGCCGCCGGGCCGTTCGGGCTGTTCGCCTATGGTGTGATGAACCGGCTGCTGATCGTCACCGGCCTGCACCACATCCTCAACAACGTCGCCTGGTTCATCATCGGCGACTTCCACGGCGCCAGCGGCGATCTGAACCGCTTCTTCGCCGGCGATCCCACCGCCGGGGCGTTCATGAGCGGCTTCTTCCCGGTGATGATGTTCGGACTGCCGGCCGCGTGCCTGGCGATGTGGCGCAGCGCGCGGCCCGAGCGGCGCGCGGACGTCGGCGGCATGCTGGGCTCGCTGGCGCTGACCTCGTTCCTGACTGGCGTCACCGAGCCGATCGAGTTCAGCTTCATGTTCCTGGCGCCGGGCCTGTTCGTCCTGCACGCAGTGCTGACCGGGCTCTCCATGGTGCTGATGAATGCGCTGCAAGTGCGGCTGGGCTTCAGCTTCTCCGCCGGCCTGTTCGACTATGTGATCAACTTCGGTCGGGCGACCCGCCCCTGGCTGCTGCTGCCGATCGGGCTGGGCTATTTCGGCGTCTATTATGCGGTGTTCCGCTTCGCGATCGTCCGTTTCGACCTGAAGACGCCGGGCCGCGAGCCGCCGGAAGAAACGGCGGCCGCGCCAGTGCTGACCGGCGACCGGCCCAGGGCCCGCGGCTTCATCGAGGCGCTGGGCGGGGCGGGGAACCTGATCTCGGTCGACGCCTGCACCACGCGGTTGCGCCTGGTGGTCGCCGACCAGACAGCGGTGAACGAGCCGGTGCTGAAGGCGTTGGGGGCCCGCGGCATGGTGCGCCCCTCGCCGCGCGACCTGCAGGTGGTGCTGGGCCCGATCGCCGACGAAGTGGCGCGGGAGATGCGCGAGGTGATCTCGGCGACGCCGCAGGGGGCGGCGGTCGCCGTGGTTGCGATGGAGGCGCCGACGCCCTCCGTGGCCCCCGATCCGGCGCTCCCTGCCGCGATCCTAGCCGCTCTCGGCGGGGCGAAGAACGTCGCGGCCGTCGAGGCGGCCTCCAACCGCCTGCTGGTCGGCCTCGCCGATCCGGCCGCCATCGACGAGCCGGCCCTGCGCCGGCTGGGCGTCCGCGGCATGGCCCACACGGCTGCCAGTCGGATGCAGCTGATCCTGGCCGGCCAGGCCGCTGACGCGGCCGCCAGCATCGGCGCTCTGCTCGCAGCCTAGATCCGCCCCGCCTCGCCCACCAACCGCGCGGGCCCTGGGACGCCGCGGAGTTGACATGCGCGGGCTGTTTGTCGCGCACTCCTTCGGCTGACGTCCGCTACAGGTCGGTCGATCCATTGCAAGCGAGGGCGCCTCATGCGTGTTCCTGACCAGAACCTGGCCGAGGTGCGGGACCGGGGGTTCACCATCCTCGAGGGATTCCTCGACGCCGCGACGCTGCGGGCGGCGCAGGAGGCGCTCTGGGGGGTGTTTCCGCGGCCGGACGACTACTTCGCCGACCCGTCGCGCTATCCCGACTTCGCGGCCAGCCAGTTCGCCGGCATCCGCGTCTTCCCCTATCGCGACTGGGCGCTGAACGCGCTGCCGGTCTATCCGGACCTCACCGACGCGGCCGAG
>DATNIH010000102.1:0-20303 GCA_035604515.1 Caulobacteraceae bacterium | reverse complement strand
TGGATGTCGCAGGCGACGATCTCGGCCATCGCCCGCACGGTGGCGCGATCCCGTGGCGTGGCCGGCAGCAGCGGCGGCTGCGGATGGGTCTCTTCCAGCCATTCGAGGATGGCGAGGCTTTGGGTCAGCACGCCGTCGTCGGTCTCGAGCGCCGGCACCAGCCCCTGGCGGTTCAGGCCGGTGTATGGGGGCCGGCGCGCCTCGCCGCCGACCAGGTCGTGGCCGACGTAGTCGTAACTCAGGCCCTTCAGGTTCAGCCCGATCCGCACCCGGTAGGGCGCCGTCGCCCGCCACATGCTGTGGAGGGTCAGGGCCACCTAAGTGATCCGGAACGTCAGCGCGCCGACGCCCTCGATCTCGCCCTCGACCAGGTCGCCCTTGACCACCGGGCCGACGCCCTCCGGGGTGCCGGTGTAGATCAGGTCGCCCGGCGCGAGGCGCCACAGCTTCGACGCCTCGGCGATGATCGCCGCCACGTCCCAGATCATGTCGGCGACCACGGCGTCCTGCCTGGTGGCCCCGTTGACCGAAAGCTTGATCCGCCCCTGCGGCGCCGGGCCGGACCAGCGCTTGATCGGCGAGATCGGCGCGGAATAGTCGAAACCTTTCGAGGCTTCCCAGGGCTGGCCCTTGTCGCGGTAGGCGCTCTGCAGGTCGCGGCGGGTCATGTCGACGCCGGCGGCGTAGCCGAATACCAGGCCAAGCGCGTCGGCCGCCGCCACGTCCGCGCCGCCGGCGCCCAGCGCCACCACCAGCTCCATCTCGTGGTGCAGGTTGTGGGTCATCGTCGGGTAGGGAACGTCGTGGCCGGGAAGGACCACCGCGTCGGCCGGCTTGGAGAAAAAGAACGGCGGATCGGGATCGTCGTCGCCCCCACCCATCTCGCGGCGGTGGGCGGCGTAGTTGCGACCGACGCAGAGGATGCGGCGGACCGGATAGAGCGCCGCCTCGCCAAGGATCGGCACGGCGGGCTGCGGCGGGGGATCGAAGGCGTAGGTCATGGCCGTGCCTTACCCGAAGCTGAAATCAGAGTCCGCCGTCGAACGCTTGGAAGGCAGCTTTTTCCGAGGCCCGGATCGGGTCAAGGATCGCCTTCGGCGACCGCGCAGCGGCGGCGCTGCGCGCCGTCCTTGACGCGAACCGGGCCCCTCGGAATCACGCTCCGCCAAGCGATCGATAGCGAGGTCCCGTTCGCCGCTAGGGGGGCCCACCATTGACAGCCACGCCTCCGCCCGGCTCCAACGCCCCGTTGGGAATGGGGATGCGTCGCATGGGCCAAGGCCCGCTTGCCGATCTGGTCGTCATCGAGCTCGGCACGCTGATCGCCGGGCCGTTCTGCGGCCAGATCCTGGCCGATTTCGGCGCCGAGGTGATCAAGCTGGAGGACCCGGCGACCGGCGATCCGATGCGCCAGTGGGGCCGGAGCCTGCCCAAGGGCCTCTCGCCGTGGTGGCCGGTGATCGGGCGGAACAAGAAGTCGGTGACGCTGAATCTGCGCACGCCCGAAGGCCAGGCCATCGCCAAGGACCTGATCGGCGGCGCCGACATCCTGGTCGAGAACTTCCGGCCGGGCACGATGGAGAAGTGGGGGCTGGGCTACGCGGCGCTGTCGGCCGCCAACCCCGGCCTGATCATGGCCCGGGTCTCCGGCTTCGGCCAGACCGGGCCCTACGCCCAGCGCGCCGGCTACGGCCTGATCGGCGAGGCGATGGGGGGCCTGCGCGCCATCACCGGCGAGCCCGACCGACCGCCGGCCAGGGCCGGCGTTTCCATCGGCGACAGCCTGGCGGCGACGCACGCGGTGATGGGCGTCCTGATGGCGCTGCACCACCGCGAACGCACCGGCCGCGGCCAGGTGATCGACGCGGCGATCTACGAGAGCGTGCTGGCGATGATGGAGAACATGGTCACCGAGTACGACCTCACCGGCTACGTGCGCGAGCGCTCTGGCGCCGTGCTCCCGGGCATCGCCCCCTCCAACGTCTATCCCACCAGCGACGGCATGATCCTGATCGGCGGCAATGGCGACACCGTGTTCGCGCGGCTCTGCGAGGCGATGGGCGAGGCCGGCCTGAAGGACGATCCGCACTACGCCACCCACGCCGCCCGCGGCGTCAACCAGACCGAGCTGGACGAGCGGATCGCGGCATGGAGCCGGGCGTTCACCTCCGCCGACCTGTTGGCGCTGCTGGAGCGGCACGGCGTGCCGTTCGGCCGGGTCTACACCGCGCCGGACATGCTGGACGACCCGCAGTTCGCCGCCCGCGAGTCCATCGTCACGGTCGATCATCCGGTGTTCGGCAAGGTGCGGATGCAGAACGTGTTCCCGAAGCTCAGTGAGACGCCGGGCGAGGTGCGCTGGCCGGGGCCGGCGCTGGGCGAGCACACTGAGGCGGTGCTGGGCCAGCGGCTGGGGCTCTCTGCTGAGAAGTTGGCGGGGTTGAAGTCGGCGGGCGTGATCTAGCGAATGAACCTCTCTCGAGGCGAAGTGAGCTTCTCCCTTCCCCCTTGCGGGGAAGGGTCGGGGATGGGGGTGTCAGCTCAGCGCCCGCCGCTACGGCGTCTTGCAGCCCTCTCGGCCAACAGCAAGCTTGCAGCCCCGCCCCTAACCCCTCCCCGCAAGGGGGAGGGGGACTGTTTGGCCGAGCCGCAGTGAGCACCGCCGCCGAGATCGTCGCGCGGGTCGATCGGCTGCCGCCGTCGCGGCCGGTCTGGACCCTGATCGTGCTGATCTCGCTGGGCGCCTGCTTCGAGTTCTACGACCTGATGATGACCGCCTACATCTCGCCGGTGCTGGTGAAGGCGGGGGTGTTCCACAAGGTCGGACTGTTCGGCCTGCCGGACCAGGCCAGCTTTGTCGCCGCCACCTTCCTTGGCCTGTTCATCGGCACCATCGCGGTCTCGCAGGTCGCCGATCGCTTTGGCCGCAAGCGCGTCTTCGTCGGCTCATTGCTCTGGTACACGGCCGCCGCGGTGGTGATGGCGCTGCAGCACGACGCCATCGGCATCGACGTCTGGCGGCTGATCGCCGGCGTCGGCATCGGCGTCGAGCTGGTGACCATCGACACCTATATCGCCGAGATCGCGCCGCGCTCGGTGCGGGGCCGCGCGTTCGCAGTGAACCAGTCGATTCAGTTCCTGGCGGTGCCGATTGTCGCCTTCGCGGCCTGGAAGCTGGGGCCCCTGACCATCGCCGGCGTCGAGGGTTGGCGCTGGGTGATCCTACTGGGCGCCGTCGCCGCCATCGCCGTCTGGTTCATTCAGATGCGCCTCCCCGAGTCGCCCCGCTGGCTGGCCGAACACGGCCACCTGGAGCGGGCCGACGCGGTGGTGTCCGACCTGGAGCGACGGGTGGAAGCCTCGACGGGCCGCCCGCTGCCGGCGCCAGCGCTGCAGGTGGACGTGGTCGTTGACACCCATGTTCGGCTCTCGGCGATCTTCCAGCCACCGCTGCTCAGCCGCACGCTGCTGCTGGTGGTGCTGAACGCGTTCCAGGCGGTCGGCTTCTACGGCTTCACCAACTGGGCCCCGACCTTCCTGGCCTCGCGCGGCGTGCATTTCGCCGAGAGCCTGCAGTACGGCTTCATCATCGCCGTCGCCTACCCGATCGGGCCGGTGATCTGGAGCACCATCGCCGAGCGGTTCGAGCGCAAGTGGCTGGTGGTGGCGGCCGCGGCCGGCACCGGCCTGCTCGGCCTCGCCTTCGCCGCCAACAGCGCGCCGCTGGCGCTGATCGCGCTGGGCGTGGCGATCAACTTCTCCAACAACCTGCTGTCGTTCTCGTATCACACCTACCAGGCCGAGCTTTACCCGACCCGGGTGCGGGCCACCGCGGTCGGCTTCGTCTATTCCTGGAGCCGGCTCTCGACCGTGTTCTCCAGCTACGCGATCGCCTGGCTGCTCGGCGTCGGCGGCGCGCCGGCCGCCTTCGGGTTCATCGCCGCGGCGATGCTGGTGGTGGTGATCTCGGTCTCGCTGTTCGGCCCGCCGACGCGCGGCCTGGCGCTGGAGGAAATTGCGAACTGACCGGGGCGATAGGGGTCGCCGATCGTCCGTAAGAGACCGAGCCTTAAGTGCTTGGCGGCCAGTTTGCTCTGGCTCTCGGTCCGGTCAAGGACCGCGCTATGCGCGGCCGCTCGCGGCGGCCCGTCGGGCCGTCCTTGACCGGACCGAGAGCCAGAGCTCCAATCTCGCCATGGCCTTAAGGACCTCCAGCATTCACAGAAATGCAGGACGACGACGAGTTGGGAGGTTGCGGCAGAGCGTGGAACGGATCGCGCGCTGTTCATGCGGCGCTCTCAGCGTCCGCTGCCAGGGCGAGCCGGCTAAGCTCTCGCTGTGCCACTGCTTCGCCTGCCAGCGCCGCACCGGCAGCACCCACTCGATCGCCGCGTTCTTCCTGCGGGAGAACGTCGCCATCGAGGGCGAGGCGACGCGGTTCACCCGGCCGTCGGACCGCGGTTTCGACGTCACCTTTCACTTCTGCCCGACCTGCGGCTCGAGCGTGTGCTGGGAGCCGGACCGGATGCCCGACCGGATCGGCGTCGCCGTCGGCGCCTTCGCCGATCCGACCTTCCCAAAGCCGACGCAGCAGGTGCACGAAGAGTGTCGACATCTATGGCTGAGCCTGGAGATCTGATCATGGACGCGCCCAGCCGCCAGATCGTCCTGGCGTCGCTGCCGGAAGGCCGCCTGACGACCGCCAGCTTCCGTCTTGAGGACGTCCCGCGGCCGAAGCCCGCCGAGGGCGAGGTGCTGCTGCGCGCGCTTTACATCACCCTCGACGCCTCCAACCGCGCCTACATGCAAGGCGCGACTTATGCGGCGGCGCTTAAGGCGGGCGACGTGATGTACGGCCGGGCGCTGGCCGAAGTCGTCGAGAGCCGCGCCGATGGCTTTGCGCCCGGCGAGTTGGTCTTCGCCGAGAGCGGCTGGCGCGACTGGGCGGTGATGCCGGCCCGGGTGCTGCAGAAACGGCCCCGCACCCAGCCGCTGAGCCACCTGCTCAGCGTCTACGGCATCTCCGGCCTCACGGCCTATTTCGGCCTGATCGAAGTCGGGCGGCTGAAGGCCGGGGACACGGTGGTGATCTCAGCCGCCGGCGGCGCGGTCGGCACGATCGCCGGCCAGATCGCCCGCCTCGGCGGGGCCCGGGTGGTCGGCATCGCCGGCGGGGCGCAAAAGTGCGCGCGTCTGACCGGTGAACTGGGCTACCACCTTGCGCTCGACCACCGCACCGGGAACCTCCGCGACCAGCTGCGCGAAGCCTGCCCTGCCGGCATCGACCTCTACTTCGACAACGTCGGCGGCGAGATCCTGGAGACCTGCCTGCCGCAGATGGTAGTCGGCGGACGGATCGCCTGCTGCGGCTCGGTCTCGACTTACGACGGCCCATCGCCGGCCGCCGGCCCGCGCGGCGTGCCGGGGCTGCTGGTCACCCGCCGCCTGACCATGTCGGGCTTCCTGGTCACCGACTTCAACGCCCGCCGCGAGCGGGCTCTGGCGGACTTGCGCGGCTGGGTCGAGAGCGGCGCGCTGAAAGTCCCCGAGCACATCACCGAGGGCCTCGAGACCCTGCCGGCGGCGCTGGTCGGCCTGCTGGCCGGCGAGAACTTCGGCAAGCGGATGGTCAAGGTGGGCTGATAATGTCCTTCTCCCCTTGCGGGAGAAGGTGGCCCGCGCAGCGGGTCGAATGAGGGGTCGCACAGAGCCTTCAACTTATTGGAGCCGCCTGCTCGTCGCGGCCGGAGAGACCCCTCATCCGTCGGGCTTCGCCCGCCACCTTCTCCCGCAAGGGGAGAAGGGCGTAGTGTTGGCGCAGAACGCAAAGCAGGGAGCGCGCTCATGGCCGTCAATCATCAGGTGATCCTGGCCGAGAAGCCGCGCGGCAAGCTGGCGCTGGAGAACTTCCAGTTCGCGGAGGCCGAGATCCCCAAGCCGGCCGAGGGCGAGGTGCTGGTGAAGGCGCGCTATGTCTCGCTCGACGCCGCCAACCGCGCCTGGATGCAGGGCGTCACCTACCGCGCGGCGCTCGGCGCCGGCGAGGTGATGGCCGGCGGCTCGCTGGCCGAGGTGGTCGAGAGCCGCGCGGACCATCTGGCGCCGGGCGACCTCATCTTCGCCGACACCGGCTGGCAGGAATACGCCGCCGTCCCGGCCAAGCACTTGCAGAAGCTGCCGAAAATGGAGCCGCTGACCCACCTGCTCAGCGTCTACGGCGTCACCGGCCTGACCGCCTACTTCGGCCTGCTGCGCGTGGGCGATCCGAAGCCCGGCGAGACGGTTGTGGTGTCGGCGGCGGCCGGCGCGGTCGGTTCGATCGTCGGCCAGATCGCCAAGATCAAGGGCGCGACCGTGGTCGGCGTCGCCGGCGGGGCGCAGAAGTGCGCCTGGCTGACCGACGAGCTAGGGTTCGATGGCGCGGTCGACTACAAGCTCGGCGACGTCCGCCGCGCGCTGCGCGCCGCCTGCCCGAACGGGATCGACGTCTATTTCGACAACGTCGGCGGCGACATCTTCGAGGCGGCGCTGTTCAACATGAACAACCACGGCCGCATCGTCTGCTGCGGCGCGGTCTCGCAGTACGATGACGTGCCGCCCGCCCACGGCCCGCGCGGCGTACCCGGCCTGATCGTCACCAAGCGGCTCAAGGTCGACGGGTTCGTGGTCATGGACTTCTACGACGGCAAGGACGCGGCCCTGGCGGAGCTGAAATCCTGGGTGGAAGCCGGCAAGATCAAGGTGCAGGAAGACGTCATCGACGGCCTGGAGAACCTCCCCGCCGCGCTGATCGGCCTGCTGGCGGGCGAGAACCGCGGCAAACGGATGGTGCGGGTCTAGCCGCCCCCCGCCGGTGATGGCGCCTTGAAATGCGCCTCGAGCAACGCTGCCTCCTCGGCCAGCCTGTCGAGGCCCCAGCGCCGCTCGAACACGAACACCGACGCCTGCCGCAACGTCTCGATCGAGCGGGCGAACACCTCGGCGCGCCGTCCCATCGCCGTGGCGATTTCGAGCCGATAGGTGTTGGCGAGCAGCGCCTCGAAGGCAGCTTTGCCGCCGAGCGGGCGAACGGCGCCAGCCTCGCCCGGCGCCGCCTTGGCCAGCAGATAGATTCGATCGAGCGGCGCGGGCGTCGGCGCATCGTCCCGCTCGTGCGGCAAAACGTACTTGGCGCGCCGGTCCGCCACCCGCTGCAGGCCGGCTGTGTCCTCCCCAAAAGCGGCGAGCGCATCGGCCCACAGCTTGAACCGCCGCGCGCCGGGCCAGACCATCACCCGCCCGTCCGCCTCGAAGCTGAGCGCGCAGACGTCATCGCCCATCACCCGATAGCCGCGGCGGCTTAAGTGCGCTGCCAGGGTCGACTTGCCGGCGCCGGAACTCCCGGCGATCGCGACGGCGCGGCCGTCCGTCTCCATCGCATTGGCATGCAAGGGGATCAGGCCGCGCTGGTAGCACAGCGCGCCCAGCACGGAGCCGAGCAGGAAAGTGCGGACGTGCGAGGCCGCGGCGCCCACGCAGGGCTCGACCACCACCTCGGCGCCGCCGCTGGCCAGGTAGCGCGCCACGCCCGGCGCCTCGAACAGGAACGCGTCCGGCGTCGCCCATCCGCGGCGCCCCGCCTTCGCGGCGCCGTCGAGTTGGTGCGGCACATCGCCGAGCCGGACCGTGACGTCCGGCTCGCCCACGCCACCCGGCGCGAGCTCCGGCAACTCGAGCTCCGAGCGGAAATGCAGCCCGAAGGCAAAGCGCCCCTCAGCCAACCGCCCCGATCCCCAGTCACCAACCCAGCCTCGAAGCGCTAGCCGTACGGTTGCGCCGGCTCGCCGTCACCCCCATAACGCCGGCATGCCCGCCCCAGCGCCGCAAAAGCGGCTCTACATCAAGACCTACGGCTGTCAGATGAACGTCTATGACAGCGAGCGCATGGCCGATGTGCTGCGCCCGCTGGGCTATGGGCTGACGGACCGGGCCGAGGGCGCGGACCTGGTGGTGCTGAACACCTGCCACATCCGCGAGAAGGCGACCGAGAAGGTCTATTCCGAGCTGGGCCAGATCAAGCGGCTGAAGCAGGCCAGGGCGGCGGAGGGCGGGGCGATGCTGGTGGCCGTCGCCGGCTGCGTGGCCCAGGCCGAGGGCGCCGAGATCGTACGCCGCCAGCCGGCGGTTGACCTGGTGGTCGGGCCACAGTCGTACCACCGCCTGCCGGAGCTGATCGCCAGAGCCCACCGCGCCGCCGGCGAGGCGCTGGCGGCCGACTTCGCGGCCGAGGAAAAGTTCGACGCCTTGCCGACGGCCCGCGAACCGGCCGGCGTCACCGCCTTCCTCACCGTGCAGGAGGGCTGCGACAAGTTCTGCGCCTTCTGCGTGGTGCCCTACACCCGCGGCGCCGAGTACTCGCGGCCGGCGACGGCGATCGAGGCCGAGGCGCGGAATCTGGCCGCGCAGGGCGTGCGCGAAGTCACTCTGCTGGGCCAGAACGTCAACGCCTACGACGACGGCGAGGGCGGCGGGCTCGCGGGGCTGATCCGGCGGCTGGCGAAGGTCCCGGGCCTGGATCGCATCCGCTACACCACTAGCCACCCGCGCGACATGGACGACGCCCTGATCGCGGCCCACGCCGAGGTGGCCGAGCTTGCGCCCTACCTGCATCTGCCGGTCCAGGCCGGGTCGGACCGGGTGCTGAAGGCGATGAACCGCGGCCACGCGGCCGCGCACTACCTGCGCCTGGTCGAGCGCATCCGCGCCGCGCGGCCGGATATCGCCCTGTCCGGCGACTTCATCGTCGGCTTCCCCGGCGAGCGCGAGGCCGACTTCGAGGCGACGCTGCAGCTGGCGCGCGAGGTGGGTTACGCCAGCGCCTTCTCGTTCAAGTATTCGCGGCGGCCGGGCACGCCGGCGTCGGCCATGGCCGGCCAGGTTCCCGACGCGGTGAAGGCTGAGCGGCTGGCGCGGCTGCAGGCGCTGCTCGAGCAGCAGCAGCAGGCGTTCAACGCCGCCCAGGTCGGCAGGACGCTGCCGGTGCTGTTCGAGAAGGCCGGCCGCAAGCCGGGCCAGATCGCCGGGCGCAGCCCCTACCTGCAGGCGGTGCACTGCGAGGCCCCGGAAAGCCTGATCGGTCAGATCGTACCCACCTTGATCCGGGATTCGACGCGCAGCAGCCTCTCCGGCGAACTTCAACTGGCCGCCGTTTGAGCCGCGGCCCCTCCGACTTCGCGCCGATGTCCGAGGCCGCGGTCCGCGCGGTCTGGGGCCCGAATGGGCGCCACGCGGCGCTGTTCGAGGACGCCTTCGATGTGCTGTTGGAAACGCCCGGCGGCGGCGTCACCTTGAATGGCAAGGCGGACTCGCGGCGGCGGGCCAAGCAGGCCATCGACACCGTCGCGGGGCGCGCGGATCAGGGCCTGGAGATCACCCAGGCCGACGTGCGCGTCGCCATCGACCAGGCCCGGCGCGGCGCAGGCGGCGGCGGGCCGATCGGCCGCCGGGGCGCGGTCGCGGCCAAGACCGCGGCGCAGGCGCGCTATCTGGAGCTGCTCACCCAGCACGAACTGGTGTTCGCGCTCGGCCCTGCCGGCACCGGAAAGACCTTCCTCGCCGTCGCCCACGGCGCGGGGATGCTGCTGTCGGGGGAGGTCGACCGGCTGGTCATCACCCGGCCCGCGGTGGAGGCCGGCGAGCGGCTCGGCTTCCTGCCCGGCGACCTGCTGGAAAAGGTCGATCCCTACATGGCGCCGATCTTCGAGGCGCTGACCGAGATCCTGGGGGCCGAGCAGCTGCGCCGCCGCCGCGACCGCGGCGAGATCGAGGTGGCGCCGATCGCCTTCATGCGCGGCCGCACCCTGGCCCATGCCTTCGTCATCGTCGACGAGGCCCAGAACGCCTCGCGCCTGCAGATGAAGATGGTGCTGACCCGGATGGGCGAGGGCGCCCGGATGGCCGTGACCGGCGATCCCAGCCAGGTCGACCTGCCCAACGTCAGCGACTCCGGGCTGATCCACGCCGCCTCGATCCTCGACGGGGTCAGGGGCGTGGCGATGATGCGCTTTGCCGCCGAAGACGTGGTGCGCCATCCGCTGGTGGAGCGGATCGTCAGAGCCTACGACGCGGACGCTGCGCGACGTTGAGCCGGGCGCCCGCCATCGAGGTGGTGATCGAGGAGCCGGCCTGGCGCACCGCCGAGCCCCGGGTCAGGGCCCTGGTCAGGGCCGCAGCCCTCGCGACCCTGAAGGCCGAGCGCTGCGATGCCGGCAGCGTGGCGATCCTGCTCGCGGCCGACGCCAGGCTGCGGGCGCTGAACGCGTCGTTCCGTGGCAAGGACGCTGCGACCAACGTGCTGTCGTTCCCCGGCGCCGGCGACCACCTCGGCGATATCGCCCTGGCGCTGGGCGTCTGCGCCCGCGAAGCCGCCGAACAGGGCAAGAGCCTCGCCGACCATCTGCAACACCTCACCGCCCATGGCGTCCTGCACCTTTTAGGCTACGATCACGAGATCGACGCGGAGGCTGAGGCGATGGAGGCCAAGGAGCGCTTGATCCTGGCGGGCCTTGGGATCGCCGATCCTTATGCGGCTTGAAGGAGACCATGGCCGTCACGACCCCTGAGGGCCCCGAGGCCGACGACGAATCCGAGAAGGTCGGTCCGCTCGAACAGATGCTGAGCGCGCTGGGGCTCGGACGGAAACCCAAGCCCGAGCCCGAGACACCCGAGGATCGCGCCGGGTCGGACCTGGTCGACCAGGCCGAGGCGTTCCAGACCGTGACGGTGGCCGACGTGATGATTCCGCGCGCGGACATCGTCGGGCTGGAGATCTCGACCCCGCTCGCCGCCGTCGCCGCCCAGTTCATCGAGAGCGAACACTCGCGCCTGCCGGTCTATCGCGAGACGCTCGACGACCCGGTCGGCTTCGTCCACATCAAGGATGTGTTCAAGCTGATCGCCGGCAAGATGCCGCCGCCCGCGCCCGACGAGGCGGTGCTGGGACGCCTGCGCCGCGAGACCCTGTTCGTGCCGCCCTCGATGCGCGCCGCCGACCTGCTGGTGCGGATGCAGGCGCGGCACATCCACCTGGCCATGGTGATCGACGAGTTCGGCGGCGTGGACGGCCTGGTCTCCATGGAGGACGTGATCGAATCCGTGCTCGGCGAGATCGACGACGAGCACGACGTCGCCGAGGCGGCTCAGATCACGCCGCGCCCCGACGGCGTGTTCGAGGTCGACGGCCGCACCGAGCTCGCGGAGGTCGAGGCCGCGATCGGACGCGCGCTGCCGATGCCCGATCCCGAGGACGATATCGACACCATCGCCGGCCTCGTCGCCGCCGTCGCCGGCCGGGTGCCGCAGCGCGGTGAGATCGTCTCGCTGGCGCCCGATCTCGACGCCGAGGTGGCTGACGCCGATCCGCGCCGGATCAAGCGGCTGCGGCTGCGCCCGGTGGCGCCGCCCGCCGCGCCGGCGCCGGCCGCGGAGGCCTGACCCGCCGCATGGGCCCGCCGGGCCAGTTGGGAACGCGCGGAGTCTGGGCGCACCGCGCCGTGGCGCTGGCCGCCGGTCTCGCCGCCGCCTTCGCCCACCCGCCATTTGGCGTCCTGCCCGGCCTGCTCGGCTACGCGGCCATGCTCTGGCTTTGCGATCACGCTGACCCGACGCGCCCGCGGCGCTCGGCCTTCTTCCGTGGCTGGCTGGTGGGCGCCGCCTACTTCGCGGTCTCGACCTGGTGGATCGGCGAGGCGTTCTTCGTCGACGCCAAGGACCAGGCCTGGATGGCGCCGTTCGCCGTCGCCGGCATGGCCGGGGGCCTGGCGCTGTTCTGGGGCGCCGCGGCCGTGCTCTATCGGACGTTGGCGCCGCCCGGCCCGCTGCGGTTGCTGGTGTTCGCCGGCGCCCTGGCCGGCGCCGAGTGGCTGCGCGGCCACGTGCTGACCGGCTTCCCATGGGACCTGCCGGGGGAGACCTGGCGCGCGGGCTCGGCGCCGTCGCAGATGGCCTCGGTCGTCGGGGCCTACGGTCTTACCTGGCTCACCCTGGCTATTGCCGCCGCGCCGGGACTTGGCGTCCGCTCGCGCCCCGAGCGCCTGGCGATCGGCGTGGCCGCCGCCGCGCTGGCCGGGCTCTACGGCTACGGCGCCGGCCGTCTCTCGTACGCCGAGCCGATCGCGCCGAATGCGCCGATCGTCCGGGTGGTCCAGCCCGACACGCCGGAGCTGCCCAGTTACGACGCCGCGGCCTTCGCCAACATCCTGAAGCGCAACCTCGACCTCACCCGCCAGGGCGCGGCCAAGGACGTTGGCCGACCGCCGGACGTGATCGTCTGGTCCGAGGCGGGGCTGCCTGACGCCCTGGAGGACTACCTCGCCCCGGGTTCATGGACGCTGGCGCAGATCGAGGCGGCGCTGGCGCCCGGCCAGACCCTGATCACCGGGGGCTATCGCGCCGAGCCGGCGACGCCCGGCGCTTACGCCCCCGACGGCCAAGTCTACCACAACAGCCTCGTCGCCCTGACGCGCACCGCGACCGGCGCCGCCATCACCGGCCTCTACGACAAGCATCGGCTGGTGCCGTTCGGGGAATACCTGCCGTTCGACCGCGAGCTCGCGCCGCTGGGCGTCAAGCAGTTGATCCATCTCGGCGCGGGCTTCACAGCCGGCCCGCCGCCGCGTCCGATCTACCCACCGGGCGTCCCGCCGGTGCAGCCGTTGATTTGCTACGAGAGCCTGTTCCCCGGCTTCACCTACGACGCTGCTTTGCGCGCCGGCCGCCGGCCGGCCTGGATCGTCAACGTCTCCGACGACGCCTGGTTCGGCGTCACCAGCGGTCCCTGGCAGCACCTGAACCTCGCCAGCTACCGCGCCATCGAAGAGGGCCTGCCGATGGTGCGCGCCACGCCCACCGGGGTCTCGGCGGTGATCGACGCGTACGGACGCACTTTGCCCGGAAAGCGGCTCGGCCAAGGCGCCTACGGCGCCATCGACTCACCGCTGCCGCCGGCGCTTCCAAGCACCCCCTTTGAGGTATGTGGCGGTGTGATTTTTGCCGTTATGGTGCTGATCTCGCTGGCTTCCAGCCTTCCAAAGTGGCGCGCGGCGTTGCGACGCAATGGCGCCAATTAGGAACCTCGTGCGCTGGCGTATAACGTTGATCGCATAACGGCGTTAACCGTACGATGGGGGACCATGACCGATCTGACCGAATCCCGCCTGCCCAACCCAATCGACCTGCACGTAGGGGCGAGGATCCGGCTCAGGAGGCGCATGCAGGGTGTCAGCCAGGAGAAGCTCGCCGACGCGCTCGGCCTCACCTTCCAGCAGGTGCAGAAGTATGAGCGGGGCGCCAACCGCGTCAGCGCCTCCAAGCTCTACGAGATCGCGACCGCGCTGCGCTCGCCGATCTCCTACTTCTTCGATGGGCTGGTCGACCCGGCCGGGGACCATCAGGGCGCCGACGGCCGGCCCTCTGACGAGCAGACCGTGCACGCCTTCCTGATGACGGCCGAGGGGCTGGAACTGGCCAAGCTGTTCCCGGGCCTGGCCCGCGGACGGGTGCGCCGGCGCTTCCTCGACCTGATGCGGGCGCTGGCCGGCGTCGACGACATCGACGACGAGGACCGCGAGGGCTGACGCCAGCTTTCCGTTCTGGGCCTGCCCGCGCTACAGCCGGGCCGATGATCCAGGCGCTCCGCACCTACGGCCGCATCAAGTCGCGCTCGCTGAAGCCGCGCCAGGCGCGGCTGATGGACCAGCTGCTGCCGACCATCGCCGTCCCGACGACCCCGTTCGATCCGCGCGCGCTGTCGCCCGACGCCAGCGAGGTCTGGCTGGAAGCCGGCTTCGGCGCCGGTGAGCACCTGACCGGTCAGGCTGCGGCCCATCCGGACGCCTTGTTCCTGGGCGCCGAGCCGTTCGTGAACGGCCTGGGCGCCTGCCTGGCCCACATCGATGCGGCGGGGCTGAAGAACGTGCGTGTGCAGGCCGGTGACGTGCGCACCCTGATGACCCTGTTGCCGGACCGCTCGATCGACCGGCTCTACATCCTGTTCCCCGACCCCTGGCCGAAGGCGCGCCACAGGAAGCGCCGTCTGATTCAGGGCGACTTCATCGCCGAGGCGGCGCGCCTGCTGAAGCCGGGGGCGCCGCTGCGCTTCGCCACCGACTGGGCCGACTACGCCGACTGGACGCTGCAGCGCTTCCTGGCCTCCCCGGATTTCCGCTGGACCGCCGAGCGCGCGGACGACTGGCGCCGGCCATGGCCGGATCACCTGACGACCCGCTACGAGACCAAGCGCCTCGGCGACTGCGCTCCGGTGTGGCTGGAGTTCGAACGAACCTGGCCAGCGGTGTCGTCTTGAGCGGCGGCAAGTTGGGGAAGGGTGACATTTGGCGGCGGCGCCGAGCCTCGGCCACGCTCCCCTGAACGGCGCATCTGGGCCCTCTCGAGCGGCTCAGGCACGGGTTCCTAGCCGCCGAGGGTGGCCTTCAGCCTCTTTTCGGCGCCCCTGGAGCTTCCAGCATCTGCTGACGCTGGGGGCTCATCCTCGCCCGCATCATCGAGGGAGATGGAGCTCACCAGTAAGTCGGCGGTGCTGAGAACCCGGTCGAGCTCGGCCAATTGCCCAACGAACACATCCGCGTCCGCGTCGAACTTCGCAGAAACGGTCTTCAGCTCATGTAGCTTCTTCTCGGCTTCGGCGGCCTTACGCAGATAGTCCTGCTCTAGTTTCTTGTAGGCTTCCTTGACCTCGGGATTGCCCTCTTTGAAGGCCTTCTTTCCCCAATATTCGGCGTCCTTGAGGTGTTCTGCGAGCTCGCGCTCCGCCTCTTGGATCGCCTTCTTGGCAGCCGCCTTGTGTTTCGCGAGCCATCTAATCAGACGCCGTATCCAGATCACGACTGTTCCCTCCGTGGTTTTACTGTGAGGTCCTACGTGACCGCCTTTGGGCCATCGATCAGCTTGATACAGAGCTTGCCCGCCAGCAACGCGACCGCGCCCGCCAGTAGCGCTTGCCCGACGCCAGGCGTCATCTTGGCGCCCCATTTGGCGATGCACCACACGATCGCCCAGAACCCACAATCCAGAACGGTCAACAGCTGTTCGACGATGTCGTCTTCCTCGAAGAGGGTCTTCACGAAGGTGATGATATCGGAGAGATCGAATCCGGTGGCGATGACGAGTGCAAATGCCTTCTTGATCTTGTCGCGCAGCATAAGTTCGCGCCAAAGCTTGGGAACGTCGGCCCCGGCCTTCGGAATGCCGCCGGCAAGTCCGAGCAACCCAAAAAGGAATTCCTGGCCCATGTCGAAGTACCAGGCCATTCGCGCCTCGTCCGAGGGCGCGCCCTCGCTGGTTTGGGCCACAACCTCCGCCCCAGCCCCGGTGTCCATCAGGACGAAGAGTCGGTTGTCGGACTGCGCCACGGCCGACTTGCCGGCCTGCGCCGCGGCGAACCCGATGTTTCTCGCCTCGGACTCCTGAGTCAGCGCCGCCGCCCGGAACATGTCGGCGAACGCGTCCGCGGGGAGCGCCAGCCCTTCGGCCTCGGCGCGCCGCACCACGGCGCTTCTGAGGGTCTTGTAGAGCTCGAACTGCGAGCGTCCTTCCGCGCGACGGGACTTCAGATAGGTCTGCCGGGCCGCCTCCGCCGCTTCGAGATCAGCCTCAGAAACGCACGCCTTCAGCTCGTCCATTGAGATGAAAGCGTCGCTGACCGGCACGCGGACGTAGCCGGCGGCGATTGGGGGACCCTCGATGAAGCGCGGTGTTGCAAAGCCCGCAAGCGCGCTCACGGTCAGGTCGACGTAGCGCCGATGTTCCGGGGTGTTTGCCGCCACTTGACCCCCCTAAGCGATCCTGCGAGCGAACAATCATCAATGAGAAGCAAGCTACATAACCCACCTCACGCTACGCGGCGTCCTGGTTGACGTCGGCGGGCAGTCCTCCTGAAGTTGAATAGATAGACTAGCGTGCCGCCCATTGACAACTGCATTTGTGAACGTTGTTACGCCGACAACGAGTGCGCGGTCGACGGGCGGCCATTGGCTTCCTGACCCGAAGCGGAAGCGGGCTCGCCGGCGCACGACCCCCGCCCTGGGCCTCGAGCCTCCTAAAGCGTCGGGTCCTCGCCCACCTGGACCAGCATCTTGCCGAAGTTGTCGCCGCGCAGCATCTCGGCGAAGCAGGTGGGAATCGCCTCGAGGCCCTGGCGGATGTCCTCGCGGTATTTCACCTCGCCCGAGGCCACGCTGGGCGCCACCTCGCGCAGGAAGGCGTCGTGGTGGTCCTTCACGTAGTCGCCGACGAAGAGGTCGCGCACCGTGACGCCGCGCGCATCGAACACCGGCTTGCCGCGGGCCATCAAGGCGGCCCGGGCGTCGGTTCCGGCCGCATCGCCGTAGTGGGCGATCAAGCCGCAGATCGTCATCCGGGCGCCGCGGTTGAACAGCGGCAGCACCGCATCGAACACAGCACCGCCGACGTTCTCGAAGTAGACGTCAACGCCTGACGGGCAGGCTGCGCGCAGATCATCGGCGAACGTCGGGCTGAGGTGCGAGACGCAGGCGTCGAAGCGCAGCTCACCCGCCACGAACCGGCACTTCTCCTCGCGCCCGGCGATGCCCACCACCCGCGCGCCGCGCAGCCGCGCCAGCTGGCCGGCGATCTGGCCGACGCCGCCGGACGCGGCTGACACCACGGCGGTCTCGCCCGCCTTCGGATCGCCCATCAGCACCATGCCGGCGTAGGCGGTGAGGCCCAGCATCCCGAGTACGCCCACGGCCTGGGAGATGCGTCCCTGCGCCGGGTCGAGCTTGCGCGGGATCATGTACGACGGGCGCACGACGCCCTCGCCCATCAGGCCGTACTCGGCCCAGCCGTTGGTGTTGAAGACGAGATCGCCGGCCGCGAAGCCGTCTATCCGGCTCTCGACCACCTGGGCCACGGTGCGCGCGTGGCAGGGCGCGCCCGCCGGCTCGACGCCGCGCTTCTTGTAGCCCCACTGGTAGGGGTCGAGCGAGACGTAGATGGTCCGTGTCAGCGCCTGGCCGGGGCCTGGTGTTGGGATCGGACCTTCGCGCAGCGCGAACGTGTCGGGCTCGGGCCAGGCGCCGAGGGGTTTGCCGGACAAGGTCCAATATCGATTCATCGGTGTCTCCCGGGGCGGCAAAGGGTGAAGCGCGGCGTTTTGAACGCTTCAGGCATTGGGATAGACCTTGGCCCCGCTCACACCAAACCCGATGGATCTCGCAGATGGCAGGCCAACCCGTACGCATTCCCGCTTCCGGCGGCGAAGTCATCCTCGCGACCGAAGGCGACCAGAAGACCTACGAGCGGATGCATTTCGCGGCCGCGCGCCGCGCCGGCGATACGATCTACATCTCCGGCGTCATCGTCGGCCGGGCGCCGGGGGAGGGCAATGATGTCGCCGCGTTTAAGGATCAGGTCCGCCGCGCTTTTCGGCGGATCGGGCAGACGCTCGAGGCGTCGGGCGTCGGGTTCGCCGACGTGGCGATGATCAACTCGTTCCACGTGTTCGACACCCCGCACTTTGCCGGCTCGCGCGATGACCACTTCGCCGCCCTGGCCGCGGTCAAGGACGAGTTCATGCCGGCGCCGCATCCGGCTTGGACCGCCGTGGGGACGACGGCGCTGCTATCGGAATCCGGCATCGTGGAAATCCAGATGATCGCCCACGCGCCTCGCGGCTGAGGCCGCGACATGGCTAGGTCGCGCTACCGGTTCCAGCGCAGCCCGGCGACGTTGAAGGTTACCCGCTGCTCGCCTGCGCCGCGAAGCGTCACCTGGAACGTCGCGGTCGAGGCGCGTTTCAGCTCGGCGGCCAGGCCCGCGCCGTCGCGGATGAACAGCGCGTAGCTCGTGCCGTCCGTGCTGGCCGCCGTGCCGTCGAAACTCAGCGCCCCGCGGTCGTCGAACCTCGCCTTGACCGCGCAGGCCGGGCAGACGAACTGGCCGTGCGTGTCGCCGAGCATGATCGAGCCGGCATAGGGATAGCCGCCGCCGCGGCGCAGGCAGAGCGTCGCGCCCGACTTTCCGCCGCCGCCGATCCCGATCTCCGCCAGCGCCTTGGTGCAGGCTTCCTCGCCGGCGACCGAGGCGTAGGCCTCGCGAGGGGCGGTGTAGCGCCACTGCGAACCAGCCGGCGGCGGCGGCAAATCCAGCGGCGCCTCGGTCACGGCGGGCGGCGGCGCGGTTACGTCGGTCCGTGAAGCGTGAGCGAGGAACCAGATCACGGCCGCGCCCGCGACCAATACCAGCAAGAACACCATGACGCCCGACGCCCATCGCATGACGTTTACCCCCACACCCCGAAACGGACGTTCTAGGGCGCCGCGCCATCTTCGTCTAAACCGCCGCGCATGAAGTTCCTCGACCAGTGCAAGGTGATGATCCGCTCCGGCGACGGCGGCGGGGGCGCCGTGTCGTTCCGGCGCGAGAAGTTCATTCCGCGTGGCGGGCCGGACGGCGGCGACGGCGGGCGCGGCGGCGACGTCTGGATCGAGGCGGTCGAGGGGCTGAACACCCTGATCGACTTCCGCTACCAGCAGCACTTCAAAGCCGGCACCGGCGGCCACGGCATGGGCCGCGACCGCCACGGCGCGAACGGCGCCGACATCGAACTGCGCGTGCCAGTCGGCACCGAGGTGCTGGAGGCCGACCGTGAGACCCTGATCGCCGATCTCGATCATGCCGGCGTGCGGGTGCGGCTGGCGGCGGGCGGCAACGGCGGCTTCGGCAACACCCGCTTCAAGGGCCCGGTCAACCGCGCGCCGAGCTACGCCAACCCCGGCCTGCCGGGCGAGGAGAAAGAGATCTGGCTGCGGCTCAAGCTGATCGCCGACGTCGGCCTGGTGGGCCTGCCCAACGCCGGCAAGTCGACTTTCCTGGCCGCCGTCTCGGCCGCGACGCCGAAGATCGCCGACTACCCCTTCACCACCCTGACCCCGAACCTGGGCGTCGTGGACCTCACCGCCAACGAGCGCTTCGTGCTGGCGGATATACCCGGCCTGATCGAAGGCGCGGCCGAAGGCGCTGGGCTGGGCGTGCGCTTCCTTGGCCACCTCGAGCGCTGCGCGGTGCTGATCCACCTGGTCGATGCGACGTCCGAAGACGTCGCTGGCGACTGGCGCACCGTGCGCGGCGAGCTGGCGGCCTATGGCGCGGGACTGACGGAGAAGCCGGAACTCGTCGCGCTCTCCAAGATCGATGCGCTGGACGCCGAGACGCGCAAAGCCAGGGCCGCCGAGCTCGCCGCCGCGGTCGGCGCGGCGCCGCGGCTGGTCTCGGCCGTCTCCGGCGAGGGCGTGACGACGCTGCTGCGCGCCGCCTTCGCCGTGGTCACCGGAGAGCGGGCGCCGCAGCCGGCGCCCGCCGACAGCAGCAGCTGGACGTCGTGACGTCGCTCGCCTCGGCCCGGTTCGTCGTCATCAAGGTCGGCACCGCCCTCGTCGTCGACCCGGAAACCGGCGCGGCCGACGCCGCCTGGCTGGCCTCGCTCGCCGCCGATCTGGCCCGCCTGCGCCAGCGCGGCCAGAAGCTGCTGATCGTCTCCTCCGGCGCTGTGGCGCTCGGCCGGCGGCGGCTCGCGCTGAAGCGCAAATCGCTGACCCTACCGGAGAAGCAGGCTGCGGCCGCCGCCGGGCAGTCGCAGCTGATGCGGGCCTGGGAAGAGGCGCTGGGGCCGGCCGGCCTCACCGCCGCCCAGGTGCTGATGACGCCGGACGACACCGAGGTGCGCCGCCGCTACCTCAACGTCCGCGCCACGCTGGAGACGCTGCTGGAGTTGGGTGTGACGCCGGTGGTCAACGAGAACGACACGGTGGCGACCGAGGAGCTGCGCTACGGCGACAACGACCGTCTGGCCGCCCGCGTGGCCCAGATGGTCGGCGCCGACCTCTTGGTGCTGCTCTCTGACGTCGACGGCCTCTACACCGCCGACCCGCGCCGCGATCCGGCCGCGCGCCACATCCCGCACGTCGAGGCCCTCACCGCCGAGATCGAAGCGATGGCAGGCGGCGCGAACGTCGGCGGTTCCGGCGGCATGGCGACCAAGTTGGCCGCCGCGCGAATCGCCGCCGCCGCCGGCTGCTCGACCCTGATCACGCTCGGCCGCCGCCCCTCGCCGCTGCGCGCGGTCGAGGACGGCGCGCTGGCGACGCTGTTCCAGGCGCCCGGCACGCCCGCCGCCGCCTACAAGGCCTGGATCGCCGGCTCGCTATCCACGGCCGGCGCGCTGGTGGTCGACGACGGCGCGGCCAGGGCGTTGAGATCGGGCAAGAGCCTGCTCTCGGCCGGCGTGC
>DATNIH010000101.1:0-9101 GCA_035604515.1 Caulobacteraceae bacterium | reverse complement strand
CTCGATCCGGAAAGCACTCAGCGAGCTAGGCAGCGATCAGGCCGTCTTGCTGCGGGAAGCAACCCGAAACCGCCAACTCGGCTGAAGATACCGGCCGCAGTGTCCGCTAAGCGCCAGAAGCGGACATAAGCCGCGTGCCCGGAAGCGGACGCTGCGAGAGTCAGCTATGGGGGGGATAGCGGACATTGGGGCCGGCCGGGAAAAGGGTGGTGCGCGCTGAGCGCGATTGGACCGTGCGCGCGCTCTAGGGACTGTTGGACGATGTGTCGCCGACGCGGTTGGGGGCGCACGCAAATTAGCAAGCGAAACGTCTTTCGCTGCGGTGCGACCTAAGAAGTGATGGCGGACCCGGGCACCAAGAGTAGGCAACGAACCTATGCAAGTGCGACTTCGCAGGGCCCGGCCGCGGCGACTGCGGCAAGGCCCGTCTTCGGGCCACCCCCCCTCGACATCGCGCCGACTGCCGGGAGCGGGGAGTACGTTGGTTTCGAGGCGCGTCAGAGCTTTGACTTCACCAGCGCGAAGAAGGCGCCTTGCGGGTCCGTCGCCTGCACCACCCGGCTGCCGTCTGGAACGTCGATCGGCCCTTGCACCACGGCGCCGCCGGCCTCCTCCACGCGAGCAGCGGCGGCATCCGCGTCGTCCACCTCGAAGTAGTAGCACCAGCATGCCACTGGAATCTGCGCAGGCTTGGTCATGATCCCGCCCACTTGGCCATCGGCATTGCTGAACAGGTGGTAGACGCCCGTCGCCCCCGTGTCGAAACGGCCCGTCTCGGTCCAGCCGAAGAGGTCGCGGTAAAACGGAATGTCCGCCTCAGCGTCGGCCGCGTAGAGCTCATGCCAGCCGGCGTGACCCGGCGCCCCGCGCTTCGCTCGCGGCGGCGCGTCAGATTGCGCGACAGGCTGCATGATCGCCGTGACCGCACCGTGTGGATCGGCGATGATCGCAAGGCGGCCGAAACCCGGAATGTTCCTGGGCGGTCGCATCACCGAACCGCCGAGTGCTTTGGTCTTGTCGAGCGCTGCGTCGCAGTCGTCGACGCAGATATAGCCGGTCCAGTTCGGCGGCACCCCTTGCGCCTTCTCCTCATGCTCCAGCGGAAAGGCGCCACCGATGCGGGCGCCGTCGGCCTCGAGTATCGTGTAGGGGTGTCCGTCCGGGTGATCGTCATCGGCGTCACCCATAGTGTCCTGCGCCGTCCAGCCGACGACATGTCCATAGAAACGTTTCGCCGCCTCAAGGTCGGGGGTCATCAACTCGTACCAGATGAAGCGGCCGTGATCGTTCGACACTTCGTGCCTCCCCTGCCGTGCGAGCGATAGGTTCGTCGCGCCACGTCCCGATGAGGAACGGGACGTCATTGACACCGACAGATGACATGACAGGCGAAGGGCATCTTTGAAATGGATCGGTCAAATAACCGCAACCGCGATCAATCGATCGCCGCTAAGTTACGGTCCCATGCCCCGCATCGGGACAGTCAGAAGCCGAGCGCGGCGCCTCACAAGGGTGGCGGCTCACATCTCCGCCCACCTCGACGAGCCGCTCGACCTGAGGGGGTTGGCAGCCGTGGCCTGCCTGTCGCCCTACCACTTCCACCGCCTCTACCGCGCCACTTGGCGCGAGACAGTGTCCGGCACTCTGGCGCGTCTTAGGCTGGACCGCGCCGCGGTCGAGCTGACGACCACCTCCCACCCGCTCTCGACCATCGCACGCCGCGCCGGTTACGGCTCGCTAGCTGCGTTCAGCCGCGCTTTCGCGGCCGCATATGGCGCTCCGCCCGGTCGCTGGCGCGCGGCGCGGTCTCAGACCAAGCAGACCGCGATGCAGATAGAAGTCGTTGAACGCTCGCCCATGCGGATCGCGTATCTCGCCCACGTCGGTCCGCACCATGCGATCGGGCCGACATTCGAGCGGCTCTATGCGTGGGCCGCGCCTCGCGGCCTTACGGGTCCCCCGGCTATGGGCGTCGCTGTTTATCTCGACGACGCCCGCAAGACCGCACCCGAGAACCTGCGGTCCGAGGCCGCCATCACCGTCCCGAACGACGAGCCGGGCGACGACCAGGTGCACGTGCGCGTGCTATCGGGCGGCCGCTACGCTGTGCTGAGGCTCAACGGTCCTTATGCGGGTCTCAACGCGGCCTACGCAGCGCTGTTCGAGTGGTTCGAAGCCTGGGGCGGGACACGCGGCGAAGGCCCGATCGTCGAGGTCTACTTCAATGACCCGCACACGACCGCTCCGGCAGACCGTGAGACCGAAATCCGGCTTCCGCTGGCCTGACCATTTTGCACGAGAGCCAAATAGCCCTCTGCGTTCGCCCGCCACCGATTGATCAGCATGCGCCAGACGGGCGGGTCGTCCGAGGTCGACTGTGAGCACCACGCGCAGTGTCCGCTTTGGGTCGAAAGCGGTCATCGGCACCGCGCCGGAGAGCGGACGTTCGTTATGGCTGCTTTGAGTCAGAAGCGGACATGACCGCTCCAACGGCGGCAGCGCTGACAACCGCTCCCGCGAATGTCCGCTTTCCCCCCATAGCGGTCATTGGGAATGTGTGCTTTCAGCACTCCTGATTTGCCCCGCTTGGCCGTCCGCGGGCCTAGAGCTCGAACGAGGCCGGCGAAGGAGCGTTGGGGGCGGGGGCGCTCCTGGCCGGCGCGGGGCGCGGTCGCGATCGCGCCGGCGGTGGCGGCGCCGTCGACGACCAGGCAATGGCCGGTGATGAAGCGGGCCGCGTCGCTGGCCAGGAAGAGGGCGGCCGCGGCGATATCCTCGGGCTGGCCCGCCACCGGCAAAGGTTGGGCGTTCACCAGCGCCGCGTCGGCCGCCGCCTTGTTGAAGTTGGCGCCGCCGCCAATGATCGGCGTCGCGACGCCGCCGGGTGCGATGCAGTTGATGCGGATCTTGTCGCAGGCGAACTCCAGCGCCGCCGAGCGAGTGAGGTTCACCACCCCCGCCTTGGCCGCGCAGTAGGCGTGCAGGTTCGCATAGCCGCCGAGGCCGGCGATCGAGGCGGTCGAAACGATGGCGCCGCCGCCCTGCGCCCGCATCGGGGCGATCGAATGCTTCATGCCGAGGAAGACGCCGCGCAGCAGCACCGCCTGCGTCCGATCCCAATCCTCGACCGAGATGCCCTCGAGGGACCCCAGCGCGCCGCCGATGCCGGCGTTGTTGAACATGACGTCGAGGCGGCCGAATTCCTTAAGCGCGCGGGCGACGAGGGCCTGGATGTCAGGCTCGGCCGAAACGTCCGTGCGCTGGAAGACGCACTTGGGTCCAGCCGCGCTCGCTTCGGCTGCCGCCGCCTCGCCGCCCGGCGTGTTCAGGTCGGCCAGTACGACATGCGCGCCCTCGCGCGCGAACAGGACCGCGCTCGCCAAGCCCATGCCGCTCGCCGCCCCGGTGATCACGGCGACCCTGCCCTCCAGCTGACCCATCGATGACCTCCCTCGCTCGCTCTTGGCCATCAGGCCAGCGCCCGCGATCTGCCCAGAGCCCGATCATGACCGCAAGGCCACGCGAGATTTCATCGGGTCGTCACACACGCCATCTTTGCATAGGCCGCGACTCAGACCACACGATTGTATTTAAGGGGGAATTCCACTCAGGAACGACTTACGTCGCGGACGTCCGAGAGAGGGAGGCGGGCATGCGCACGCTAGCGGTTGTTGGCCGCAAGGGCGGCTCGGGCAAGACGACCGTTGCCGTCAATCTGGCGCTGGCGGCCGAGCGTCGCGGCACGCGGGCGCTGATCGCCGATACCGATCCGCAACGCTCGGCGCTGGCGGCGCTGAAGGGCCGAAGCGAGCCTGGACCGCAGTGCGTGGCCACCACCGGCGCCAAGCTCTTCGCGCTGCAGGTGGCGGCGGTGCGCGACGGCTTCGATCTCATGATCATCGACACCCCGGCTTGCGGCGAGGAGGACCTCGGTCACGCGCTGGTGCTGTCGGAGATGTCGCTTCTCGTGCTTCGCCCCACCTTCCTCGACCTCGCCGCCGCGGTGCGGACCGTCGATGTCGCCAACCGCCTCGGGCGTCCGGCCGTCGCGGTGGTGAACCAGGCGCCGCCGGCGCGGCGCGGCGCGGAGTCGCCCGTGGTGAGACGGGCGCTCGAGGCGCTCGCGCTCATGCGCCTGCCGGTCGCGCCGGCGGTCCTGCGCTCGCGGCTAGGATACCAGACCGGGCTGGCCACCGGCCGCGCGGCGGAGGAGCTGGGCGACGCCGAGGCCGGACGCGAGGTCGCGGCGCTGTGGGGCTATATCGACCAGACGCCGCCGAGCCGCGTGCGGGCGACGCCGGTGGCCTTCCCCTTCGCCGCCGCCAGGGTGGCCTGACTCCGCGGAGCGTTGAGGACCGCGCTAGCCCGCGATCACAGCGCCGGCGAGGCGGCCGACCGAGAAGGTGATGATCGCCGCGATGTAGCCGATCAGGACCTGGCGGGTCGCCGAGAAGAGCGCGCCGCGGCCCGTGAACAGCGACGTTCCTATACCGATCCCCGCCAGCACGATGCCGCTGAGCGCCAGGCTGGTGCCGACCGCCGTCCAACCGCTCATGAAAGCGAACGGCGCGACCGGAAAGATGGCCCCGAACGCGAAGAGAAAGAAAGACGCCGTGGCCGCGCCCCAGGCGGAGCCGCCCAGCGCGTCGGGGTCGATGCCGAGCTCCTCGCGCGCCAGCGTGTCGAGCGCGGTGGATTTGTCGGAAAGCAGCCGCTCGGCCAGCGCCTTCGCCTGACCCTCCGGCAGGCCCTTGGCCTGGTAGATGAGGACGAGCTCCTCCTTCTCCTCTTCGGGCGACTGCTCGAGCTCTTGGGCCTCGGTCCCGATCTGCTTCTTGTAGAGCTCGCGCGAGCTGTTCACCGACAGCCACTCGCCCATGGCCATGGAGCAGGAACCGGCGACCAGGCCGGCGATCCCGGCGAGCAGCACCGCGTGCGCCGCAGCGCTCGCGCCTGCGACCCCCATCACCAGGCTGAGGTTGGAGACGAGCCCATCGTTGGCGCCCAGCACAGCGGCGCGGAGGGAATTGCCGCCCGCCCCGCGATGCCGGCCCTCGAGCACGGCGACCTCGGGACCGGCGACCCCGCGCCCGGTGGAGGCCGCCGCCTCGATGATGCGCGCGTGGCTGCGCTCGTCGGTTGGCAAACCGCCCGCCACGGCGTCCGGCTGGCGGTCGTAGGCATCGATGTCGTGCGCCTCGCCGGCCGCGATCGCCGGGAGCACGAAGGTCGGACCGAAACGGCGGGCGAGCCAAGACGTCGCCCGCGCGCGCAGGCTGGGCGAGAGCTGGACGCCCTTGACCCCCTGCCGATCCAGCCGGGTGCGCCAGAACTGCGCGTGCGCGCCTTCGACCGAGGCGAGCTTGCGGTAGACGGCGGCGAGGTTCGGATCGGGCTCCGCGTCGGCGAGCGCGCCGTAGACGGTCTCGCCGTCGACCTCGCCCTGCAGGTTCGTGCGGAAACGCCGAACGTCGTCGATCTCGGCCATGGCCGCCTTGCTCCTCTTGCTACCATCGCGCCGGCGACGACCCGAGGTCGGCGGCCGGCCGGTCCCAGCGCATCGGCGCGCCCGCGATGGCGACCGGTGGCTTCAGGCGGCGCGCGGGGCCCCAGGCCGTCGCCTCGACGCCGTCGGCGAGGTCTGCAACGGATGGATCGGCGAACGGCTCCGCCGCCTCCGGCGCAGCTTCGCTGGCGAGAAGGGCGGCTGTGCGCGCGAGCGAGGCGCGCCAACTCGACCCGACCCCGGTCTGAAGCCGCTTGGTCAAGCCGCGGACGGCGGAGGCGGCCAGGATGTAGCCGGTGGCATGGTCCAGCGCCTGCACCGGGAGCGGCGTGGGCGTCTCGGCGCCGACCCGGCGCATGCCGGCGTCGGCGATGCCGGAGCTCATCTGCAGCAGGCTGTCGAACCCGCGCCGGCCGGCCCACGGCCCGGTCCAGCCATAGGCGTCGAGGCAGACTTCGACCAGCCCCGGTCGCACCCGCCGGCGAACCTCCTCGCCCAGCCCAAGCCCCTCGAGCGCGCCGGGACGATAGCCATGGATGAAGAGATCGGCCTCGGCGAGCAGCCCGAGCAGGGTCTCGCGATCGGCGGGGGCGCGCAGGTCGAGGCGCGCACAGCGCTTGCCGAGCGTGACCTCCGGCGTGATCGCCGGCTCGTTCCAGTCGGGCGGATCGATGCGCAGCACATCGGCGCCGTAGCCGGCGAGGAACCGCGTCGCGACCGGGCCAGCCAGGACCCGAGTCAGGTCCAGCACCTTGACGCCAGCCAGCGGCCGTGACGGGTCCGCCGACGCCGTGGCGCGAGCTGCGCCGTTGCCGTCGGACCGCCAGACGAGGGGCTCCTCGGCGACTGCTCTGCCCTGCGAGTGCTCCGCCCACGCAGCAAGCGAGCGCATGGCCGCCGCACAGCCCCCGTCGTCGACGATGGCCGCTTCCAGGTCATCGGCCCTCCAGCCGGCCACGGCTCGGGTCACGGCGTTCTTGTCGCCGGCCGCGCCGAGAACCGCCAGCGCCGCCGCGCGGTGCCTTGGCGCGTTGGTGTGCAGACGGATCCAGCCGTCGGCCGCCGCATAGTCGCCGGCGATCGGATCCCACGGCGGCGCCGGCGACCAGCCTTCGGGCCGAAGCGAGAAGCGGAACCAGAAGGACGCCAGCCGCCGGTCGACACTGGCGGCAGCCGCGCCGGCCAATTCGGCCACCGCGAGCGCCGCGGCGGCGACAGCGCCTGCGGCCAGGTCGCTCACCGGAAATGCGGAGGGCAGATCGCCGGCCCCGGCGAAGGCGACCCGCGGGGCCAGCGCCTTATCCCCCCCGACTGCGCTCCAGATGACGCGCAGGAAGCTTGCGCTGCTCACGTGCTCCGGCATCGGCTCCTCGCGCCCGACAGTGCGCCGCGCACCCGTCGGGGAGTCAACCGAAAGACTGGAGCCGGGCCGGACTAGGCGACCGCGGCGTGCCTACGGCCGGCCTCGGACCGGTGCTCCAGGCGTTCCTCTGCCTGATGGCGCAGCGCCTCGAGCACCGGGCGGTGCCGGCGCTCGTCGGCGCGCTCGGCAAGGGCGACAAAGATGGACACGCTCGCCAGAACGGACCCGAAGGTCAGGAACGAAGCGGCGATCAGCGCAAGCATGAAATCGGTCATCGGCGACTCTCCTCCCAACGACCGGAGCGTTAGTGCAGGCCGGCAAAGGCGGCTTTGCGCTGGATCAAAAAGGGTGAATCGACGGAGGCGACGGCGGGGTGGAATCGCCTGCCAGAGCTGGCCCCAGAGCCGGCGCCTCCGGGAAACCCCCTAAGCAATCGGCCCGAATATCGCGCGAAGGTCGAGGCCGGTATCGATCAGCCTGCAACCAATCGCAGGAGCCGATGTCATGCAGAGCATGCGAGTCCAGACCGGCGCGACCCAACAGGCCATCGTCACCACGGCGGGGAAGGCCTTCTGTTTCGCCGAAGGCCTGGAGCTGCCCGGCTTCTCGATGCGCTTCGATCGCGACGAAGAGATTTTCGGCGAAGGCGAGAGCGCCGACTTCGTCTACATGGTCGTGTCGGGCGCGGCCCGCGGCTTTCGCATCCTGAGCGACGGCCGCCGGCAGATCACCGGCTTCCACCTGCCGGGCGACGTCTTCGGCATGGAAACCCGCGGCGACCACCGCAGCTCGGCCGAAGCCATCGTCGACTCCGAGATCGCGCTCGTGCGCCGGTCGGCCGTCGACCGCGCCGCCGACGCCGACGGCGCGGCCGCCCGCCAGCTGTGGGCGTTGACCGCTGGCGACCTCGACCGGCTACGCGACCACATGATGCTTCTCGGGCGCAAGTGCGCTGCCGAGCGCGTCGGAAGCTTCCTGCTCGAGATGGCGCGACGCGCGCCGGCCGAGCACGGCACGCAGCTGCCGATGTCGCGTTCGGACATCGCCGACTATCTCGGCCTCACCATCGAGACCGTGTCCCGCACGCTCACGCAGCTCGAGCGGGATCGGGCCATCAGCATCCGGAGCGCCCGCTGCATCGTCCTGCATGATCGCACGGCGCTCGGGGTCGCTGACTGAGGTGGAGACGGCGACCATGTCCTACAAAACCATCCTCGTTCACGCCGAGCCCGGCCATACCGCGGACCGGCGCGTCGCCACCGCCATAGCGCTGGCCAACACGTTCGACGCCGCGCTGATTGGACTGGGCGCCGAAGCGTTCGAGCCGGTCTACGCGTCCGGCTACGCCATCGCCGACGGCGCCGTGTACGAAGCGATCCGCGACCGGATCGACAAGGACGTCCCCGCCGCCGAGCAGCAGTTCCGCAGTCTGACCTGCGGCATGAAACAACCCGTGTTCTGGGTCACCGGCGTGCAGGATCCCTGCAGCGAGCTGGTCATCCACGCGCGCGCGGCCGACCTGATCGTCGCCAGCCGACCGGCCGCCGGCGAAGGTCATGCGTTTGCGGCCGCCTGCGCCGACCTGGTCATGCGCGCGGGCCTGCCGGTGCTGATCACGCCCGACGCCGGCCAATCGTTCGAGGGCCATCGGGTGGTGGTCGGTTGGAAGAACACGCGCGAAGCGCGGGTGGCGCTGACCGGCGCCATGCCGCTGTTGATGGGCGCCGACGAGGTGGTGCTGATCGCCATCACCAGCGAAGCCGAGGTCGACGCCCAGCACGCCGAGTTGGACCAGGTCGCGCAGCGGCTGACCCGCCACGGCGCGCGCGTGAAGTGCGAAGTGATCGCCAAGGCGCGGGCTGGGACGGCCGAAGACCTTGAACGCGCCGCCGACCGCCACGGCGCGGACACGATCGTCATCGGCGCCTACGCCCACTCGCGCGTGCGCGAATGGGCGCTGGGCGGCATGACCGAGGACTTCATCGCCTCGTCGTCAAAATACATTCTGATGTGCCATTGAGACCGGCGCGCCCGCGCCAGTCTGGCCCAAAGCCGCTCCGAGGCCGTCATGAAGCATGCCGTGATCGTCGCTCATCCGAACGCCCGGAGCTTCAATCTGACCTTGGCGCGCGCCTACGAGGCCGCCGCGATGGCGGAAGGGCATGCAGTCATCGTCCGCGATCTCTACCGCCTTGGCTTCAATCCCTGCCTCCCGGCCGAAGAGCTTCCTTT
>DATNIH010000100.1:0-28137 GCA_035604515.1 Caulobacteraceae bacterium | reverse complement strand
TCCGGGCCGCCGAGCATGCAGGCGAAGCCGCCGCGGTCGAGCTTGACCTCGTCCAGCAGCTCGCCGCCTTCGCGGACGCGACGGCAGGAGGCGTTCGGCACGTCGGCGCACCAGACCGCGCCAGTGGCATCGATGCAGATGCCGTCGGGCGGGCCGTCGAGGTCGGCCCAGGTGCGGCGGTTCGACAGGCGCCCGTTGGCGGCGATGTCGAAGGCGGTCAGGCGCAGGGCGTGGGACTCGGCGCAGATCAGGGTGCGGTTGTCGGGCGTGACCGCCATGCCGTTCGGAAAGGCGAAGTCCTCGGCCTGCGCCGACACCTGGCCGTCAGGGGTGATCAGCAGGATCTGCGGCCCGTTGACGTAGGCATTGCCGCGGCCGTCGACGACGATCTCGTTCCAGACGCCGGCCCCGAGCTGCGCGAATGGGGCGATGGTTCCATCCGCCTCGCGCCGCAGCAACTGGCCGGCCTGGGCGGCGACGATCAGCATCCGCCCCTGGGCGTCGAACTCGAACGACAGCGGCGGGGCGGCGGCGAGAGCCATCACCTGCTCCGCGCCGCCCTCGCTCAGCGCCAGGATCTCGCCGGCGGTCCAGTCGGCGAACCAGAGCCGGCCGGCATGCCAGCGCGGCGACTCCACCAGGCCGCGGCCGGTGACGAGGGTGGTCAGATCGGTCATGAAGCGGCGCTCTTCGCACTAGGGCTGCGGATGCCGCGAACGGTGTCGAAGCCGAAGCTGTCCGACTGCCGGCCCGAGGCGGCGTAGGCGGCCAGGCCCGGGCGCCGGTACATGCGGCGACGGTAAGCGGCGAGATTGGCCGCGCGCTCGACCGCCTGCGGGAAGAACGCCGCGGCCTCGTCCACGACGGTCAGGACGAAGTAGTCGGCGAACAGCGGCCTCGCGCCGCCGACGAAAGGCGCATCGCCCCACCAGCTGTTGAGCTTCCCCAACTCCTGCGCCAGCTGACCCGAAGCGAACGTCTGCGCCGCCTCCGGCTTGTCCGAACCGGGCATCCAGAAGAAGTCCCACAGCCGCTGCTGGACATCCCGCGCCGCTTCGACGCCCGTATCGCAGCGCAGCCGCTCGGCTTCGGTATCGCCGGCGAGGCCGTTGGCGCGGGCGAGGTAGCGCAGGATCGCGTGGCTCTGGAACAGCGTCAGCCCGTCGATCTCGAGCCGGGGCAACTGGCGGAACGGCAGTTGCGGCGCGAGCTTCGGCCACACCTCGCTCATCAGGTCGATGCGGCGGTCCTCGTAGGCGAGGCCCAGGTCCTCCAGCAGTAGCCGGATCGGCTCGCCGAGGCCGCGGAACTGGAAGTAGGTCAGGATCGGATCAGGCATGCTGATATCTCCGCGAAACGGATGCTGTCGGCACTAGGACGAACGGGCCTGCCCAAAGTCGACAGCAGCGCACACTTTGCCCCCGCCGCTAATGGTCGTCCTCCGCTAGGAGGCTGCCGAGGGCGTCCAACCGCCGCTCCCACGTCGTGCGATGCTCGGTGGCCCACTGCTCGACGGCCCTGAAGCCGGCGCTCTCCAGGCGGCAACTGCGCACCCGGCCCGCCTTCTGCGTGCGCACGAAGCCGGTCTCCTCCAGCACCTGCAGGTGCTGGCCAATGGCGGTGACAGTGACGCCCAGGGGCTCGGCCAGCTTCGAGACCGACTGCGGCCCCAGCGACAGGCGATCCAGGATCGCCCGCCGCGTCGGATCGCCCAACGCCTGAAACACGCGATCGATGTCCAGGGCCATCGCTAGGCCGCCAGCGCCTCGCCCAGCCGGTCGAGCAGGTGCTCCCAGCCGCCTTTGCGCATCTGCGGTCCGTCCGAGCCCTCGAAGAAGGCGCCCTGGTGGGTCAGGATCAACTGCGTGGCGCCGTCCAGCTCCAACAGCTCGATGGTGATCAGGCTGGACGAGATGCGCCGCTCGGCCAGGGTCATGCTGGTGGCCAGCACGATGCGCCGGCCCGGCACGATGTCCTGGTAGGTCCCCTCGTTGGCCAGCACCGCGCCGGGGAACGGCGTGCGCTCGTTCATCCGGTAGCGATTGCGCTCGGCGCCACCCTCGCGGAAATCCATCTCGAAACAGTCCACCGCATGGGACTCGCTCTCGGCATACCACCGGCGCTTCTTGGCCGGGTCGGAGAGGACCGCGAACACGCGCCCGATGGACGCAGGATAGGTCCGCTCGATCACGAAGGTGTCGTGGATGACGGTGGGCTCGGCCATGTGCGGCTCCTGCGCGGTCAGTGAAGCGATGACTTCAGTATTTGGCAGGCACGGGATTAGTCAAGCGCACACTTCGGTGTTCGGGCTCCCCAGTCGTTGGTTGGGGGTCCGTTGTCCGCGAGCCCCCGCATCGACGGCAGGGTAGGCTATTGTGGGCCGCCGGCACGGGGGACGCAGATGCGTGGGGAAGATCGAGCGACGCTGCAGGCCGCGGCCCACGCCGCGATCGCCTATCGCCAGGGCGTCGCCGAGGCGGCGCAGACGCCGGTGGCGGACTATGCGCAGGTGCTCGCGGCGTTCGCCGGACCCACCCCGACGACAGGCGTGGACGGCGCCGTGATCATCGACGACCTGGTCCGGCACGCCACGCCGGGCATCCGGGCGATGACCGGCCCGAGGTTCTTCGGCTGGGTGATCGGCGGCTCGCACCCGACCGGCGTCGCGGCCGACTGGCTGACCGCGGCCTGGGGCCAGAACGCGGGCAACGTGCTGGCCTCGCCCGCATCCTGTGCGGTCGAGGCCGTGGCGGCGGAGTGGCTGCTGGACCTGCTCGGCCTGCCGCCGACGGCCTCGGTCGGCTTCGTCACCGGCGCGACGGTGGCCAACTTCGTCTGCCTGGCGGCGGCGCGCAGCGAGGTGCTGCGCCAGGTGGGCTGGGATGTGGAGGCAGACGGCCTGTTCGGCGCACCGCCGGTGCAGGTGCTGATCGGCGCCGACGCCCACGCCACGGTGTTCTCCGGATTGAAGTATCTCGGGCTCGGCGCTCAGCGGGTGACGACCGTCGCCACCGACGACGCCGGTCGCATGCTGGCGACGGACTTCGAGCGGGCGCTGAAGGCGGCGCGCGGGCCGGTGATCGCCATCGCCCAGGCCGGGCAGATCAATACCGGCGCGTCCGATCCGTTCGCGCAAATCGCGCCGCTGGCGAAGGCGCACGGCGCCTGGCTGCACGTCGACGGCGCGTTCGGGCTTTGGGCCCAGGCCTGTCCGACCCGCGCGGCGCTGACCGCGGGCGTCGAACTGGCCGACTCCTGGGCCACCGACGGCCACAAGTGGCTGCAGACGCCGTACGACTGCGGCTACGCCATCGTCCGCCACCCCGAGGCGCACCGCCGCGCCATGGCCATCTCGGCCAGCTACCTGCCGCCGCCCGAGGGCGCCGAGCGCGATCCCACCGCCTATGTGCCGGAACTGTCGCGGCGGGCCAGGGGCTTTGCGACCTGGGCGATGATCCGCCAGCTCGGCCGGGAAGGCATTGCCGAGATGGTCGAGCGCTGTTGCCGTCTCGCCGCGCAGATGGCCGCGGACATCGCCGCCGAACCGGGCGCCGAGCTGATTTGCCCGGTCGAGCTCAACCAGTTCATGATCCGCTTTGGCGGCGAGCGGGGCGGCGAAGCCGGAGATGCGGCGACGCTGGCCACGGTGCAGCGGGTGCAGGCGGACGCGGTCGCGTTCCTCGGCGCGGCGCAATGGCGCGGGCGCTGGGTGATGCGCTGTTCGGTTTCCTCGCTTTCGACGACGCCGCGGGCGGCCCGGGAGACCACCGCCGCCGTGATCGGGGCCTGGCGCGCGGTCCAGGCCGCGCAGGCGAACCAAGCGTCACTGCAACCTTAGGAAAAACAACAAGCTTTACATCGTGACGCAGGCGTCACGAACGCCTTGCTTTTGCCTAAAGCCTGTCTTTGAAGACGCAGGCCGTGCGGTGACTCACCCGCGGCCGCGCCCAAGGGGCTGGCGCGCGTAGCGTGCCTGGTCTTTGCGAGGATTAGCTTGGTCGACATCGCGCGGGATGACCCCCGGCTCGAGGCGCTGGAATTTGCGCCTCGATGGCGGGGCGCCTTCTCAGGTCCGGACATCAGAGCCCGGCGCCCCCGCGACCTTGCGAGGACCGCGGCGGCGCCGGCCGCGCCGCGCGAGGCGCCGCAGCGCGCCCCCTATCCGGCGCTCGCCGCGACGCCGGGCGCGCACCGCCTCGCCATGCCGAAGCAGGATCTGGCGCACGCATCGGCCGCGCCACGACTGGCGGGCGGTCTGGCGTTCCGCCGCGTGGTGGTGCTGGCGGGCGCGCTGGCGATCGCCGCAGTCGTCGCGGCGGTGCTGTTCCAGGTGCTGCGGCGCGGCGGGTTCTCCTTCATGGAGTGCGCCACGATCGGCCTCTCGACCGTGCTGGCCGGCTGGGTCGGGTTCGGTTTCACCAGCGCCGCCGCCGGCTTCGTCGCGGCCTTGGGAACGCGCGCCGAGGCCGACGTGGTCGCCGCAGCCGCGCCGATCACCACCCGCACCGCGATTCTGCTGCCGACCTACAATGAGGACCCCGGCCTGGTCCTGGCGGCTGTGCAGGCGATCGGCGAAGACCTGCGCCGGCTGGGGCTGGCCGCGCTGTACGATGTCTTCATCCTCAGCGACACGCGCGACGAGGCCGTCGCCCGCGCCGAGGCGACCGGTTATCTGCGGCTGCAGCTGCGCCTGGCGGACGGGCCGAGGGCCTACTACCGCCGCCGCGCCGCCAACACCGACCGCAAGGCCGGCAACATCGGCGACTGGGTCGAGACCCACGGCGGCGGCTACGACTTCATGCTGGTGCTGGACGCCGACAGCCTGATGTCCGGCGAGACCATCGCCGCGCTGACCCGCACCCTGCAGCAGGATCCCGGCGTCGGGCTGGCGCAGACCGTGCCCACCATCATCAACGCCGAGACGCCGTTCGCGCGGCTGCAGCAATTCGCCTCGCGCCTCTATGGGCCGATGTTCGCCCGTGGCCAGGCCTGGTGGTCGGGCTCGGAGGGCAACTACTGGGGCCACAACGCGATGATCCGCGTCGCCGCCTTCGCCGGCAGCGCCGGCCTGCCGCACCTGAGCGGCCCCAAGCCGTTCGGCGGCCACATCATGAGCCACGACTTCATCGAGGCCGCGCTGCTGCGCCGGCGTGGCTGGGCGGTGCGCACCCTGCCCGACCTCGGCGGCAGCTACGAGGAAACGCCGCCGACCCTGCTCGACACCGCGCTGCGCGATCGCCGCTGGTGCCAGGGCAACCTGCAGCACGCCCGCGTGCTGGCGGCGAAAGGCCTGCACTGGGTCAGCCGGCTGCACCTGGTCTGCGGCATCTTCGCCTACCTGGCGCCGGCGCTGTGGCTGGCGCTGGTGGTCTGCGGGGCGATCATCTGGCCGGCGCAGCGCGTGACCGTGCATTCGGCCGAGTTCGGCGAGGTGCTGGCGCTGTTCCTGTTCACGCTGGCGCTGCTGATCGCGCCGAAGACCCTGGCGCTGGGACTGGCGCTGACGTCTCGGCGCACACGGGCCAGTTTCGGCGGCGGCTGGCAGCTACTGATCGGTTTCGCGGTGGAGAGCTTCGCTTCGCTGCTGATGACGCCGGTGATGATGGTGATGCAGTCGGTCGCGGTGGCCGAGGTGCTGGCCGGCCGCGACAGCGGCTGGAGCGTGCAACGGCGCGAGGGCGCCGCGCTGACCGGCCGCGACGCCTGGCGCGCCCACCGCGGCCACGTGGTGCTGGGGGTCGGCGGCGCGATCGGCGCGCTCTTGGTCAGCAAGTACTTCCTGATGTGGGCGAGCCCGGTGTTCCTCAGCCTGACGCTGTCGGCGCTGCTGTCGCTGCACACCTCGCGGCCGCGGCTGGGCTCGTTCCTGCGCCGGCGCGGCCTGTTCGAGATCCCGGAGGACGAGGACCCGCCGCCGGTGCTGGAGCGCTCGCTGGCGCTGCGCCGCGCCTACGCCGACGAGGCCCCGGCGCGCCGCCAACTCGACCTGCTGTTCCGCGAGCCGGCGGCCGCCTATCAGTTCAACACGCCGCGGCCGCGGATCGGCGCCAGCCAGCCGGCGACGCGGCCGCTTCAGCTGGTGACCACCTGGTAGATCCAGGTTTCGGTCAACGCCGCGCCGGCCCGCCGCAGCACCGCGCGCATGTCCAGGGTGGTGCGCGGCGCGATGTCGTAGTCGAACATCAGCCGCCAGCGACCGGCGACGCCCGCCACCGGGTAGGCCACGACGGCGCTCGGCTGGCCGGCGCTCAGAGTGACGACCGCTTCGACGCCGTCGTCCCGCTGCAGCGTCCCGAGCAGGGGACCGGCGAAGTCCACCACCATCTTGCGCCGTCCGGGCGGGATCGGCTGACCGGGCCGGCCGCCCTCCCCTGACCGGGTGGCGATGACCCGCGCCAGCGATGTCGCGGCCGGCGCCTCGTCACACCAGTGCAGGCGGTAGCCGACGCTCAGCGCTTGCCCGGCCTTCACCGGCGCGGCGGGGACCCAGAAGGCGACGATGTTGTCGTCGGCCTCGCCGGTGGTCGGCAGCTCGACCAGCTGCACCGATCCCGGGCCCCAGTCGCCAAGCGGCTCGACCCAGGCGCTGGGGCGGCGGTCGTAGAACACGCCATCGTCCTGGTAGTCCTCGAAGTTGCGGTCGCGCTGCATCAGGCCAAAGCCCTTGGGACCGCGATCCATGAAGGCGTTGACCTTGACCAGCGACGGATTGGCCAGCGGGCGCCAGATGCGCTCGCCCGAGCCGGTCCAGATCGCCAGCCCGTCGCTGTCGTGGATCTGCGGGCGCCAGTCGTCGGCCGGAGTGCGGTCGGACTGGCCGTACCAGTACATGCTGGTCAGGGGCGCGATCCCGAGCCGCGAGACCGGCCGGCGGAAGCAAAGCTCGGCCTCGACCTGCTGCACCAGACCGGCCGCCGAGCGCTGATGGCCGATGCGGTAGGCGCCGGCGACGCTGGGGCCGTCGAGCAGGGCGTAGACCACCAGTTCGCCGGCCGGATCGCGCTCCAGCCAGAACGCAGTGAACACCGGGAACTCCTCGGGCCCGGTCGTGGCCGTGTCGATCGCCAGGCCGCGCGCGGAGAGGCCGTACTGGTTGAACGGGTCGGCGGAGCGGAAATAGGAGGCGCCGAGGTAGGCGATCCAGTCGGTGCGGTGGTCGGCGTTCAGCACCTTGAACCCGGCGAAGCCCGCGGCGTCGCCGAGCTTCCGAGCCGGGGAGTCGGCCGGCATGTCGAACAGCGAGGCCGAATAGGCGACGGCGCGCGCCTCACCCGCGCTCACCACGTGCACGGCCACCGGGGTTCCGGCGGGCCGGCCGATCGGGAAGAAGCGCACGCCATGGTCGCCCGCCTCGTCGCCCCACAGCGTCGCCTGTGGCCGGTAGGCAATCTGGCCGAACACGTCGTAGTCGATCGCCCGCACCAGCGCCGGCGGCGGACTGGGCGGCGGGCGGTAGGGCCGGCGCGCCAGCGCGCGCGCCTCGGCCTTCAGGCGCTCGAACGAGAACGGCTGCGGCGGGCCCAGCGGCGCTTGCGTCGGCCAGGCGGCGGCGCCCGCCACCCCCGGCGCGGCAAGGGCGCCGGCGAGCAGCGCCAACAGTGTGCGCCTGCTGACCTGGGCTGGATCGGGGGCGGTTACGGCATATGTGGAAGAGCCGGCTGCGAGGTCGGGGCGGTGACGCATGTCGCACGCTTAGACTGCAATTTCGGCCGCAGATCGACCTTTTGTGACAGGAGCTCCGCCCCATGCCCAGCCGCCAGACCGTCGACGCCTTCGTCGCTCAGGTGGTCGCCGGCGACCACGTCGGGGCCATCCGCGACTGGTACCACGACGACGCCTGGATGCAGGAAAACCAGGCCCCGCCGCGCCAGGGCGGCCGCGAGGCGCTGATGCAGCAGGAGGCGGCGATCATCGCGCGGAGCGAGAGCGTGGTCACCGAGCTCGTGGGCGGCCCGTTGATCGACGGCGACCACGTGACCATCCGCTGGCGCTTCAGCTTCGCGTTCAAGGACGGGAGCCAGATGCGGATGGAGGAAGTCGCCTGGCAGACCTGGCGCGGCGACAAGATCGCCGAGGAGACCTTCTTCTACGATCCAGGACAGCGCAAAGGCTGACGGCTTGAGCGGATCGCCGCAAGAGCGGGCGGCTGGGCGAGACCATCCCAGATCCTCGCCGCTGATCTTCTTCATCCTGGTCTTCGTGCTCGCCGTGCCGTTCTGGGTGGCCGGCTGGGCGAGCGGCCTGCAGCTAATGCCCGGCTTGCCGATCGCCGGGCTGATGTTCGTCTGTCCCGGTTTGGCGGCCTTGATCCTCGCGTTTCGCGAGGGTGGCGCGGCCGCCGCGAAAGCGTTGGCCGGACGCGTGTTCGACTATCGCCGCATCGGCTCGATCCTCTGGCTCGGGCCCGCGCTGCTGCTGGAGCCGTTGGCCAAGACGCTGGCGTTCTTCGTGCAGCGCTGGTCCGGATCGCCCGTGCCGTGGCCGCAGTTCGCGCTCGCGCCGACGGCGATCCTCTGCGCCATCTTCTTCATCTCGGCCTCCGGCGAGGAACTCGGGTGGAGTGGATACGCGACGGAGCCGTTGCAGGCGCGCTGGGGTGCGCTGCGGGCCAGCCTCATCCTCGGCGCCGTCTGGGCGGCGTTCCACTATGTCGCCCTGCTGCAGGCCCATCGCTCGGTATCGTGGATCGCCTGGTGGACGCTGGGCACGCTGGCCTACAGGGTCATCATCGTCTGGCTCTACAACAAGACCGGTCGGAGCGTCCTGGCCGCGTCGCTGTTCCACATGACCATCGATGTCACCTGGCAGCTGTTTCCAATCAGCGGATCGTTTTTCGATCCGCGGGTGTCGGGGTTGATCTCGGCGGCGTTGGCGATCGTGCTCCTGCTGGCCTCGCCCATGCGGGCGAAGACGAGCCCGCAGAGCCCCACGTCATAGACGTCCGCGGCCCATCGCTGCCCGTGTCACGCGCTACTCGTCCAGCGCCGCAGCCACGCGGCCGAGGCCAATGCGGGTGGCGTGGGGATCGCCGGCGATGCCGATGCGGATGTGGCGGGTGAGGCCGAAGTAGCGGCCGGGCGCGATGCTGGTCTCGAACTTCTCGGTCAGGCGCTGGAAGAAGTGGTCGCCGTCGCCTTGGCCCAGGCGCGGGAACACGGTCGTGCCCTGCTCGAAGATCACCTGGGTCAGCTTCGGGTGGCCGCCGAGCACGGCATTGTAGGCGGCGCGGCCGGCGTCGATCAGCGCGGTGGCCCGGGCGCGCAACTGCGGCAGGCGCTCGAACGCGACCACCGCCATCCGCTCGGCGATGTGCGGCGGGTGGACGCCGTAGAGATCGTTGAGGCGGCGCATGCGCTGGGCGACGATCGGCGGGGCCAGGATCCAGCCGCAGCGCAGGCCGGTGACCCCGTAGGCCTTGGTCAGGCTCGAGGTGACGACGACGTTGCCGTCCTCGCGGAAGGAGGTCTGGGCCACGCCGTCCTCGAACATCAGCTCGCGGTAGACCTCGTCGACGAACACCCAGGCGCCGACCTTCGCGGCGGCCTCGGCGATGGCGTGCACCGTGGCGTCGTCGGCGAGCGCACTGGAGGGATTGTGCAGGTTGGTCAGCACCACGAGCTTGGTCTTCGGCGTGATCGCGGCGGCCGCGCGGTAGGGATCCAGCCGCCAGGCCTCGTCGAGGCGGCGCTCGAAGCGGCGCACGTCGGCCTGCAGGTAGCCGAGGGTCGAGTTCAGCAGTTCGTAGGAGGGCCACTCGACCACGACCTCGTCGCCGGGCGCGACCATCGCCGCCAGCGCCAGGTGGTTGGCGAACGAGCAGCCGCCGCCCGGCATCACCACGCAGGCCGCATCGACGCCGAACCGCGTGGCCACCTTCTCCACCAGCGGCGCATAGCCGCCGGCGTTGGGGCCGTGCAGCGCCAGGTCGCTCCAGGTCAGGCCGAGATCGGCCAGATCGGCGTCGGCGACGCCGCTGGTCGCCAGGTTGTAGCGCGCGTCGGCGCCGAACTTGGCGAAGTCCATGTAGTCGGACTGCATCTGCCGGGTCATGCGCCCGCAGATAGCACAGAGGCGGCCCGGCGACGCCAGAGCAGGCTCGCGCGTATGCTCCCCTCCCCCTTGCGGGGAGGGGGATGACCGGTGCGCCGGCGTCGATGTCCCGCTACTAAGGTCAAGATGACCGCCGTCGCCCCGATCCTTTCGGTCCAGAACCTGTGCAAGTCGTTCGGCGCGCTGAAGGCGGTGGACGGGGTCGGTTTCGACGTGGCGCCAGGCGAGATCGTCGGGCTGCTGGGACCGAACGGGGCCGGCAAGACCACCACCATCAACATGATCCTGGGCGTCTTGGCGCCGACATCCGGGCGGATCGAGATCGAGGGCGTCGATCTGAAGACCCAGCGCACCCGCGCCTTGCAGAGCACCAACTTCGCGGCGGTCTACGCCCCGCTGCCGGGCAACCTCACCGTCGAACAGAACCTCACCGTGTTCGGCATGATCTATTCAGTGAAGAACCTGCGGGCGCGGATCGACGAACTGCTGGCCGACTTCGACCTGGCGCGCTTCCGCAGGACCAAGGCCGGCGTGCTCTCGAGCGGCGAACAGACCCGGCTGAGCCTGGCCAAGGCGATGATCAACCGCCCGCGCCTGCTGCTGCTCGACGAGCCCACCGCCTCGATCGACCCTTCGACCGCCCGCGACATCCGCGCGGCGATCTCGGCCTATGTCGACGCCGGCCACTGCGGGGTGCTGTGGACCAGCCACAACATGTACGAGGTGGAGGCGGTGTGCGACCGCGTGATGTTCCTCTCGCGCGGCAAGGTGCTGTTGCAGGGCGATCCGAGGCAGCTGACCAAGGATCACGGCGCGGCCAGCCTCGACGACCTGTTCGTGCAGGTGGCGCACGAGGCGCTGCACGACGCCTCGCTCGTGCCGCCGCCCCCGGTCGCCGCGCCATGAGCCCCAGCCGCATCGGCGCCATCGTCATGCGCCAGCTCTATCTCTACCGCGGCAGCCCGCAGCGCATCCTGCCGATGTTCGCCTGGGTGGCGATCGACATCCTGCTGTGGGGCTTCATCACCCGCTACCTGAACCAGGTCTCCCATTCCGGCTTCAACTTCGTGCCGGCGCTGCTGGGGGCGGTGCTGCTTTGGGATTTCCTAACCCGCATCATGCAGGGTGTGACGATGGCCTTCTTCGAAGACGTCTGGTCGCGCAACTTCCTGAACTTCTTCGCGACCCCACTGCGCACCTCCGAGTACCTCTCGGGGCTGGTGCTGATCGGCGTGACGACGAGCCTGCTGGGCCTGGCGGCGATGCTGGCGCTGGCGTGGGCGGCGTTCGGGCTGTCGTTCCTGAGCCTCGGGGCGGCGCTGGCGCCCTTCCTGATGGTGCTGTTCCTGACCGGCATCGCGCTGGGCATCTTCGGCGCGGGCGTCGTGCTGCGGCTGGGGCCGGCCTCCGAATGGCTGATCTGGCCGATCCCGACCGTGCTCTCGCCGTTCGCCGGGGTGTTCTACCCGATCACCGTGCTGCCGGCGTGGATGCAGCTGGTCTCCAAGGCGCTGCCGCCGTCCTACGTGTTCGAGGGCATGCGCCGGGGGGTGGCGGGCAAGCCGATCCCGTGGGACCAGCTGGCGATCGGCGGCGTGCTCTCGGTCGCCTACCTGCTGCTCGCCTGCGCCTTCTTCGCCGCGATCTACCGCTACGCCATCCGCACCGGCCTGATCGCCCGCTACAGCGCCGAGTCGGTGGCCTAGTTCCGCAACGCGTCACCCCGGCTGGAGCGAAGCGGAAAGCGGAGCTTCCAGCCCCAGATCTCCGCGCTGCGAGCTTCGTCCGGGGTGACGGACTAACTCGGTGGCGGACCCCCCGGCGGCTGCCCGCCAGCTCCCACGGCATTACGGCCGGGGGCCATCCAGGTGAGCAGGTCCCAGGCGTTGCGGATCGCCACCAGTAGCAGCACGAGCATCCCGGCCGCGAGCAGGTAAGGGGCCCAGGCGGCGGCGCGCCAGACGCCGAACGCCGTCGCGCCGAGTAGCAGATAGACGCCCGCCGGCGCCGCGCCGTAGCCCCAGAAATCGGACCAGTGCGGCGGATCGGCGCTGCGGTGGAAGTCGACGATGCCGAAACAGGTGCGCATCGCCGCACTGAACCCCAGCGTCGCGAACACCGCGATCAGGATGGCGTGCTGCGGCGGCGTCAGGCGCGGGACCAGGGCGCCGGCGCTGATGCTCAGCACGACGCCGAAATGCACGGCGATCGGGGTCATGTAGATGCCCCCTGCCCGCAGCGCCTGGGAACGATCGAAGCTCGTGGTCAAGGTGACGACCACGAACAGCAGGCCGATCAGCCCGGCCGCCGCCGTGCCAAGCAGCACGAAGTAGTTGTCCCAGCCCTCGAACATCGGGCGAGCCTAATCGGGAAGACGGCAGAGCGCTATTCGTCGGCGCCGAGCCAGCGGCATGCCCCCTCCACCCCTTCGGGGTCCCCCTCCCCCTACGGGTGAGGAGATCAGCTCGCCAGGCGCAGGACTTCGGCCAGAAGTTCGGTCGGGGAAAAGGGCTTGGGGACGAAACCGTTCATGCCGGCGGCGCGGTAGGCGGCGGTGTGGTGGCTCATCACGTCGGCGGTGAGCGCGATGATCGGCGTCTGCGCCCGCTCGCCGCCGAGTTCGCGGATGCGGCGCGTCGCCTCCATGCCGTCCATGCCGGGCATGTTGATGTCCATCAGCACCAGGTCGTAGGCGGTGACGCTGATGGCGGCGATCGCCGCCTGGCCGCCGTCGGCGGTGTCGGCCTCGGCGCCCAGCGCCTGCAGGGTCTTCATGCCGACGATGCGGTTGGTGCGGTTGTCGTCGACGATCAGCACGCGCAGGCCCTCGAGCGGCGCGTCCGTCAGATCGGCCGGCGGCGCGGGCTCGAGCGCCTCGGCCGCCGGCGCCGCGATTTCGAACCAGAAGGTCGAGCCCGCGCCCTCGACGCTGTCGAAGCCCATATTGCCGCCCATCATCCGGGTAAGGCTGCGCGAGATCGCCAGGCCAAGCCCGGTGCCGCCGAACCGGCGCGTGGTCCCGGTGTCGGCCTGCGCGAAGCGGTCGAACAGAGCTTCCTGCGCGGCGGTCGGGATGCCGATGCCGGTGTCCTGCACCTCGCAGCGCAGCTTGCGGTGCTCGCTCTCTCCCACCAGGCCGAGGCGCACGGTGACGCCGCCGCCCTGGGTGAACTTCACCGCGTTGCCGATGACGTTGAACAGGCACTGACGGAAGCGCAGCGGGTCGATCAGCGACCAGCCCATCGGCTCGGCCTCGGCCCGCAGATAGAGGTTCTTGGCGTCGGCCTGGGGCTGGAGCAGCGCGACAACGCTCTCCATCACTTCGGCCGGGTCGCTGGGCAGCGGCGTGATCTCGAGCTTGCCCGCTTCCATCTTGCTGAAGTCGAGCACGTCGTTGATCAACTGGGCCAGCATCTCGCTGCAGGCCAGCGCCTCGCTCAGCAGATCGCGGCCCTCGCCGCTCAGCGGCTCGCGCTTGAGCAGGTTCAGCACGCCGACGATGCCATTCATCGGCGTACGGATTTCGTGACTGACCGAGGCGAGGAAGTCGGACTTCGAGGCCGTCGCGGTCTTGGCCTCGTCGCGCGCCTGGGCCAGCGCGGTGACGTTCTGGCTGATGCCGTACATCATGTAGCGGCCTGACGGCAGCTGCGCGCCGCCGCGGTAGTGGACCTGCAGGTGGCGATAGGCGCCTTGGCCATCGCGGTAGCGCATCTCCGACTCGGCGAGGCCGCCCTCGCGGGTCAGTCGATCGCGCACCGCATCGTCGATGGCGACGTCGTCCGGGTGCTGAATCTGGCGCAGCACCGCCAGCGGCACCGGCGGCCCGGCGTCGGCGTGCCCAAGCGAGAGCTCGCTGGAGAACTGGTAGAGCTCCGTATCCGGATCGTAGCGCCAGACGCCGACTTCGGCGGCGTGCATCAGCTCTTCGCGGGCGGCGTAGTCGGCCTTGAACCGCTCCAGCAGCGCGTATTCGGCGGTGACGTCGAGCAGCAGGGCGATCGTCCCTTCGGAGCAAGGCTCGCTCTGCACACGGATCCAGCGATCGCCCGCGTCGGTCCGCAGGCAGTAGACGTCGCCGCCGTCGCCATTGTGGATCTGGTCGGCGGCGGCGCTCAGCAGGTCGGTGAGGGTCTCGTGGCCCAGCATCGGCCGTCCGGTCACCCGAACCAGCGCCTCGCTGGCCTCGACGATGGTCAGGTCGTGGTCGAGCAACGCCACGGGCAGCGGCGAGGCCACCACCCAGTGCGCTTCGCCTGCGCCTGAGCGCGCCTCCCGCTGAAGATCGGCTGTCTTCATGGCCAAGGCTTTACGGGGTCCGGCTGAACAAAGTCCTAGTCACCCATGACCAGAGCGCGACCAAACGCCGCTCCGCTTGTTTCGCTCAGCTAGGGCGTCCCGGCCTTGACGCGGGTCAGCTCGATCTTCGCGTAGCCGAGGAAGGTGTCGGCCCGCAGCGAGATGAACACCCAGGGGCCGCCGGCGCCGACCTTGCCGAAGCGGGCAAGGAGCTCGCCCTTCAGCCAGTCCTCCTTGTGGTCGCCGGCGCGGTGGGTGAAGCCGGCGATCTCGGCGTAGCGCACCGGACAGGTCTGCGCGGCGGTGAGGCCGAGCGCGCGCTCGGCGGCGCTGGGGTCGGCCGCCTTGCCGGGCTGAAACTGCAGCTCGTAGATCTGGGCGCCGTCGAAGAAGCGCCAGTTGCGCTCGCACAGCGCCGGGCCATCGACCGCATAGGGCGCCCGCGAGAACACCGTCACCGGGTCGGCCGCGCCCAGCTTCAGCGCCGCGGTCGGCGGCGGGTGGCCGCCGTCCTTGTGCGGGGCGTCTGCAGCACGTCGCTGGCGGTCCAGGTCATGGTGACATGCTTGGTCTTGCTGCGCTCGAAGGTGGTGAACTCGAAGGCGCGCGGGTGCGGCGCGCCGGCCTCGACCGGCCCGGCCGCGTCGGTGCTGATATCGACGGGTTTGAACGCGCGCAGCAACCCGAAGGTCTTGATCTCGGCGCCGGTGGCATAGTCCGATGGCCCGGCGCGCTCGACCACCGTCATCGTCAGCACCTTGGCCTCGCCGGGCAGGTGAAGGGCGTTGAGCACGCCGGCGTAGGCCATCTCCAGCTTCACCGGCGCCGCCGGCTGGGCGGCGGCCGGGGTTGCGGCGAGGGCGGCTCCGAAGAGAGTTGCGGCAAGCTTCATGCGGCCTCCTTGCCGGTGAGATGGGCCGATCTGGGACCGCCGGGGTGTGTGGCCAGTTACGGTAAACGACCTGGAAACGCTAATCAGCGCATGGTTGCGGCGGGAATCGCCGGGGCGTCTGCGTTGTGAGTTCAATCGATCCAGAGCGGCCTGCGCGCCGCCTTTCTGCTGGTGGCGGCCATGCTTCTGACCGCCTGCGTCTCGATGCCGAGGCCGCTGCCGCTCGCCTCGCCCGGCGAGCGCCACGCCGCCGGCACGATGAAACCCTACGAGGTCGGCGGCCACTGGTACTATCCGGCCGAGCAGCCGCACTACAACGAGGTGGGCCTGGCCTCCTGGTACGGTTACGGCGACGGCTACGGCTGCCGCGTCACCGCCGACGGCGAGATGATGGACCCGGGCGCGCTCACCGCCGCCCACAAGACCCTGCCGCTGCCTTCGATGGTCGAGGTGACCAACCTGGAGACCGGCAAGACCATCAAGGTGCGCGTCAACGACCGCGGCCCGTTCGTCGCTGGCCGCATCATCGACCTCTCCCGCGCGGCGGCCGAAAAGCTCGGCATCTTCGGCAAGGGCACGGCCAAGGTGCGGGTGCGCTACGTCGGGCCGGCCGGACCGAAGGAGGCAAACTGGCAGCCGGCCGCGTTCGGGCGCGGGGAGTGCCGCTAGGCTGGGAGGTCAGGGCGGATCGAACCCTTCCCCCTCTGGGGGAAAGCGGCCCGACGCTCCGAAGGAGCGAGCGGCCGATGGGGGCTCTCGCCGCAATCCGCGCCGCAGGTGACTCCCCCCATCGGCGACGCGTGCTTCGCACGGCGCGCCGCTTTCCCCCGGAGGGGGAAGGGTTGGGCGCTACTTCGGCGAGAGGCCGTAGCGGTTCGGGCCGGGGGTGCCCTCGAGCAGGCCGCACTCGAGGAACGACCAGAGCCAGCCGACAAAGGGCACAACCCCGATCAGCACCCAGATGGCGGACTTGTCGCGGTCGTGCCAGCGCTTGATCCGCAGGCACGAGCGGATGCGCACCGAGACCAGCGCGATCGGCACAGCGACCAGCAACGCCTGCGCCGCCGGCAGGGTGACGAAGGCGATGATGAGCGCCAGGACCGCGGTCATCGAGGCGGCGATGTTGAACGTCCAGTAGTCGCGCCGCCTGACCCGGCCTTTGGAGCTGAACAGCATGGTCATCAGGCCCGGCGCCGGGGCGGTCTCGCCGCGATCGATCGCCACCGCGCCGCCGGCCGCCATCGACTGGTTCAGCCTGGCGATGGCGTCGGCCATGTCCGAGGGCACCGCCGGCGCCGAGCGGTTCCAGCCGGTGGCCATCTGCAGCGCGGTCGAGGCGCCGGTGGCTTCCGGACGGCGCGCGGCGCCGCCCTGCGCCTGGCCGACGCCGCGCCGGCCGAATTGCGATGTCGTCGTCCCCGCCATGGCCGCCGCAACCGTGAGTTCCGCCGAGTAGGATGACGCAGGCCGGTTGCCAGGCCGTGAAGGCCGCGCCAGCGCGCCGACCTGTCCGACTTAGTCGCCGACCTCCATCGGCATCGCCGGATCGCCGCTCCATTCGGACATCGAGCCGTCGTAGACCGCGACCGCGGGGTGACCGAGGCGGGTGAGGGCCAAGGCGTCCATGGTCGCCGAGATGCCGCCGCCGCAGTAGCAGATCACCCGCTCGCGCCCGAGCGCGCCGACGGCCTCGAACAGGGACCGCAGCTCGGCGTCGTCGCGCCAGGTCCCGTCGGGCCGCAGCAGCGCGGCGTAGGGCACGTTGCGACTGCTGGCGATGTGACCCTTGCGGCCATAGTTCGTCGCCCCCTCGCCCCGGTGGACGCTGGGTGAGAGCGCGTTGATGGTGCAGACGTCGCCGTCGCCCACCGCCGCCAGCACCGCCGCCTTGTCGGCCCAGAGCTGCGGCCTGGCGGAGAGCGTCAGGGCGGCCGGCGGATAGCGCGCCTCGCCGGTCTCGACGAGACGACCCTCGGCCTTCCATTTGGCCAGGCCGCCGTCGAGCACCGCCGCGTTATCGAAGCCGCTGGCCCGCAGCATCCACCACAGCCGCGTCGCCCACATCGGCGTGGTGGTCGAATAGGCGATCACCCGCGACCCCTGCCCCACCCCGGCCGCGCCCAGCGCCTGCGCCAGCCGCTCGACCGTTGGCATGGTGAAGGCGAGCGGCGAGCTGGTGTCGGAGAGGTCGCGCGGCAGGTCGAGGAAGCCCGCGCCCGGCAAATGGCCCGCCAAGTAGTCCGCACGACCGCTCTCGATCTGGTAGGGGCCCCCCGAGGGGCTGGGCCGCAGGTGCACGGTGACGTCGAAGATGCGCACGGCGGAGTCTTCCAAGTTCTCGGCCAGCCATTCGGTGGAGACCAGGCCCCGCCCGTCGAAACTCGCGCTCATCTTCGACCTCCCGACAGCCGATCGAGACCTCGCCATCGATCGCTTGGCGGAGCGTGATTCCGAGATCGGGACCCAGTCAAGGATCGAGGCCGCGCAGCGGCGGCCCTGCGGGCCGTCCTTGACTGGGTCCCGATCTCGGAAAAACTGGCATCCGAGCGATCGACGGCGGAGTATGCGTCGAAGCCAAGCCGGCGAGGCGCTGACCACAAGAAGCGGAACGCCTTGATGTCACCGACAATCCAGCTTGCTCTGCTCTTCCTCGCGGCAGCGGCGATCATCGGGGTCGTAGGCGTGATTGCCTTGCGTCGCGCAATTCAGCGGCTCCGCGACATCGACAGCAATTCAAGCTGAGACACCACCTACCCCCCGCTTGCATTTCCCCCACCCTTCCCCTACAAGCGCCGGCTTCGTCGAGCCGCCTGGCCCATGGCATGCCAGGGCGGTTCATTCTGCCATTCCCTAGAGGACGGGTCCGCAAGGGTCCGATGCAAAATGCCGAAGTTGAAGACTAAATCCGGCGCCAAGAAGCGCTTCAAGCTCACTGCGTCCGGCCTGATCAAGGCCGGCGTCGCGGGCAAGCGGCACCGGCTGATCAGCCACAGCGCCAAGTACATCCGCCAGAACCGGGGCACGAAGGTGATGGCGGCGTCCGACGCCAAGACCATCCGCACCTACATCCCCTACGGCTTGAAATAAGGAGCCGATGACATGGCGCGTGTAAAACGGGGCGTCGTCGCCCACGCCCGGCACAAGAAGGTGCTGGAGCAGGCCAAGGGCTTCTTTGGCCGCCGCAAGAACACCATCCGCACGGCGAAGGCCGCGGTCGACAAGGCCGGGCAGTACGCCTACCGCGACCGCAAGGTGCGCAAGCGCTCGTTCCGCTCGCTGTGGATCCAGCGCATCAACGCCGCGGCCCGCACCGAGGGCTTTACCTACTCGCAGTTTATTCACGGCCTTGGCGAGGCTGGGATCGAGATGGACCGCAAGGTGCTTGCGGACATCGCCGGATCGGACCCAGCCGCGTTCAAGGCCATCGCCGAGCAGGTTCGCGCCGCGCTGGCCTAGACGAGATTGCGTCCTCGCACTCGAAAAGCCCTCCGGCGGAACCGTCGGAGGGCTTTTTGCTGACCACACTCCACGCTAGAGCAGGTTTAGAAGAACCACGAAAAACACGAAAAGCACGAACGGGACGGCGCCCTTCAAGCGGTGTCATCCCGGAAGGCCGCGAAGCGGCCTGTCCGGGACCTACTTCCCCGGTCCGCGACAAGTAGATCCCGGCTCTACGCTGAGCTCCGGCCGGGATGACACTGAAAGGGAAGCTCCGTTCGTGCTTTTCGTGTTTTTCGTGGTTCCCAAACACATCGATCCCAATGACCGACCACACCGAACTACAAGCCGATCTTTCGGCCCAGATCGCCGCCGCGCCGGACCTCGAGGCGTTGGACCAGATCCGCGTCGCCGCGCTCGGCAAGACCGGGGTGATCTCGGCGCTGCTGAAGAGCCTGGGCCAGATGAGCCCGGATCAGCGCCGCGTCGAAGGGCCGGCGATCAACGGCTTGCGCGATGCGATCGCCGCCGCCGTCGCCGCCCGCAAGGCCGATCTGGAGGACGCGGCGCTGGAGGCGCAGCTGGCGGCCGGGCGGCTCGATCTGTCCCTGCCCGCCCCGCCGCGCCGCAAGGGCTCGGTGCATCCGACGCTGCAGGTGATGGACGAGATCGTCGCGGTGTTCGCCGAGATGGGCTTCGGCGTCGCCGAGGGGCCGGACATCGAGGACGATTTCCACAACTTCTCGGCGCTCAACTTCCCGCCCCGCCATCCGGCGCGGGAGATGCACGACACCTTTTTCCTGAAGCCGGACGCGGACGGCGAGCGCAAGCTGCTGCGCACCCACACCAGCCCAATCCAGGTGCGGGTGATGCGCCGCGCCAACGTCCCGGAGGGCGCGCCGCAGTTCGCGGTGCACCAGGCCCCGCCGATCCGCATCATCGGGCCCGGCCGGGTTTATCGCTGCGACAGCGACGCCACCCACTCGCCGATGTTCCACCAGATGGAGGGCCTGGTGATCGACCGGGCGATCCACATGGGCCACCTGAAGTGGACGCTGGACGCGTTCGTGCGCCGCTTCTTCGAGATCGACAGCGTCGTCACGCGCTTTCGCCCGCACCACTTCCCGTTCACCGAGCCCTCGGCGGAGATGGACGTGCAGTGCGACCGCTCGGGCGACACCGTGAAGATCGGCGAGGGCGGCGATTGGCTGGAGATCCTCGGCGGCGGCATGGTGCACCCCAACATCCTGCGCATCTGCGGGCTCGATCCGGACGAGTGGCAAGGCTTCGCCTTCGGCCTCGGCGTCGACCGGCTGGCGATGCTGAAGTACGGCATGCCCGACGTGCGCGACATGACCGGCGCCGACACCCGCTGGCTGGCGCACTACGGCTTCAGCGCGTTCGCTGATCCCAATCCGGCCTCGGGGTTGTCGTGATGACCGTAGGTCAAGAAATGAACCGCGGAGATCGCAGAGATACGCGGAGCTACGGCGCCAACTCTGCTCGCCAAGCGAGAGTGAGAACTCACAAGCTTGGCCCCGCTGTCGCGGGGAGAGCGCTGGAGGCGCCGGGCGCTCCGCGTATCTCCGCGGTTCAATGTTCTTTCTTGGGCGACGCTCGATGAAATTCACGCTTTCCTGGCTGAAATCCCACCTCGACACCGACGCCACCGTGGCCGAGGTGGCCGAGGCGATGACTATGGCGGGGCTCGAGGTGGAGCACGTCGAGGACCCCGGCGCGAAGCTCTCTGCGTTCTCGGTGGCGCGCGTGGTCGAGGCCGGGCAGCACCCCAACGCCGACCGGCTGCGGGTCTGTCAGGTCGAGACCAGGGACGGGATGAAGGAGATCGTCTGCGGCGCGCCGAATGCGCGGGCGGGGCTCTTCACCGTCTACGCGCCGATCGGGACCTACATCCCGGGCAGCGGCATCACCCTGGAGCCGCGGCCGGTGCGCGGCGTGGTCTCCAACGGCATGCTGTGCTCGGCCGCCGAGCTGCAGACGGCCGAGGAATCGGACGGCATCCTCGAGCTCGCCGAGGCGCCGGTGGGGACGCCGGCGGCCGAAGCGATGGGGCTGGAGGCGGTGATCGACTTCGAGGTGACGCCGAACCGGTCAGACTGGCTGGGCGTCGCCGGCATCGCCCGCGACCTGGCGGCGGCCGGGCTGGGTGAGCTGAAGGACCTGTCGGTGGCGCCGGTTCCGGGCAAGTTCCCCTGCCCGATCGACATCCGGGTCGACGGATCGGACGCCTGCCCCGCCTTCGCCGGCCGGGTGATCCGTGGGCTGAAGAATGGGCCCTCGCCGGCCTGGATGCAGGACCTGCTGCGCGCGATCGGCCTCAGGCCCATCAACGCCCTGGTCGATGTGACCAACTTCCTCGCCTACGACCGCGCGCGGCCGCTGCACGTCTACGACGCGGCCAAGATCAGCGGCGGCTTTGTCGAGGCGCGGCTGGGCAAGGGTGGCGAGCAGGTCGCGGCGCTGGACGGCAAGACCTACGAAGCGACGAGCGAGATGTGCGTGATCGCCGACGGCTCGGGTGCGATCGGGCTGGGCGGGGTGATGGGCGGCGAGAGCACCGGCTCGCGGCTGGAGACCACCGAGGTGTTCATTGAGAGCGCCTGGTTCGACCCGATCCGCACCGCCCAGACCGGCCGCGACCTGGCGCTGGTGTCGGACGCGCAGTACCGCTTCGCCCGCGGAGTCGATCCGGGCTTCGTGGTTCCGGGGCTGGAGCTGGCGGCGCAGCTGATCCTGGAGATGTGCGGCGGCGAGCCGTCCGAAATCCTCGTCGCCGGCAAGATCCCCGCGCCGCCACCGGCGATCGCCTGGGACCCCGGCTACGTCGAACGCCTGGCCGGCATGTCCTTGCCGAACTCGCGCATACGGTCGATCCTGGAGACGCTCGGGTTCGTCATCGAAGGCACCCACGTGCGCCCGCCGACGTGGCGGCGTGACGTCGAGGGCCGGGCCGACCTGGTCGAGGAAGTGGCGCGCATCGCCGGCTACGATGCGCTGCCGGCCGAGCCGTTGCCGCCGATGGCGAGGCCCGCCAGCGGCGTGCTCACCCTGCGCCAGACCCGCCTGCGCGCCGCGCGACGGGCGCTGGCGGCGGCGGGCTACGCCGAGGCGCTGACGTTCTCGTTCGTCTCACAGGCGGCGGCGAAGCTGTTCGGCGGCGGCGCCGAGACGTTGGTGCTGGCCAACCCGATCAGCCCCGAACTCGACTGCATGCGCCCCTCGGGGCTGCCCAGCCTGATCGAGGCGGCCGGCCGCAACGCCCGGCGCGGCTTCCCCGACTGCGCCCTGTTCGAGATCGGCCCGGTGTTCGCCGGGACCGAGCCGGGCGACGAGCGCACCGCCATCACCGCGATCCTGGCCCCGCACGGCCCGCGGCGCTGGGATCGCAAGACAGATTCCGGGGGCGCGGACGAGGACGTCTTCGCCATCAAGGCCGACCTGCTGGCGCTGCTGGACGAACTCGGCGCGCCAGTGGCCAACCTGCAGGTGGCGCAGAACGACACCGCGCCCTGGTGGCGGCCGGGCCGGGCGGCGCGGCTGCAGCTGGGGCCTAAGGCGGTGCTGGCCGAGTTCGGCGAGATCCACCCCAAGGCGCTGGCGGCGCTGGACGTCGCCGGGCCGATCTACGCGTTCGAGATCTGGGTCGAGGCCATCCCGGAGCCGAAGAAGAAGGCGGTGAAGACCAAGCCGGCGCTGACGCTCTCGCCGCTGATGCCGCTCAGCCGCGACTTCGCCTTCGTCGTGGGGCGCGACACGCCGGCCAGCGACATCGTGCGCGCCGTGCAGTCAGCCGACCGGGTGCTGATCGCCGGCGTGCGAGTGTTCGACGTCTACGAGAGCGCGGGCGTGGCCGAGGGGAAGAAGTCGGTCGCCGTCGAGGTGACCATCCAGCCGCGAGAGAAGACGCTGGCCGACGCCGAGATCGAGGCGCTGTCGGCGAAGATCGTCGCCGCGGCCGCGAAGTCGGCGGGGGCCACACTGCGCGCCTGACCTGCCAACGGCTCTCCGGACGTCGCCGCACGCTCACACGAAGAGCGATCGCACGGTTCCCCTCCCCCTTGCGGGGAGGGGTCAGGGGTGGGGGTGCAAGCTGGATATTCGGTGTGAGGGCTGCGAGAGGTCAAAGCGGCCCACGCCGAGCTGGCACCCCCATCCCCGACCCTTCCCCGCAAGGGGGAAGGGAGATTGCGCTCCGTCCGAGAGTTGGGCTGGAACTCGACTCGCGCCGGGCGGCATGAAAGTCTCTTAGGCGGGAGGCGTGTCATGACCCGCGGAGCCGTTTTGGCGATGACACTCGCCTTCATTGCAGCAACGGCCGCGCAGGCGGCGACACCATCGCCCACGCAGATCGTGCGCGGCATCTACCAGCGCCTCGTCACGGCCAACGCCACCGGCAAGGGGTATGAACCCTCCGACGACGCGATCCTCTCGCCGCGGCTCCTGGCGCTGGAGGCGGCCGCGCGCAAGGCGGCTGGCACGGACGTGCCGTGCGGGCTCGATTTCAGCATCTGGTTCGACGGCCAGGAGTACGACCTCCAGCGCGCCGACGTGACCGTGGCGCCAGGCGCGACCGCCGACGCGCAAGAAGTGGTCGCCAAGTTCGACAGCCTCGGCGCCGCGCACGAGCTGCACTTCACCTTCCGCTACATTGCCGGCCGGTGGCGGCTCGACGAGGCGCAGAGCGTGATCGGAACCAAGTGGGTGTGGTCGCGGCTGCTGCAGTGCAAGGACTGACCTCCCTTCCCCCTTGAGGGGAAGGGCCGGGGATGGGGGGCTGCTGACATCCGCTCGCTGCCGACAGGCTTGCGCCGACCGCGACCGCTCCGGATAGAGCCCCCCACCCCCCGACCCCCTCCCCTCAAGTGGGAGGGGGGGCGCTCAACCCCGTTTCGCAAACGCGGCCGTATCGACTTGGAGTAGGGCGCGTGAGAGCGTCCGGGTCAAACAAGCGGAGGCGGCGTGATGCTGCGGAAGATGCTTCTGGCGGGCGTGGCGCTCGGTCTGGCTGTGGGTGTCGCCAGGGGAGCCGACCAGCCGGGGCTCGAGGTCACCATTTACAACGCCGACCTCGCCCTGGTGCAGGACGCGCGGCAGCTGGACATCGCCCAGGGCCGCCAGCGGCTGGAGTTCAAGGACGTCTCCTCCGCCATCCGCCCCGAGACGGTCTCGCTCACCGCCGACGGCGTCGACATCGTCGAGCAGAACTTCGACTACGACCTGCTCACCCCCTCCAAGCTGATGGAGAAGGCGGTCGGCCAGCAGGTGACCATCGTGCGCACCAACCCCGGCACCGGCGCGCAGGTGACCGAGGTCGCCACCGTGCTCGCCGCCAACGAGGGCGTGGTGCTGAAGATCGGCGATCGCATCGAGGTGCTGCGCGACGACGGCGTGCCGACGCGGGTGATCTTCGACAAGGTGCCGGAGAACCTGCGCGCCCAGCCGACTCTGTCGGTCACGGTCGACAGCGACCACGCCGGGGCGCGCCTGGCCAAGCTCAGCTACCTGACCACCGGCCTGTCGTGGAAGGCCGACTACGTCGCGCTGTTCGACCAGCCCAACGGCAAGCTGGACCTGCAGGGCTGGGTGACGCTGACCAACCAGTCGGGCACGCCGTTCGTCGACGCCGACACCAAGCTGGTGGCCGGCAACGTGCAGGTCGCCGGCAATGAAGTCGGCGGAGAAGACAACGGTACGGAGGGCGTCACCGCCGCGGGCGCCGAGACCAACACCGGGCCGGGCAAGGCGCTGGGCGACTTCTACATCTACTCGCTGCCCGAGCGGACCACGATCCAGCCCAGCCAGACCAAGCAGGTCAGCTTCCTCGACGCGCAGGGCGTCACCGCCCACCGGGTCTACCAGTGGAACGCCGAGGACCTGGTCAGCGCCAGCGAGCCGGCGCACGCGGTGGTCGGCGTCGACTTCACCAACTCCACCGGCGGCGGCCTGGGCGCCGGCCTGCCGGCCGGGACGGTGCGGATCTACCAGCGCGACGCCGACGGCTCGCCCAAGTTCGTCGGCGAGGCGCCGATCGGCCATGTGCCGCAGGGCTCGGAGCTGCTGCTGAAGATGGGCGAAGCGTTCGACGTCACCGTGCAGCCGACCCTGACCGCTCAGACCCGGGTCTCCGATAAGCGCACGCGCTACGCGATGAGCTACGTGATCCGCAACGCCAAGAGCGAGGCGGTGACGGTGGAGATCCGCCAGAGCGGCTACTGGGGCCGCGACACCAAGGTGGTCGACGAGAGCCTGCCGAGCCGCAAGATCGACGCCTACACCCTGGGCTGGTCCGTGCCCGTGCCCGCCAACGGCCAGACGGTGCTGACCAGCACCGTGGAGACCGGGTGGTGAGGCGCTGAGGTCAGGGGGCCGGTGATGGCAAAGCACGCACGGCTCCCCTCCCCCTTGCGGGGAGGGGTCGGGGGTGGGGGTGTCGGCGGGATGCTGGCCGGGTTGGCCGGCAGCTTTCTCGGCAAACGCCGAGCTTGCACCCCCACCCCCTGCCCCCTCCCCGCAGGGGGGAGGGGGTTCATGCTGGCCCTGATGCTATCGACCCCCGCCTTCGCCGACGTGGTGTCCCACGCCCCCGACGCCGTCGCGGTCACGGTCTATCGCGACCATGCGGCGACCGCCGCATCGCTCCGCAGCGAGAGCGGGGACACGGCGGGGCTGGCGATGATCGCCGAGACGCGGACGGTGGAGCTGCCGGTTGGGCGGACGCGGATCAGTTTCGAAGGGGTGGCCGATGCGATCATCCCGGCCAGCGCGGCGCTGACCGGGCTGCCGGGGCGGCTGGTGGAGCGCAACTTCGACTACGACCTCTTGGACCCAGGCTCGCTGATCGAGAAGTCGGTCGGCCAGAGCGTCACCATCCGCCGCACCAACCCCAAGACCGGCAAGGTCACCGAGGAGCCGGCGATGCTGCGCTCGGGCCCCGACGGCGTGGTGGCGGTGACCCGCGGCGGCGTCGAGGCGCTGAACTGCGGGACCGGGCCGCAGGCGCTGGTGTTCGACCACCTGCCGCCGGGCCTGGCCGACCGCCCCACCCTGTCGGTGATCGTCGATGCGCCGCACGCCGGCCGCTACACCCTGACGCTGAGCTACCTGGCGGTGCGGATCGACTGGTCGGCGGACTATGTCGCCCGGCTCAGCCCCGATGGAACCACGCTCGACCTGACCGGCTGGCTCACGCTCTCCAACCGCAGCGGCGCCAGCTTCGCCAACGCGCCGACCTCGGTGGTCGCCGGCGCCCTGGCCCGCCTGCCGCCCGATCTGCCGGACATCGCGCCGAAGCAGGTGGAGAGCGAGTGCTGGCCGATGGGCACGACCTCCGACTTCATCCGCCGCGAGGCAGAGGGCCGGCTGCAGGACGAGGTGACGACCGTGATGCCCGCGCCGCCGCCGGAGGCGCCGGCGGCGGTGGCGGCGTTCGGCGGGGTGATGAAGTCCGAGGCGCGGCGCGCGGTGCAGACCAACCTCGGCGATTACAAGCTCTACTCCCTGGTCGAGCCGACCACGGTGGCGGCGATGCAGACCAAGCAGATCCGCTTCCTGCACCAGAGCGGGGTGAAGTTCGAGACGCTCTATGTGGTGCGCGAGGCAGCCTACGTCGGGCGCGGCCAGCCGGCGCCAAACCCGGCCACGGTGGTGCTGCGCTTCCAGAACAAGACCGCGGACGGCCTTGGCCTGGCCCTGCCGGCCGGCATGGTCTCGATCCGCCAGCCGCAGGGGGGACGCGAACTCTACGTCGGCGAGCACGGCGTGCGCGACGTGCCAATGAACGAGGAGTTCGAGCTGGAAGCCGGCGCGGCCTCGGACGTGGAGGCGCAGGGCGGCGTGGTGTCGGACCAGACGGTGGGGTCAGGTTCTGCGCGCCGCCAGCGCCTGGGGCTGCAGTTCACCCTGACCAACGCCAAGCCGTCGCCGGTGACCTTCGAGCTGCGCCAGTCGCCGGCGCGCGAAGGGTTTCGGGTGGTGGCGGAGTCGAGCCCGCACGGGCTGAAGAACGGCGACGACGTCTGGCGCGTGGTGCTGCCGGCCAACGGGACGGCGACACTGAGCTACGCGTTCGAGGCGCGCTAGCGCCCTGGCCCCGCGCCCCCTCCGTCACGTCGCGCTTGCAGCGCGCCGCGCCACCTCCCCCGTGTCGCTGCGCTCACGGTGGAGGAGCTAGGTAAGCGCGATTTGCTCCTCCACCTCATAGCGAAGCGACGCGGGGGAGGTGGCAGACCGCGAAGCGGGCTGACGGAGGGGGCGCGGGGCCGGGACTCTAGAGCGGGATGATGTTGCGCTGTCTCGAGTAGGCCAGGTAGCCGAGGCTCGCCCCCAGCCGCAGGCCCACGCCGGCCCTCACCGGCGCAAGGGTAATCCCGTCGGCGCGCTGGTAGTTCACCCCCAGGCCCCCGACCAGATAGGCGGAGCCCTCGACGCCGGGGAAGCGGCGGAAGATCGCGTCGGGGTATTCGAGATCGTAGCAGAGGGTGAAGACGCGGCTGGCGTTGCCGCCGAAGTCGAAGCCGCCGGTCGGGCCCTGCCAGAAGATCGGCAGGTGCGGGCGATCCTTCATGTACATCAGCCCCTTGCCGTAGCGCAGGCCGAAGAAGAACGCGCCCGAGCCCTCCTGGCCGGCGATGTAGGCGGTGGGGCTGCCGTTCTCGTGGAACAGCTTCTCGATCAGCCCGCCGGCGTTCTCGGCGGTGACGCCGAAGAAGTCCGAGACGTTGTGGTAGATTTCGTCGCGCGTATAGGGCTCGGGGTGGCGGTCGCGCGGGCCGTAGTCGTGGCGATCGCCGTTGTCGTCGCGGTAATAGGCGCCGTCGCCGCCCTGATCGGTGCGCCGGTTGTCACCCCCCTGGTCCTGGGCGAGCGCAGGCCCCGCGACGGCGGCGAGCCCTGCGGCGATCAACGAACGGCGATGCATAGCGAATCACTCCGGAGTGCGGCGTAGAATAATCGCAAGTGTTCGTCGGGATTTAGGCGGAAAGGTTAACGCGTTCCCCCTCCCCCTGGAGGGGAGGGGGTCAGGGGGGGGGGGGCTGCTTCAGGCAAGCCCAGCACCGCCGACGCCGGCGCGGCGTCGAGAGCCCCCCACCCCTGCCCCTCCCCTCGAGGGGGAGGGGTTCTGAGTGGGCGCGAATTCGTCTATACGCCGCCGCTCCCATGACCACCGCCCCCAGCCATATCCGCAACTTCGCCATCGTCGCCCACATCGACCACGGCAAGTCGACGCTCTCGGATCGCCTGATCCAGGAGACCGGCACGCTGACCGCGCGGGAGATGAAGGAGCAGGTGCTGGACTCTATGGAGCTGGAGCGCGAGCGCGGCATCACCATCAAGGCCCAGACCGTGCGGCTGGAGTACCGCGCCGACGACGGCGAGGACTATGTGCTCAACCTGATGGACACGCCCGGCCACGTCGACTTCGCCTACGAGGTCAGCCG
>DATNIH010000099.1:0-3125 GCA_035604515.1 Caulobacteraceae bacterium | reverse complement strand
TTCGTCGTGCACCTGCAGCAGCATCCGCGCCCGCAGCCCTTCGGCCTGCAGCGCCGCCGGCATACGGATCATCGCCCGGCGGATCACGTCGGCCGCCGCGCCCTGGATCGGCGCGTTGATCGCCGCGCGTTCGGCGAACTGGCGATCGTGGATCGACTTGGAGGTGGCGGCCGGGATGTGGATCTTGCGGCCGAACAGGTTCGTCACATAGCCCTGCGCGCGCACGGTATGGCGCATGCGCTCCATGTAGGCCCGCACCCCGGGGAAGCGCTCGAAGTAGGTCTTGATGTAGGCCCCAGCTTCGTCCTGCGGGATCGACAGCTGGTTGGCGAGGCCGAACGCCGAGATGCCGTAGATGATGCCGAAGTTGATCGCCTTGGCCCGCCGCCGGGTCTCCGCCGGCATGCCCTGCACCGGCACGCCGAACATCTCCGAGGCGGTGGAGGCGTGGATGTCGAGGCCGTCGAGAAACGCGCGCTTCAGCTGCGGGATGTCGCCGATGTGGGCGACGAGCCGCAGCTCGATCTGGCTGTAGTCGGCGCTGATCAGCACATTTCCCGGCTCGGCGACGAACGCCTTGCGGATCTTGCGCCCCTCTTCGGTGCGCACCGGGATGTTCTGCAGGTTGGGGTCGTTCGACGAGATCCGGCCGGTGGTGGTCGAAGCCAGCGCGAACGAGGTGTGGATGCGCCCGGTCTTCGGCGCGACGGCCTGCGCCAGCGCGTCGGTGTAGGTGCCCTTCAGCTTGGAGAGTTGGCGCCACTCCAGCAGCAGCCGCGGCAGCCGGTGGCCCTCGACGGCGAGGGTCTCCAGCACCGACGCGTCGGTCGACCAGACCCCGGTGGCGGTCTTCTTGCCGCCGGGCAGGCCCATCTCGCCGAACAGCACGTCGCCGATCTGCTTGGGGCTGCCGAGGTTGAACGGGCGGCCGACCAGCTCGGTCGCCTCGGTCTCGTAGTCGGCCATGCGCTGGGAGAAGTCGTTGGAGAGCCGCCGCAGCTGGTCCGGATCGATCTTGACCCCGGCCAGCTCCATCTGCGCCAGCACCGCCGGCAGCGGCCGCTCCAGCGTCTCGTAGACGGTGAGCAGCCCCTCGCGGGCCAGGCGCGGGCGCAGCAGCCGGTAGAGCCGCAGGGTGATGTCGGCGTCCTCGGCGGCGTAGCAGGTGGCGGCCGACAGCTCCACGTGGCGGAAGTTCTTGGCCTGCTTGCCGGTTCCGGTCACCGACTTGAGGCTGATCGGCTGGTGGCTCAGCCACAACTGCGCCAGGTGCTCCATGCCGTGTTCGTGCGCGCCGCCCTCCAGCGCGTAGGAGATCAGCATGGTGTCTTCGATCGGCCCGACGGCGATGCCGAGCTGGGAGAAGACCGCGATCTCGTATTTGACGTTGTGGCCGATCTTCAGCACGCCGGGGTCTTCCAGCAGCGCCTTCAGCCGCTCCAGCGCCGTGGCCATCGGGATCTGGTCGAGGTCGGCCAGCGTCTCCAGCGCCAGCCCCTCGGCGGCGCTGTGGCCGAGCGGGACGTAGCAGGCCTCGCCCGGCGCCACCGCCAGCGAGACCCCGACGAGGTCCGAGGCGGCCGACGAGGGACCGTCGGTCTCGGCGTCGAACGCCACCATCCCCACGGCGCGCGCCTTGGCGATCCAGGCGTCGAGCGAAGGCAGGTCGCGGACGCAGGCGTAGAGCGTGGTGTCGATCGGCCCCTGCGCTTCAGGCTCCGCCCGCTTCGGCGCGGGCGCCGGCGCGCCGCCGGATCTCGATTCGACCACCCGGCGGGCGAGGGTGCGGAACTCCATCCGCTCCAGGAACTCGGCCAGCACCTCGGCGTCGGGCTCCTCGACCGCCAGTTCGCCGATCGGCTGCGGCAGCGGCGTGTCGCAATCGAGCTGCACCAGCTGTCGCGACAGCCGGATCTGATCGGCGAAGTCGATCAGGGTCTGGCGGCGCTTGTCCTGCTTGATCTCGCTGGCCCTCGCCAGCAGCGTATCGAGGTCGCCGTATTCGGTGATCAGGGCCGAGGCGGTCTTGACGCCGATGCCCGGCGCGCCCGGCACGTTATCGACGGAATCGCCGCACAGGGCCTGCACGTCGACGACCTTGTCCGGGGTGACGCCGAACTTGTCGAACACCTCCGGCAGGCCGATGCGCACGTTCTTCATCGTGTCCAGCATCGTCACCCGGTCGCCGACCAGCTGCATCAGGTCCTTGTCGGAGGAGACGATCACCACCTCGCCGCCGCCGTCGCGCACCTTGCAGGCGTAGGCGGCGATGATGTCGTCGGCCTCGTAGCCGCCCAGCTCCAGGCACGGCACGCCGAACGCCTTGGTCGCCTCGCGCATCAGCGGGAACTGCGGAACCAGGTCCTCGGGCGGCGGCGGGCGGTGCGCCTTGTAGTCGGGGTAGAGCTGGTTGCGGAAGGTGATCTCGGACTTGTCGAACACCACGGCCAGGTGGGTCGGCGCGTCGGGCGCGGCCTTCATGTCGACCAGCAGCTTCCACAGCATGTTGCAGAAGCCGGCCACCGCGCCGACCGGCAGACCGTCCGACTTGCGCGTCAGCGGCGGCAGCGCGTGGAAGGCGCGGAAGATGAAGCCCGACCCGTCGACGATATAGAGCCGCACCGCCGGCCCATCCTGGGTCGGCTCGCGGGGGATCTGATCCAGGGTCTGCGGCGCGGCGTCGAGCGTCTCGGTCATGCCGGCAAGATAGGCGCGGGAGCGGCCGGGGTCACGCCCTCGGGACGTCGCTGCTGACGTTGATCTGCGTCGAGATTGGCGCGCGCCGCAGACGCCCTTAGAGTTTGAACGCGGAGGTCGCAGAGAAGGCGCGAAGATCGCGGAGGGACCGAGACGCTCCGCGTCTCCTGCGCCTCCTCTGCGACCTCCGCGTTAAATCTTCCTGCCTGCGGCAGGCTGAGCCTGGCCGATGCGCTCAGTGTCCGTGCGAGCCCTCGTAGACCCCGGGCGCCACGAGCTCACTCTCATCGACCTCGTGGTCAGGCGCCAGCACGAAGCGGCGGTCGCAGTAGAGGCATTCGACGAAGTTCGCCTCGCCCATCTCCAGCCAGACGCGCGGATGGCCGAGCGCGCCGCCGACGCCGTCGCAGGCGACGCGCCTGGAGCGG
>DATNIH010000098.1:0-2858 GCA_035604515.1 Caulobacteraceae bacterium | reverse complement strand
TCGTCACAGTGAATTTGACTCTTTGAAATCGACGCCCTGGAAGGCGCCGGCGCGACCCAAAGGCGTCTCGGGGTGCGGGTATTCAGAGAATCGTTCCCGCTTCGTTCAACCAGTCAAATTCACTGTGACGAGGTACTAGGCAGCAGAAGGAAATTGCGCGTCTCGCGGAGTCCCAGTTGCTCCTCGTGGGCGCCACGCCGCGTTCCGCAACGACCTAGCTGCAATATCTTCTCGACAGCCATCCGGAGGTTCCCTGCCGCCGCGACAGACTGCTCATGAAGCATCTCGCCGAGCCGATCGAGCCCGTGACGACCGATCGGCGCCAGGCGCTTGCGGCCATCGACACGTTGACTCGTAGCGCGTCGTATCCTGTGAATGGCCTTTGTCGGGTGGGCAAGTTAGCCAGTAGCCCGGCCGGCGGAGGACGCGGGATGACCGACAGCCCGTTGCGTCGTGAGGCACAGATCCTCGTCACCGGCGCGAGCCGCGGTATCGGCGCCGCCATCGCGGTGGAACTCGCGGCGCGCGGGCATCGCGTGGTCGGCCTGTCGCGCCGCGGCAGCACGCCGGCCGGCCGCGGCATCGCCTGCGACGTGACCGACGAGGCCACGCTGCGGGCCGCGCTGGCCGAGGTGGCGTCGGCCGGCCCGCTGGGCGGGCTGGTGAACTGTGCCGGCGCGCACAGTGCCGTCGCCTCGGCCCGCCTGCCCACCGAGTCGTGGGAGGCGACCATGCGGCTGAACGCCACCGCGGTGCTGGTCGCCTGCCGCGAGGCTTACCCGCACCTGCGCGCCGCCGGCGGCGGCACCATCGTCAATATCGGCTCGTACTGGGACCGGCTGGGCATCCCAGGCAGCGTCGCCTACTGCGCCTCCAAGGCGGCGGTCGGCGCCATCACCCGCTGCCTCGCGGTGGAATGGGCCAAGGACGGCATTCTCGTGTTCAACGTCGCCCCGGGCTACGTCGAAACCGACCTGAACCGCGACTACCTGGCGCAGGAAAAGGTGCGCGCCTGGCTTGCCCAGCGCATCCCGGTCGGCCGCCCCGGCCGGCCGGAGGAGGTGGCGCGCGTCGTCGCCGGGCTGATGGAATCCGCCACGCCGCTGCTTGCCGGCGAAACGATCTACCTGGACGGGGGCCAGTCGATCAACCAATGAACACGGTGTTCGACCGGCTGGAACAGCGCCGGAACTGGAACGAGGAGGAACTTCTTGTCCTCACGCAGGTGCGGCGCCTGGCGAACGAGGCGATCGCCCCGCGCGCCGCCGGGCTGGACCGTGCCGGCGCCTTCCCCTGGGACAATGTGCGGGCGATCAACGAGCTCGGCCTGAACGCGCTGTTCGTGCCGGCGGCGTACGGCGGGGCGCCGATGCGCTATCGGCTCTACCTCGCCGCGGTGCAGGCGATCGCCGCCGCCTGCGCCTCCACCGCTATCGTCTATGCCACCACCTTCCATGGCATGAAGCCGCTGATCGACTTCGGAACCGAGGAGCAGAGGCGGCGCCTGCTGCCCCGCATCGCCGCGGGCGGCCTGGGCGCGCTGGCGATCACCGAGCCCGAGGCGGGGTCGGACGCCACCGCGATGCGCACGCGCCTTGCCCCGGATGGCGACCACATCGTGCTGGACGGCGGCAAGCAGTTCATCACCAACGGCGACGTCGCCGACCTGCTGCTGGTGTTCGGCAAGTGGTCGGAGATCGACAGCCCGCGCGCCGCCATCTCGGCGGTGATCCTGGAGAAGGGAACGCCCGGCTTCCGCGTGCTGCGCACCGAGGAGAAGATGGGCCATCGCGCCTCCTCCACCGCCGCCATCGCCTTTGAAGGCTGCCGAATCCCGCGCGCCAACCTGCTCGGCGCGCCGGGCGAGGGGTTGCGGATTCTGCTGGCTTCGCTGAACAGGTCGCGGCCCTCGATCGCCGCGCACGCGCTGGGCATCGCCCAGGCGGCGTTCGAGGACATGGTCGCCTACATGAACGCGCGGCGGCAGTCCGGCCGGCGCGTCATCGACTTCCAAGGCAACCAGTTCACCCTGGCGGACCTGGCGACGGAACTCGCGCTGATCGAAGCGTGGCTCGACCACGTCGCGGCGCTGGTCGAGGCGGGGGACGGCGAATTCGGGCTGGAAGCGAGCATGCTGAAGCTGCGCGCGTCCGACCTGGCGATGCGCATGACGACGGAGGCGGTGCAGATGCATGGCGGCTACGGCTATTGCGCGGAGTACCGGGTGGAGCGGCTGATGCGCGACGCCAAGATCACGCAGATCTGGGAGGGGACGAACCAGGTGCACCGCCAGATGATCGGCCGCAGCTTCGCGCTGCGCTGACCGAGGCGCATCGCCAGACGTTCGACCGCTTGGCAGCCCCGCCGGCCGGGCGTAAGCCACCCATCCAATGTGCACCGCCGTCCTGCTGATCCGCCCCGGTCACGCTTGGCCGCTCGTCCTCGCTGCCAACCGCGACGAACGGCTGGACCGGCCCTGGGACCCGCCCGCTTCGCATTGGCCCGACCGGCCGGAACTGATCGCCGGGCGCGACCGGTCGGGCAGCGGAACCTGGATGGGCCTCAACCGACACGGGCTGGTGGCGGCGGCGCTCAACCGGCGGGGTACCCTCGGGCCCGCGCCCGGCAAGCGCAGCCGCGGCGAACTGCCGCTGCTCGCGCTGAAACACCGCTCCGCCGAGGCGGCCGCCGCCGGCCTCGCCGGCCTCGACGCCGGCGCCTGGCGCAGCTTCAACCTGGTGCTGGCGGACCGCGACGGCGCGGTGTTCGTGCGCGGCCTCGGCCATGGCCACCCGGAGGCCCAGCGCCTCGCGCCCGGCCTGCACATGGTCACCGCGCACGATCCGGACGATCCGGAC
>DATNIH010000097.1:0-4034 GCA_035604515.1 Caulobacteraceae bacterium | reverse complement strand
ACCATTCTCGCTATTTCGCCGCCGCCGGCGGCGGCGTGTTGAAGACCGGGCCGCCCTGGTAGCTGAACAGGATCAGGTGGTCCTGGTTGTCGATGAACACCCGGTGCGAGTGCAGGAAATCGTCGCCGATGAACATCGACGGCGTGTTCGCCAGCTGGCGCGGCGTGTGATCGCCGGTCTCGGTGTAGGTCATGCCGTGCGTGAAGGGGAGCACCTGGACGCTCACGTGCGAGATCTTTTCGTCGCCGATCGCGAAGCTGTCGAACCGGCCAGTCCAGCTCTGCACCGCCTCGCGGCCCATCCCGTGTATCGTCTCGGCGCCGGCCGCCGTCGGCGGACGCGAGACGCCGTCGGCGTCGGCGGCGGTTGCATCCACGACGGACTGCTCAGCGCCGCTGTCGAGCTCGGCCAGGATCTGCTTGCCGTTGATGTAGGCATGGGTCTGGATTGCCGGCTGCTCCGGATCCCAGGTCAGCAGGTCGGCTTGCGAGTAGGCGGCGCCCCAGTAGACCAGCTGTGGCGCGGTGCAGCCCTTCGGCTCGAACAGCCGAATGGCGTTGTGGGCGAGGTCGAACTCGGTGTCGACCTTCGACAGCACGTCCTCGCCGAGGATGAGTTCGGCCGGACCGGCGCGGCTATCGTCGCCGGATACGAAGAGATCGAGGCCGGTCTTGGTGTAAGAGCCGATCTTCAGCTCGTTGATGTGAGCGCGGAACACCTGGGTATCGCCGCCGATGCCGTAGGCGCGCATGCCCACCATCTCGATCGTCGGCAGTCCAAGACGGTTGACCGCGAAGCTGGATACGCCGCTGAAGGTGGCGCCGGAGTCGACCAGCACCTTGATCGCACGGGCGTTGATGGCGCCGTCGGCCACCGGCGCATAGCTCTTCGGGTCGAGCTTGAACTCGGCGAGCAGCAGCAATTTGCAGTCGGCGTTGGCGAGCGTTGGCGCGGCGAGCGTGACGGCCGCCAAGGCCGCGGCCGCCAGTCTGGTACGTTTTGGCATGTGACGCCCCTTCCCGGCGGGAGTTTGCCGGCGCGACGCAAGGTTGCGCAAGGTCCGGGCGGCGACGCGGGCAAAGAAAAAGGGCGGCCCGCTTGCGCGAGCCGCCCCATTCCAGTCTCGACTTCCGCCCGGGCTTAGAACTTGGCCGTCGCGGAGATGAAGATCTGCCGGCCCAGCAGGTCGTAGGTCGGATAGGTGTTCGGCGAGCCCGTGCCCGAGATGGGCTGGCTGACCAGCGGCGGATCGGTGTCGAGGATGTTGTTCACCCCGGCCCGGACCGTCAGGGTCTGGTTGACCCGCCAGGCGCCGGAGAGGTCCAGGTAGCTGCGGGAAGCCAGCGCGTTGTCGGAGGCGTCGAAGCCGCCCGGCAGGCCTGGGCCGCCGAGCCCGGGTTGCGTCGAGTTGGAATCCAGGGTCGTGCCGCTCAGGTAGCGCCATTGCAGCGAGGCCAGGATGTTCCACGGCGTGTTCCAGGTGACCCGGAACTGGTGACGCCAGGTCGGGCTGTCGCTGACGCAGGTCGGACCGAACAGACCGGCGCAATCGTACTCCGGCGTGCCCTTGAGCGGCTGGGTCTTGTTCGACAGCAGGTAGGTGCCGACGAAGTGGAACGAGACCGAGCCCATGCCCGCGGCGCCAACGTCCTCGAGCGGCAGGCGATAGTCAGCCTGGAAGTCGAGGCCGGAGGTCTGCGCGACGGCCACGTTCTGGTTGAGGCCTTTGATGTAGCCGCCGCCGGCGATGGTGGTGCCGAACAGGAAGCCCACCGGGTTACGCACGACGTTGCCGCAGAAGGTGGGATCGCCGGTGTTGAGGCAGTTCTGCAGCGACGTGGTCAGCGGAATGTTGCCGATCTCACCGTTAATGGTGATGTCGAAGTAGTCGATGCTGCCGGTGAAGCCGTGCAGGAAGCTCGGCGTCACCGTGGCGCCGATCGAGTAGGTGTCGGAGACCTCCGGCGACAGGGTGGGGTTGCCGCCCTCCAGCACCGCGCACTGGCCCGCGGGGCACTGCTGGATGTTGTCGGTGGTGCCGCCGTTGCCGTACTCGGCCGCGGTGACGCCGGTGCGCATGCACTGGGCCAGGGTCGCGGTCGCCGGCGTAGCGCCGACTGGGGCGCAGGGGTCAGTGTTGACCACGCTGGTGTTGGTCACCGACTGCGGCGTGAACGCTTCCAGGATGCTCGCGGCCCGGATCGCGCGGTCGTAAGAGGCGCGGAGCCGGATGTCCGACGTCGGCGCCCACTCGCCGCCAACCTTATAGGTGCTGACCGCGCCGCTGGTCGAGTAGTCCGAGTAGCGGTAGCCGCCTTCGAGGCTCAGATCCTCGAAGAAGGGCTTCTTCTGGACGATCGGGATGCGGGTCTCGAAGTACTCTTCCTGCACCGAGATCGCGTTGTTGACCGGCACCGAGGCGCCGGAGAAGCCGGAGAGGTCGCCTGACAGCTCGGCCTGGTCGGGGTTGAAGATCAGGTGGTCCCAGCGGTGCTGGGTGCCGATCGAGATGCCGACGCCGTCATCGGCCCACGGCGACTTGACGCCGTACTTGCCGAGGTCGCCGGTGACGAAGCCTTCGAAGATCTCCTCTTCAATGACGCCATGCGAGGTGCCGCTCTCGTTGAGCGAGGCGACCTGCGCCGGCGTGACGCCGCCCTGGTTGAAGATGTTGTAGGGAATGCAGGTCGCGTTGCCGCTGAGGCAGACCGGCGCAGCCGCCGTGCCGCCCACCAGCAGCGCATCCTGGATACCGGCCAGGCTGAGGTAGTTGTTATTCGAGTTGAACAGGCTCGTGTAGTAGTACGAACCATAGGCGTCGTAGTGCCAGGCGTCGGCGAAGTCGCCCTTCATCCCGATCACGATGCGGTAGTTGTTGTGCTCGTAGGTCGAGTTACGTCCGCCGCCTTCGATGTTGCGGCGGCCGATCTGGAGATCGATCTGGTTGGCCGGATCGGTCTGAACGCCGGTGATCTGCGCCGCCGTACAACCCAGCGCGCCACTCTCTTGCGCGCTGAGCAGCGGGTTGCCGCAGTTGACGAAGTAGCCGCCGTTGGCGCCGGCCGCCAGGCCGCCGCCCTGGAACAGGGCCGAGGGCGCGATCTGCGATTCCGAGCGGTCGTTCATGAACGAGAACTCGGCGTACGGCTGCGCCCAGTCGGTGATGTCGTAGTGGGCGAAGAAGCCGCCGAGGTAACGCGTGTCTTGCCGCGAGAGGAATTCGTAGGGGCTGGAGTTGAAGGTCGCCGGCGGCACCGAGCCCGCTTGCGGGCGGGGCAGGAACGACGATCCAACCACCGAGAATGCGGTGCCAGGAACCGGCGCGATCTCTTTGAACAGGTTCGAGTTGCTCGAGTTGGCGCAGGCGTCCGGCGGGCCGAGAATCAGCAGGCAGCCCGAGTAGTCGCGATCGCCTTCCGTGACCGGGTCGGCGTTCTTGAACTCGAAGTAGCCGGTGACGTTGCCCTTGCCGTCCGGGGCGTTGGCGCCGAAGATCACCGAGAAGTCGGTGTTCTGGCCGTCCCACTTGTCGCCCGTCGCCGGGTGGCCGCCGGAATTGGTAATGGCTTGTTGGACGGCGGTGTTGCCGTTGCTGTGCTGGTCGCCGCCGTATTGGCCATCGACCTGAACGCCCTCGAAGTCCTTCTTCATGATGAAGTTGACGACGCCGGCCACGGCGTCCGAACCGTACGTCGCCGAGGCCCCGCCGGTGAGGACTTCGACGTGGTCGATCAGGGAGACCGGGATCTGGTCGAGGTCGGGGGCGGGGTTCGGGTCGCCGGTGTTCGGGTCGCCGATGCCGAGGCGCCGGCCGTTGACCAGCACCAGGGTCCGCTGCGGGCCAAGGCCGCGAAGGTCGGCGGTGGAGATGCCGCCCGGCGCCGTCAGCGGGTTGGTGGTGTTGGAGAAGTCCTGCGTGTTGTTCTGGAAGTTCTGCGGCAGGGTGTTCAGGAGGTCGATGACATCCGTCGCGCCTTGCAGCTGGAATTCCTGGTGGCTGACCGCCTGGATCGGGCTGACGCTGGTCAGGTTCG
>DATNIH010000096.1:0-66374 GCA_035604515.1 Caulobacteraceae bacterium | reverse complement strand
TTTCGACCCTTCTCCGCCGTTGGGAACGGCAGCTTTCTGGCAGTCTGATTTCGAGCCTGCCGACGATCTGGGCGCAGATTGTCGGTCCCCTCGCCAATCTGGTGGACCCGGATCAGAGCCGTCGAAACACAAGATTGCGCGTGCGCGAGGTGCTCAGCTGAAAACCAGACGCCCGGTCGCCCTCGAGGTCGAGGCTGAGTGTGGCTCGGAACACGTTCATCGCGCCCTTTGGCTTGGAAAAGCCGACGGTGGGCGACAGCACGATCAAGGGCGCGCTAACCTGTCCCAATCCATCGCTGAGGGTGAGCGTCAGCGCCTCGCCGGCCCGGTCGATGGTGGCGAGCGTGTCGGCGTCGTCGCTTCTGTAGCGCCCCTGCGCCGCCGCCGCGAACGCCTGCGCATCGCCTGAACCCTCCGTCAGCCGTCGGTAGACCAGAGTGTCCGGTCCAAAGCGGACCTCGAGATCTTCGCCGCGCACCCTGAGGGCTATTTCGCCGATGCCGCCGGCCGGACAGACCAGCAGGCCGTCGTCTTTGCGGACGAGCGCGACGCCGCCAGGCGACTTGGCGATCGAGAGTTTCAAGACACTGCCTTCGTCGACGAGACTGTAGATCATTCGGCTGTCGGGCGACCAGTAGTCTCCGAGGAGCGACTTGGACTCCTCGGCCGCGACCGTCGGCGTCTCAGGTCCGACATGATCAGCCAGCACAACGTCGGCGACTTGCTGGGCCAGGCGGACTACGTCGGCGCCCCTTGCGCCATTGGCTAGAATGATGACGTCCAGCCCATGCTCGGGGAAGGCTAGCATCTGGGCCGTGCCGCCCATGACGCCGCCGGCGTGGTGCAAGATAGGCAGACCCCGGTACTCGTCGCGCATGAGGCCCAGCGCGTACACGCCGAGCGAGCCATCGGAATACCGCGGCAACGCCGTCAGCTCAGCCCAGGTCTTGTCTGATCCGAAGCGGTCGCGGGTGCGAAGGTGGGCCATCCAGCGGAGCATGTCGTCGACGGTCGAGACGATCGCACCCTCGCCGCGCACCTCGTCGGACGGGAACAGCCCACGGCGCCAGCGGCCGTCGCGGCCGGGGATGTGCATCGTCGCGACGCCCGCGGTGATGTCATGGTCGCTCGGGATCGACGCCGTATCCGGCATGCCGACGACGTCGAACAGCCGCTGCTTCAGCTGCGCCTCGAACGGCGCCCCGCCCACCCGCTCGATGGCGATCGAGACCAGGTGGTAGCCGCCGTTGTTGTAGATCATCGCCGCACCGGGCTCGAAGTTGCGGCCGGTCTGGCGGACCTGAACGGCGAGCGCCCGGCCAAGCGGCGGCACACTCATGCCGTGACCGATGAAGCCGATGTCGAGGTAGCAGCGCGAGCCGCCGCGGTGTTGCAGCAGCTGGCGCGGGGTTGGATCCCCGCCCGGTCCCGTGAGTTCGGGGATGAAGGTGCGGATGGGCTGGTCGAGATCGAGCTTGCCCTCCTCGGCCAGCAGCAGCGCAAGCAGGCTGGTGAAGTGCTTGCTGGTGGAGCCGATCCGCATTCGGGTCTTGGGCGTGTTGGCGACGGCGGTCTCGAGGCTGGCCATGCCGAAGCCGCGCCGGTAGACGACCGCACCGTCCTTGGCGACGCCGATCGCCAGGCCCGGTTCGTCGCTGCGGTTCCACGGCGCGAACAGCGCGTCGAGCTGCTCGTCGATGGTTTTGCCGGCGGGCGCGGCGATCGGGGTCTCAGCGGCCATGCGGTTACCTCGCACCGTTCGTTGCGCCGCGACTTTGCGCGCCGGCGCGGCCGGTGCAAAGAGACCGGCTCAACGCCGGGGGCATGTCGTTGGCAACTACTGCGGACTTTCTCGTCATCGGCGCCGGCGCGGCGGGCGCCTCGGCCGGCTATGAGCTGGCGGCGCTCGGGGCGGTCGTCGTGCTGGAGCAGGAGGAGCGGCCCGGCGTTCACGCCACCGGCCGTTCCGCGGCCCTGTTCTCCGAGACCTACGGCAACGCCGCGGTGCGCGCGCTCACCCGTGCGAGCCGATCGTTCCTGACCGACGCACCGGACGGCTTCAGCGAGACGGCGTTGCTCCGTCCGCGTGGCGCGCTCTTCATCGCCGGCGAGGCCGAACTGGAGGCGCTCGAAGCGCTGGCGGCCGCGGAGCGGGCGACCGGCGCATTCGTCGGGCTTTCAGGCGAGGAGGTCCGGGCGCGCGTGCCCATCCTGAGATCCGAGGCGTCGACGGCGGGCCTCTATGAGGCCGGCGCGATGGATATCGACGTGGACGCCTTGCACCAGGGCTACCTGCGGGGCCTGCGTCGCCGCGGCGGGCGCGTCGTGGTCAATGCCGGGGTTGCGCGGCTCAGGCGCGAGCGTGGCGTCTGGGTCGCCGAGACCGGCGCGGGCGACTTCGCCGCGCCGATCGTGATCAACGCCGCCGGCGCCTGGGCCGACAAGGTCGCAGGCCTTGCCAGACTGGGCGCGATCGGACTGTCGCCGAAGCGGAGGACGGTCGCGGTGGTCGACGGGCCTGATGCGGCCTTCGCGGACTGGCCGCTGGTCATCGAGGCCGGCGAGCGCTTCTATTTCAAGCCGGAGGCCGGACGACTGCTGATCTCGCCGGCCGACGAGACCGCCTCGGAGCCGTGCGACGCTCAACCCGAGGACCTCGACGTGGCGATCGCGGCCGACCGCATCGAGACGGCGACGACGCTGACCATCCGCCGCATCTCGCATCGCTGGGCGGGGCTTCGCACCTTCGCGCCAGATCGCACGCCGGTGTGCGGGTTCGACCCGCGGACGGAGGGTTTCTTCTGGCTTGCCGGACAGGGCGGATATGGCATCCAGACGTCGCCCGCGCTGGCTCAGCTTACCGCGCACCTCATCGCGCGATCATCCGGCGACCCTGACCCGATCTCGGCGGAACTCTCGCCTGACCGCCTGCTTAAGGGTTCTCCACCTTTGGCCAGTACGGCGCCTTGAACCGTCGGTAGGGGATCGAGGCGAAGTCCGAGCGGATGGCTCCTGGCGCGTCGACGTAGACGACATCCGTGGCGATCGGATCGAAGCCGGCGCGAAAGTGGTTGGTGGACTTGACCACAACCGATCTCAGCGTGGTCGGATCGAGTCCGAGCGCGGTGAATGCGGTCGGGTGAAAGCACTGCGTTCTCTGTGAGGCCAGGATGAAATGGACGCCGGCGACCTCGATCCAAGCCGCATTGCCGAGTCCAACCAGGCCCGAGAGCCCGACCTGGGTGGCGTCCTTCGCCAGGCCGCGCACCGTCGCGTGGACATCGAGCGGATCCCCGGACGCGGGCCCCAGCTTGCCGCCTACCCTGAGGTCGATCTCCGCTCCCACCCCAACCTCGTGGCAGAAGGCCACGGCCTGGGGATCGTAGAAGAGCGCGATGCCGACGTCGGTGAGACCTCGCTCGAGAATCGCGCGCGCCACGAACGTCGAGTCGGCCGGCGCGCCGCCGCCTGCGTTGTCCGCAATGTCTGCGACGACGAGCGGTCCCAGGTTGACGGCCGCCATCCGTTCCAGCGCCGCCTCGAGCGAAAGCTGACGAATCTGGGTCTCGTGGCGGAGGTCCCAGATCTCCTGGCCAAGCGACCGCGCCAGACCTGCCGCCTTTTCACGGTCGCCGTCGGCATAGACCAGCATCTTCGCGCCGGTCACTGGCGTATCGCCCCATGGAAATCCGTGTACGAACGAGATGGAAAGGATGCCGTCCTGGCCCTCGCGCTCGAGCATTCGATCGACAAAGCCGCGCATGGGCTGGCTCTGGGTCGGCCAGAAGGAGACCATCTTGCAGTCGTGCACGGCCCAGACAGGGGCTGCCTGGCCGCGCAGCACGGCGAGGCAGATCTTCCAGGCGTCCGCGATCCGCGCCAACCCATCGATGTGCGGGTACTCCTTCTGGAAGCAGAGCACGGTCGCCTGCTCCAGCATGGTCGCAGTGAGATGCGCATGCGGGTCGAGCACGACGCCTACCGGCGTAGAGGGCCCGACGATGTCGCGAACCATCGTCAGAATTTCGCCCTCGCAGTCCCAGCACGCCTGCGAGATCATCGCCCCGTGCAGAAAGAGGATCACGATGTCGACCGGCGCGGCCGCGCGAAGGTCGTCCAGCAAGGCGTCCCGCAGCCGCTCATAGACTGATTGGACAGTGGGGGCGCCGGGCTCGGCGAAGGCGAACAGTCCGGGCGATACACGCCCACCCTCGGCCGCAACCAGCTCCCGCAGGCAGCGCGCCATCTCCCCGTACATGCCCCGCTGGCCGAACACGGCCTCTCCGCGCCGCGCGCCTAGCGCAAAGGCGGCTTCCGCCGTCGGGATCGACGAGAATGAGTTGCTCTCGGTCGCGAGCCCGGCAAAGAACACGTTCATTATGTGGGGCGCCTTTCGTTCCGGTTGGCCGCCGCAGCCTAGCGCGAACCGCTGCCTGTGGTCGCGGTCAGAACCGCCGCCGATGTGCGTCAGCTATGCGCCATGAGCCGACGTCCGCTTACTGCCAGAAACCGGACATTCGCCGGGCCCGCCTGATGGGTACCGAACGACCCATATCGCCCATTCGGAGAGTCAACTTGCCGGCGGGTCGACCCACCGTCCGTACCAATGACGCAGCCCGGCCAGCCTCGTCTTATGAGTACACGGCCTAGCCGCCGCTCAGGGCGCCGAAGATCAGCAGCTCGTCGCCGTCGCGGAGAGGCGCGCGGATGTCGCGCGCGGCCGTCTTGCCGATGAACAGCCGCATGTGCGGGCGCACCCGGTCCTGTTCGTCGATGATGCGGAATTTCAGCCCGGGAAAGCGCCGGTCGAGGTCGTCGAGCACGTCAGCGATCGCCGCACCGGCCGCTTCCAGCCGCGAGGCGCCGCCGGTGTAGGCGTGCAGCTGCGAAGGGACCAGGACGCGGATCATGCGGCCGGCGCCGCGGCCAGCGAGTAGATCTCAGGCAGGCGTCGGGCGATCTCCCGCCAGCTCTCGCCCTCGTCGGCGCTCGCCCACACCTCGCCGTTGGTCGCGCCGAGATAGAGGCCGAGCGGGGTCGCCTCGTCGGCGCAGAAAGCTTGGCGCTTCACTGTCAGCCAAGCCTGCTCGGCGGGGAAGCCACCGTCCTGCCGCGTCCAGGAGACGCCGGCGTCGGTGGTGCGGTAGACGGCTGGGCGGCCGCCTGGACTGACGCGCGGCCAAACGTCGGTGCCGTCCATCGGGAACACCCAAGCTGTGTCGGCGTCGCGCGGATGCGGCACGATGGTGAAGCCGACGTCGCCGACCTCTGGCGGCATCGCCTTGCCGATTCGGGTCCAGCGCGTCTCGGGACGGTCGACGCGATAGATACCGCAGTGGTTCTGCTGCCAGATCCGGTCGGGCCGGGTCGGCGCCAGCGCGATGAAGTGCGCGTCCTGGCCGTACTCCGGGTTAGGGTCGGGCAGAAAGTTGGCCTCCACCCCCTGGTTCAGCGGCGCCCACGACGCGCCGCAGTCGAGGCTCTCGAACACGCCGGCGGTCGAGGTGGCGATGTACATGTGAGCGGCGTCCCGCGGATCGATGACGATCTGGTTCAAGAGCGGCCCGTCGGGCGTGCCTTCGCCGGGCGGCGCCCACTTCGGGTACATAGGGTGTTCGTTGAAGCCGGCGACGCTCTCCCAGGTCTCGCCGTTGTCCTCGCTGCGGAACAAGCCTGGCGGCGAGGCGCCCGCCCACCAGACGCCGGGCTCGCTGGCATGGCCGGGCTGCAGCCAGAATGTGTGGCTGACCGCCCGCGCGGTCGCCTGATCGTCGGCTTTGGGGAACGCGGGCGGCTGCCGCGCCTCGGCCCAGGTCGCGCCAGCGTCAGTCGAGCGGAACACCGTCGGGCCCAGGTGGCCGGTTTTGGCGGCCACAAGCCAGACGTCGGGTGTGCGCGGATCGGCGACGAAGTGGTTGATGATCTGGCCGAGAAACAACGGCCCCTCGAGCCGCCAGCCGGCCCGCCCGCCTTCATCGCGCAGGATCCAAGCGCCCTTGCGCGTGCCGATCAAGAGGTCGCTCATGCCGCCATTCAGGCGCCGCGGTGGCTGCTGGTCAACTCGCCCACGGCGCCGGCGCGCCACAGGGCGAACTGCAGGCCAAGCGCGGCGAGGATCGCGGAAGTCGCGGTGAAGCACAGATTGCTGCACGGCGCGCCAGCCGTCGTAGCCCACCACCCGAACGGGCGGTTGGTCACCTTTTGTTTTGCGCGGACCGCAACTTCAGGGACTGGCGTCGCCCGAGCGTGCGATGGGAGTCGCGGATTGCCAACATGCCGGCTGCCGCGCTGCGTTTCGGCGCTCGGGCGGAATGCGTGGTAAGACATGCCGATGAGCGAACCGCCCAACGTCGCCGCTGAGACGCCGATCCAGCGCGCGCTTCGCCTGAAGCGCGCGGCCACCAACGCCAGGCCCAAGCCACCGCGTGGCGGCAAGTTCCAGCGCCAGCAGACGGCCGCCCTAGCCTCGGGAAAGTCAAAACCCTGGATGAAGGGCTGAGAGCAGCAAGCGCGGTCGGCAAAGCGCCATAAGTTGCGCTGGCTTCTTGCCCGATAGCTGCCATTCCGAACGGGGAGAATGGGTGGAACGTTGCCCTTGGCGGCGCCGAGGCCCAATGACCGCTATGCGCCAATAGCTGGCGTTCGGCCTGGCGCCGAACGCGGGGGGCTCGCTCTATCGACCGCGACCCACCAGGCCGACGCTGCCTCGACGCGGGGTGGTGACTAGGCGCTGCCCAATACTCCGGCCTCAGTGAGCCGCGATGTAGGCGTCGCGCATCCTTCGGAAGACTCGGAACCGCTGCAGGCTGATCCAGTAGATCAGTCCTGGCAGTACCTTGTGCAGAAACCAGATGACGTGTGCGATCCACGGAAACACAATCATCGCGCGGTTTCGTTCAACGCCGGCCAATATCGTGAGCGCGGCGCGCTCGGCGGTCCATTGCGGAAGCAGGAAGTGCGTCCGGCGACTGTCGCGCTCGATCGTGCTCTTATCCAAATTCACGACTGTCAGGTTCTTGTAGATGTCGGTCTTCATGTCGCCTGGACAGACGCAGGTAACCTTCACGCCCAGGTCTGCGCCTTCGAACCGAAGTCCGAGTGAGAGACCGACGACGCCCCATTTTGACGCTGAGTAGGGCGTGTTGCCCGGCTGGGGCATGATGCCGCCCAGCGACGAGACGTTGATGATGTGACCCCCGCCTTGTTTGGCCATGGCCTGGTAGGCCGCGACGGCGCCATAGACGACGCCGAGCAGATCGACCCCGATCACGCGGTCATAATGCTCGATCGTCAGATCGCGCGTGTCGCCGCCGATGGCGATGGCGGCGTTGTTGAACATGTAGTCCAGCCGTCCAAACTCAGCGACCGCTTCGTCGACCATCCGCTGGACGTCGGCCTTCTTGGAGATATCGACGTGAATCGCCTTGGCAGTCCCGCCGGCTTCGACGAGGCGAGCTGCGACGTCCGCCGCCGCTTCAGCGTCGATGTCCGCCACCAGCACACGCGACCCGCGCTTGGCCAACGCCTCGCAGAGGGCCCTTCCCAGGCCCATGCCGCCCCCGGTCACGATCGCAACCTGGTCCGCGAACCGGCTCATGAGGTCGGCTTCTGGCGACGCACCCGAGACGCTGGCAAAGCTGAATCGATCCCCAGTTCGCGCAGCACCGCCATCAGGTGAGACTTGATCTCACCGGCTGTTCGTTCGCCTGGGCGCACCACCATCTGGTATGCGATCGCGCCCGCGATGACATCGAGGATAACGGACACGTCAGTGTCCGCCGGAAGCTGTCCCCTTGCTTGAGCCGCCTCCAACCGGCCCATCGCCGCGAGGCGACGGGGCTCCATGTAAGTCCGCCAGTATGCGGCGATGAGTTCTGGATGGTCGACGGACGCCCCGATGAGGCGGGCCATGATCTTCTTCATGTCGGGCGCGGTGAGCGCCTGCGCCAGAGAGTCAAATACCCGCTCCGGCGAACCAGCCTTCGCGTCCACATCCAGCTCTGGAGCGCCTCTCTCGGAGCCGATCGCCTCCGCGATCAACGCAGCCTTGGAGGACCAGCGGCGATAGACCGTCGTCCTCGCGACGCCGGCCCGTGCCGAGATGTCGTCGATCGAGATGTTGTCAAAGCCGCGCTCGACGAACAGCGCCAACGCCGCGTCCAGGATTGCGCGGTCGGCCCGCTCGCTCCTCGGTCTTCCAGGCGGACGACGGGGGACCGCCGATGGTTCTATGGCGCTCATGTCTTGTCTCAAACGGATATTTCGCTACGATCGTGTAGCGTATTGTAATCGTCGGCGCAATGTCACAGTAAGGTCGGCGCTTCCGGGATCGGAGCGACACCGGCCGCCGGGACCGAGGTGCGCCAGAAGCTGCCGTTGGGCTCCGCGCTGAAACCGGATGACTGCTCTGGGCGGAACCGGTCATCGGCGACCGGCCGCGAAGCGGTCGTTGCGAATGTGACGCCCTAAGCCTCCAGCTCGATGTCCCAGTAGAGGTAGTCGAGCCAGCTTTCGTGCAGGTGGTTGGGCGGGAACTTGCGGCCGTGTTCCTGCAGTTCGTACATGGTCGGGCGGCGCGGATGGCGGCGCGGGTGCATGTCGGCCTCGCGCGGGGTGCGCCCGCCCTTGCCGAGATTGCAGCGCGCGCAGGCGGTGACGATGTTCTCCCAGGTGGTGCGCCCGCCGCGCGAGCGGGGCGTCACGTGGTCGAAGGTCAGCTCGTCGGACGAGCTGCAGTACTGGCAGGTGAAGGAGTCACGCAGGAAGACGTTGAACCGGGTGAAGGCCGGCGGCCGGTCCTGGGCGACATACTGCTTGAGCGAGACAACGCTCGGCAGCGACATCTCGAACGACGGCGAGTGGATCTTCTTGTCGTAAGTCGAGACCACGTCGACGCGGCCGAGGAACACCGCCTTGATCGTCTCCTGCCAGGGCCAGAGCGAGAGCGGATAGTAGCTCAGCGGCCGGTAGTCGGCGTTGAGCACCAGGGCCGGCCAGCCGGACGGCACGCGGCTAAGCACCTGCATGGCAGGCCTCCCCGCGCCGACAGCTCATCGGCCCCAATTGGCGATATGAACCGGGACTTGGACTGAAGACACGCCTCCTTGCGGCTCGTGCTGTCAGCGGAATCAGCATCCTGGCCGCTCCTTAAGGGAGATTCCACGACACCACGATGACGGCAAGAGGTCGATTAGGTCGCTCGTAACAGGTTTCACGATACGGTGGCGCAAGAGACGCGCCCCGGTTCTTCCGACTTCCGCGCGCCGCAGGAGCCGAAAGCGCCGTGAACGCCACCCTCGCCGAGCTGGTCGGTAACCTGAAAACCAAGGGCCGCATCGCCGCCGACGATGTGCTGATGCTGCGTCGCGCCTTTTACACCCCATCCCTGATCGCGACCGAGGACGTCGAAGCCCTCGCCGATCTCGACAAGGCGGTGGCGGACCGCGGACCCGAGTGGGGCGATTTCCTCGCCGGCGCCGTGGTCGACTATGTGGTCCACCAGCAGGAGCCCGCCGACTACGTCGACGGTGCGAAGTCGACCTGGGTCATGGGCGTCTTCGCTGGCGATCTGACCCGCGATGCGTCGCTGGAGGCCGTGGTCCGCATCGTCGAGGCGGCCATCACGGTGCCGGCGGACCTCGCGGCGTTCATCCTTGGCAAGGTCAAGGCCGCGATCGCCGCTGAAGGCTGTGTCGACGCAGCGAGCGTGGCCCTGTTGCGGCGGCTGGTGTTCGCCGGCGGCGGCCCGGGCAATGTCGGGGTCACGCGCGACGAGGCCGATACCCTGTTCGACATCAACGACGCCTGCAGCGGCGGGGCCAACGACGAGACCTGGCCGGACTTTTTCGCCAAGGCGGTGGCCGACTCGCTGACCGCGGTCAGTCCGTTCAGCGTCGAGAGTCGTGATGACACCGCCCGCGACGACGCCTGGCTGGCCGAGCGCGAAAGCCCTGTGGCATTCGCGGCGTCCATGGCGCGGGCGCCGGACTTGCGCGGGGCCATGCACGACATCCTGCATCCGTTCGCCGACGAGGCCGACGAATGGCGCCGGCCCGAGGCCGAGACGGATGCGGCCGAGAGCGCGGCCGCTGCGATTACCGAGGAAGAGGCGAAATGGCTGCTTAGCCGGCTGGGTCCAGGCGGACTGGGTGAACCGGAGCAGCGCCTGATCGAGCTCTTGAAGTCGTTGTCGCCGCCGTCGCTGGACCGCCTCTCCGAGGTGATGAGCCGGGCGGCTTAGGTCCCGGACCAAGCCGGCGGCGATCGCCTCCGCGTCGAGACCCGGCGCTGGGCAGCTGTTCGAGACATTCAATTGTAAGAGAAATCCGCTTCTAGCGGAGGGCGGCCGCTTTGCGCCGCCGGACCGGCCCGTCCGAGGAGCAGCGCCTTAGCGGGCTCCTCGAACCTCTGGGCCGGTCACTCGGCTGCGACCTTTAGGCGCCGATGAAGGCGGTGCCGGCGGCGGCCGCCATACCGAGGAACATGGTGATCGCGACAGTGACGCGGTCAAAAAGGGTTGCGAGAGACATGACAAGAGTCCTTAGGCTTCGTTTTCGATCCCCAGGGGAGTGGGGGTGTCCGATCTGGACGGTGTTTAAATAGCACCTATCTGAACGGTGTCAACATGATCTTTACAGCGTTCGGATAAAGTTTTACGGTGGGGCCGATGAGAGAAACTGGAAACGCTCAGGTCCGCCCGTACCACCACGGCGACCTCTCCCGCGCCCTCGTGGACGCCGCCCGGCGCATCCTTGAGGCTGAGGGCGCGCAGGCGCTGTCTCTGCGGGCCGTGGCCCGGGAAGCTGGCGTCAGCCCAGCCGCGCCCTATCACCACTTCAAGGACAAAACCGAGCTGCTGGAGGCCGTCGCGCACGGCGGCTGGGAGATGTTGTCCGATGCGATCTTCGAGGCTCGGCGCAACTCCGCCGACCCGCGCGATGCGATCGCCAACATCGGCATCGGCTATGTCAGGTTCGCCCGCGAGAACCCGGCGCTCTATCGGCTGATGTACGACACCAGCCGCGACCGCACGGCTATGCCCGAGCACGCGAAAGAGGAAGATAGCGGCTACCATCAGGTGCAATGCGCCCTGGTCGAAGCCGGCTGCGATCCCACCGACGCGGGCGAGCTGGAGCTGGCCACCATCGCCTCGTGGTGCGCGGTGCACGGCCTGGCCGAGATGGCCAACTTCAAGGAATTCCAGCCGCTCAAGGAAGCCATGGGCGGCGACGAAGCCTTCCTGCGCGCCGTCCTGCGCCACTTCGGCACCTTCAGCCCGCGCATCAAGCACTAGTGTGCTGGATTTGAAGTTCGCCCTCGCTTGGGATCGGCCACAGAGCGAACTTCAAATCTGAAAAAGCACACTAGAAACATTGCCTTGCTAGTGTCCTGATCGATTCCGAAGTTCGGAGGAGCCTGCCATGATGCGCTTGCGAACTTCGGAATCGGGACACTAGGGTCCGCGCGCTCGATGAGCGCTACCCGCTTCGCGCCATCGCCGACCGGCTACCTGCACAAGGGCCACGCCTTCTCGGCGCTGAGGGCGTTCGAGACGGCGCGGCGTCTGGGCGGCCGTTTCGTGCTGCGGATCGAGGACATCGACCACACGCGCTGCCGGCCGCAGTTCGAGGCGGCGATCTATGATGACCTGGCGTGGCTCGGACTGCAGTGGGAGACGCCGGTCCTGCGCCAGTCCGAGCACCGGGAAGATTACCTCGACGCGCTCGATCGGTTGCGCGCCGCCGGCCTGGTCTACCGCTGCTTCGCCACCCGCAAGGCGATCGCCGAGGCGATGCTCAGCGCCCCGCACGGCCCGCTGGAAGGCTACCGCGGCGCACCGCTGTCGGATCGTGAGGAAGCGGCGCGGCTGGCGGCAGGCGAGCCGTTCGCCTGGCGCCTGAACCTGGCGGCGGCGCTCGCCGCAAGCGGAGCCTTGACCTTCGACGAAGCCGGCGACGGGTCCGGAGGCGAATGCGGCCGGATCGCCGTCGGTCCGGCCGCTGCCGGTGACGTGGTCCTGGCGCGCAAGGACGTCGGGGTCGCCTACCACCTCGCGGTGGTGGTCGACGATGCGCGGCAGGGGATCACTGACGTGGTCCGCGGCGTCGACCTGTTCGCGGCGACTCATGTGCAGCGGGTGTTGCAGGCGCTGCTGGGGCTGCCGGCGCCGCGCTACCACCACCATCGGCTGATCGTTGGCGCTGACGGCCAGCGGCTCGCCAAGCGCGACCGCGCCGAGACCCTGCGCGAGCTGCGGGCGCGAGGCGTTACCGCGGAGCAGCTGAGGCGCGAACTCGGTCTTGATCCTCCCCCCTAGGGGTGAAGATTACTCCAATAACGGTAGAGATAGCCGGCCTCGAACCCTTCGGCCTCGTAGAGGGCGATCGCCGAGGCGTTGTCCTGGTCGACCTGGAGGTAGCCGTGCCGAGCGCCAGCCGTGGCCGCGAACGCGGTCAGGGTGCGAAACAGGCGGCGGGCAAGGCCCTGGCGGCGGAAGGCGGGCGCCGTGCGCATGCCCATGACGCCGGCCCATTGGCCGTCGACTGCGCAGGCGCCGACGGCGGCCGGCTCGCCGCCGCGCCGGATCAGGGCGAAGCCGCGCGGCGGCGGGATGCGGGCCAAGGCGGCGAGGCGCTCGGCTGCGTCCGCCTCGTGACCGAACGACGGGTCGGCGAAGACGCGGGCAAAGCCGTCGCAGGTCTTGGCGGCGATGGTCGCGTCGGGATCGATCGCGCCGACGAGCGGGCCGGCCATGGTCAGGGTCGGGGTGTCGGAGACATAGCCGCGGCGACGAAGCCGCGCGATCAGGTCGAGCGCCCCCTCGTCCGCCTCGACGATCTTGAACTTCGGCGGCAGGCCGCGCGCCGCGTACCAGGCCTCCGTCGCCGCGATCGCCAGGTCGATGTCGCGGTCGGGTGGCTCGAGCGCCCAGCAGGTGTTGATGCGGCCACTCTGTCCGGCGGAGGCGTGCAGGCGCCAACCGCCTAGCTCGGCGCTCTCCGCGGCCGGCCAGCCGCGGGCGGAGATGGGTTCGATCACGTGCGGATCGATCAAACAGCCTCCAAACGCTGACGGGCGCCGACCCCCGCGTGAGGACCGACGCCCGCCAACCTTAAATCCGATTCGCCCAATCCTGGGCGGCGGGCGCCGCTAGAGCGCCTGCAGGTTCACTGCGGCCGTGCGTCCCCGTTCGGCCTGCAACTCGTAAGCGACTTTCTGGCCCTCGTTCAGGCCGCGCAGGCCCGCCCGTTCGACCGCACTGACGTGTACGAAAACATCCTTGCCGCCGTCGTCCGGCTGGATGAAGCCGTACCCCTTGGCGGAATTGAACCATTTGACGGTGCCGTTGGCCATGTCGCCTTTGTTCTCCCTGACGTAAGCCCTTCCTGCGGACGCGACCTCGAGTTCCCTTCAAGCGAGGCCCCGTACAATCACTCACCTCTGGGAAGCGGCGCCTTCGGTCGCCTCAAGTGCAGGCCCAAAGCACGGATTGCGGACCAGAAATGCGCATGCCCGATTGCGACGGTCAACCCGGTTTCCCCAAGCCCCGCTTGGGGTTGGTGGCCGCCTCATGGCGTTTTTTCAAGCGTCTCGACCACCCGCTTGGCGTCGGGTCCCGCCCAGTCGGCGCCCGCCGCGACGCGGCCGCGGACGTTGCCGGCCGCATCGATCAGCAGCGTGGTCGGCAGGGTGGCGACCGACGGCTTGAAGCCGAACGGCAGCGCATATTTGACGTCGGAATAGAACGGCAGCGGCGGCCGCTTGGCGATGAAGCTCTCTGCGTTGGCGACGTCGTCGGCGCTGTCGAGGCTGATCGGCACGATGGCGACGGGCTGACCGGCGCTGGTCTGGGCGAGCTTCGCCAGGGTCGGCATCTCCTGGACGCAGGGCGCGCACCAGGTGGCCCAGAGGTTGACGATCACCGCCTTGCCCTTGAACTCCGCCAGGGTGTGCGTCTTGCCGGCGGCGTCGGCGAAGGGAACGGTGGGGGCCGGCGAGGGCGTATCGTCGACCACCAGGCTCTTCATCTGGCCCTGCGCCAGGCTCTTCAGGCCGCCGGCGGGTTTCGCAGTGCAGCCGGGGATGACATATAGAGCCGCGGCCAAGCCAGCCACGGCGAGGCCGCCTCGCCCCCAACGCACGCCAAAGCTCGCCATCGCACCGCCCATGTCGTCGCCCAAATCCACCGAAACCGAAGGGCACTCTCTATGGGGCGGCCGCTTCTCCGCCAAGCCCGGCGCCCTGATGCAGGCGATCAATGTGTCGATCGGCTTCGACCGTCGCCTGGCGGCGGAGGATCTCGCCGGCTCGAAGGCGCACGTCGCCATGCTGGGGGCGCAGGGGATCATCTCGCTTGAGGACCAGGCCGCGATCCTGAGGGGCCTGGATCAGATCGACGAAGAGATGGCCGCCGGGACCTTTCCGTTTCGGGAGGAGTTCGAGGACATCCACTTCAACGTCGAGAAGCGGCTGGAGGAGCTGATCGGGGCGGCGGCCGGCCGGTTGCATACGGCCCGGTCCCGCAACGACCAGGTCGCCCTCGACTTCCGGCTCTGGATCCGCGAGGCGTGCGATCGCACGGTCGAGCAGGTCATCGGCCTGCAGCGGGCGCTTGTCGGGCAGGCCGAGACCCACGCAGCGACGCTGATGCCGGGCTTCACCCACCTGCAGAGCGCCCAGCCGGTCACCTTCGGCCACCACCTGATGGCCTATGTCGAGATGTTCGGTCGCGACGCCGGGCGGTTCGCCGATGCCCGGGCACGGATGAACGAGAGTCCGCTGGGCGCTGCGGCCTTGGCCGGCACCTCGTTCCCGATCGACCGCCAGATGACCGCCCAGGCGCTCGGCTTCGACAAGCCGATGGCCAACAGCCTCGACGCCGTCTCGGCCCGCGACTTCGCCCTTGAGGCGCTGGCGGCGGCAGGCATCCTGTCGCTGAACCTCTCGCGGCTGGCCGAGGAAATCGTGCTGTGGATGACGCCGCAGTTCGGCTTCATCCGCCTGTCCGACGCTTTCACCACCGGATCGTCGATCATGCCGCAGAAGCGCAATCCGGACGCCGCGGAGCTCACTCGGGCCAAGACCGGCCGGGTGCTAGGCGCCTTCGCGGCGCTGTCGCTGGTGATGAAGGGGCTGCCGCTCGCCTATTCGAAGGACATGCAGGAGGACAAGGTCCCCGCGTTCGAGGCGTTCGATGCGCTGGAGGTGGCGTTGGCGGCGATGACCGGCATGGTCGCCGATTTCAAGCCCAACGCGGCCGCGATGGCGGCGGCGGCCGGCGCCGGCTACGCCACCGCCACCGACCTGGCCGACTGGCTGGTGCGCGCGCTGAACCTGCCGTTCCGCCAGGCCCACCATGTGGCTGGCCAGGCCGTGAAGCTGGCGGAGGCCAGGAGCCTCGAGCTCGCCGACGTGCCGCTGACAGATCTGCAGACACTCGAACCGCGGATCACCGCGGACGTTTATGCCGTGCTGACGCCTCAGGCTTCGGCGGAAAGTCGAACCAGTTTCGGCGGGACGGCGCCGCAGCGCGTGCGCGCCGAGATCGCACGCTGGAAGGAGATTCTCAGGTGATGCGCACGGCCATTCTCGCCCTTGCGGCCCTTGCCCTCGTGGCCGCACTGGCGTCATGCGGCAAGCAAGCCGATCTCGACCGTCCAGGCCCGATGTTGGGACCGAAGGCCAGGGCCGAGTACTCAGCCCAGAAGCGGGCCCAGGCGGCCCAGGTGGACAACGAAACCGCCGCCAATTCGGTGGCCGAGCCGCAGAACCCTGCGATCGAGCCCTACACCACGACAGCGCCGACGCCCCAGGCGCCCGTTCCCGGCGAGCGCGTCTATCCGTCGGGCGCGCCGCAGACCGGCGGCCCATGATGCGGCTGCCGTGAACCACTTCGACCTTCTGGGCGGCGAACTCGCCTGCGAGGGCGTGCCGCTCAGCCGCATCGCCGAGGCGGTCGGCACGCCGGTCTACGTCTACTCGACTGCGACGCTGGAGCGGCACTTCACGGTGTTTCGCGACGCCTTCGCCGCGCACCCGGAGCTCGGCGCGCCGCTGATCGCGTATGCGCTGAAGGCCAACTCCAATGTCGCGGTAGTGCGCACCCTGGCCAGGCTCGGCGCCGGCGCCGATACGGTCTCAGAGGGCGAGATCCGTCGGGCGCTGGCCGCCGGCGTGCCGGCCGAGCGGGTCGTCTTCTCCGGCGTCGGCAAGACGGCGGCCGAGCTCGCCTTCGCGCTCGACGTCGGGGTGGCCGAGATCAACGTCGAGGCCGAGCCCGAGTTGGATCTGCTCGCCCGCATCGCCGCCGAGAAGGGCGTGCGCGCCGCCATCGCCATCCGGGTCAATCCCGAGGTGGGCGCGGGCGGACACGACAAGATCAGCACGGGGCACGCGCAGAGCAAGTTCGGCGTCTCGTTCGGCGAGGCCGAACGGCTGTACGCCAACGCCAGCAACTGCGCCTCGCTGCGGCCGGTCGGCGTCGCCTGCCACATCGGCAGCCAGATCACCGATCTCGCGCCGCTGCGGGACGCGTTCGCGAAGATGCGCGGCCTCGTCGAGCGGTTGCGCAGCGAGGGTCTGACAGTCGAGCGGCTCGACCTCGGCGGCGGGCTGGGCGTGCCCTATTTCAACCAGCCCGATCCCCCGACCCCCGCCGACTATGCGGCCATGGTCGCCGGGGTCGTCCGTGGGCTGAACGTCCAGCTGGCGTTCGAGCCCGGACGCGTCATCGCCGCCAACGCGGGGGTCCTGCTGGCGCGGGTAATCCACGTCCACGCACGCCCGGAAGGCCGCCGGTTCCTGGTGCTCGATGCGGCGATGAACGATCTGATCCGGCCGGCGATGTACGAGGCCTATCACGACATCCGCCCGGTCAAGCTGCGGGCGGGCCCACCGGTCGCCTACGACGTGGTTGGCCCGGTCTGCGAGACCGGCGACACCTTCACCCGCGATCGGTTGCTGCCACCGCTAGAGGCGGGCGACCTGGTCGCCTTCATGACCGCCGGCGCCTATGGCGCGGCGATGTCGAGCGAATACAACACCCGTCCGCTCGCGCCGGAAGTGCTGGTGAACGGGTCTGATTTCGCCATCATCCGCCAGCGTCCGACCTACGAGGAGATGCTCCAGCGCGAGCAGATGCCAGCCTGGCTGGCGACCTGAGCGGTCAGTCCACCGCCGCGATATAGGGCAGCCCGCGCAGCCTGCCCTCGGCGTCCATGCCGTAGCCGACCAGGTAGCGGGGCGGGGCGTCCCAGGCGGCGAAATCGGGTTCGAGAGCGCGCGGCGTCGGCCACGGCTTACGGGCGAAGACGCAGGTGATCACCTCGCGGGCGCCGGCGTCGCGGACCAGGCGGGCGGCCTCGCTGAGCGAAAGGCCGGTGTCCACCACATCGTCCAGCACCAGCGCCTGGCGTCCGGCCATCGGGCGCTGCAGGTCGGCGCGCACCTGGCAGCGGCCGCGGCTGGTGCGGTTGTCGCCGTAGGAGGCCAGCCACAGCGCGTCGAAAGCGACGTGCTTGCCCAGCCGCGCCAGCGCCCGGGTAATGTCGGACGCGAACCAGAGTCCGCCGGTCAGCAGGCAGACGGCGACGGCGTCGTCGGCGACGCGCGGCGCCAGCGCGGCCGCGAGCTCGGCCACCCGGGCGTTTACCTCGGCTTCGCTCAGTAGCACCTCGAGGTTCGATGGCGCTGAACTCATTGCGCGGCCGGCGCACTGTTCGCGGCGGTGGGAACAGCGGCTGGCGCGGGCGCCGGGGCAGGGGCCGGCGCCGGGACGGGCTGCTCTGTCGTGGGCGCGAAAGCCGGACCGGCCGGTAGCGGTATGGCGTTGACCGCGGGCGATGGCATGTCACTGGCGGGGCCGCGCAGTGAAACGCTTGACGCCTGCGGTGTCGCCGCCGACCCGGGGTCCATCCGTCCGGCGGTCGCCCGGGCGCCGATGGCGAAGTCCACCTGCAAGGTCACGGCCGAGAACGGCGGATCGGGGATTGAGGTGCGGAAGCTGCGCGTGGCCCCGGCAGGAATGTGCGGATCGGCGAAACTGGTGATCTGGCCCGCCACACGCTTGCCTTGGGCGTTGAGCAGACTGATCCGCAGCGGCGGCGCCAGCACGGCGCGGCCGACGATATTGCGGATCGTCCCCGACACCACCAGCGTTGGGTGTCCCTCTTCCAGGGAAGGCTCCCTTTGGACGTTCTCGATCACCAGGCCGGTCGGGTTCACGGCCAAGCCAACGGCGGCATAGGCCGAGGCCGTCTGCGGCCAGGCGCGGACCACATTCTCGCGGAACACGATGACGACGCCCAGCACCAGGGCGACCACGATAGCCACGCCCGCCCAAAGCGCGCCGCTGATCGCCGCCTGCCGGTTGCGCTTCTCCTCCTCTGCCCGGGTGCGAAACGCGCGCGGCAGGTCATCGCCGGTCAAGGCGACTGTCTCGGCCGCCGCCTCTTCGGCTGGTGGCTTGGCCAGCGCGCCTTCTTCCCCGGAGGCGACCAGCTCCAGCGGCCGCTCCGGATGGGCCGTCCAGCGATGACCGCAGGCGGCGCAGCGCACCGCGCGGCCGGACGCCTGGATCTGGTCATCCTGGACGAAATAGCCGGTGGCGCACTCAGGACAGGTCAGTATCATGACAACCGAATCGGACGCCCGAGCGAAACCCGCGTCGAGGTTGCCGATTTCGGCCCTCATGTCCAGGAAGCCCATCGCCCGGCCACTTGAACCCTTGGACGCGAGCCCTCAGCCTTCGGTGGTCCGTTTCGAGGGCGTCTCGATGCGCTACGGCCGCGAAGCCGAGGTGCTGAAGGACATTTCCTTCGAGCTTCCGCGTGGGTCGTTCCATTTCCTCACTGGGCCATCGGGTTCGGGCAAGTCGACGCTGTTGAAGCTGATCTATCTGTCCGAGCAGGCCTCGCGCGGCCGGATCGAGATATTCGGCCAGGATCTGGCCGCGCTGAAGCGCGCCGATCGGCCGCTGATGCGCCGGCGGATCGGGGTGGTGTTCCAGGAATTCCGCCTGCTTGAGCACCTCTCGGTGTTCGACAACGCCGCGCTGGCGCCGCGCATCGCCGGCCGCAAGCCCGGCGCCTACCGCGCCGACGTCGCCGATCTTCTGGCGTGGGTCGGGCTCGGCGACCGCATGCACGCCATGCCCCAGGCGCTCTCCGGCGGCGAAAAGCAGCGCCTGGCGATCGCCAGGGCGGTGATCAACCGGCCGGACATCCTGCTGGCCGACGAGCCCACCGGCAACGTCGACGAGGCGATGGCCCTGCGCATTCTGCGCCTGTTCACTGAGCTCAACCGGGTCGGCGCCACCGTGCTGATCGCCAGCCACGACACCGACCTGGTGATCCGCTCCGGCATGCCGGTGCTCAACCTCGACGCCGGACGGCTTGCGCGAGCCCCGCCGTTCAATCCAGAACTCGCTTTATGAGTCTGGCCTTCGACGCCAATCGCTGGTGGCCGGCGCCCTTGTTGCCGCGGGGCGACGGGCGCGACTGGGCGCTGCTGTTCGTCGTGGCGGCGCTGTCGTTCCTGGCCGGACTGGCTGCGGTGGGCGCCTTAGCCGGGGAGCGGGCGGCGGCGGGTTGGCGCTCGGAGCTGATCGGGTCGGCGACCATCATCGTCCGCGCCCAGGGCACTGACACCGCAGACGAGGAAGCGGCGCGGGCGGCCGAGGTGGTCTCGGGGACCAAAGGGGTCGCTGAAGCCCGGGCGCTCGACGCCGCCAAGGCCGATGCGCTGATCGCCCCCTGGATCGGCGCGAACGCCCTGCCGCCGGACCTGCCAACGCCGCGCCTGGTGGCGGTCGACCTCGACCGCAAAGCGCCGGCGACGGGCGCCGAGCTGAAGCGGGCGCTGAGCGCCGCCGGCATCGACGCCGATGTCGACGATCACAGCCGCTGGACCGCCCAGATCATGCGGGCCGGCGCGGCCATCGAGAGCACGGGAGCGGGACTGTTCCTGCTTATCCTGGCGGTGCTGGGCGCCGTGGTCGCCTTCGCCACCCGGCAGGGGCTGGCCGCCCGGCGCGATGTGGTCGAGGCGCTACACCTGTCCGGCGCCACCGACGGATACATCGCCCGCCTGTTCCAAGCCAGGTTTGCCCGCTCCGCCGCCCAGGCGGGACTTGCCGGCGCCGTGCTGGCGGTGCTGGCGGCGGTGCTGCTCAAGCTGATGAGCACCGGCGACGATCAGTTCACCGCCCTCCTGCCGATCGCTTGGCGCGACCTGGCCGCGCCGGCGCCGTTCCCGATCCTGGCGGCGCTGGTCGCCGCGGTAACCGCTCGGATGACCGCGATGGCGGTGCTGGCCGAGCGCCCGTGAGAACGAGGACGCGCTCGTGAGGACCCTGGCCGCGATCTTCGTCGTCCTGCTGGTCTGGAGCTCGGGCCTGCTGGCGTTCGCCGCCCGCATCGACCGCTCGACCCCGGCCGCCGACCCGCCAGTCGCTGACGGCATCGTGGCGCTGACCGGCGGCTCGGGCGAGCGCATCGCCACGGGCCTCGGCCTTCTCGAAGCCGGCAAGGCCAAGCGTATGCTGATCAGCGGCGTCAGCCGGCACGTCACCCGCGGCGAGCTGCAGACCATCACCGGCGCCTCGAAGCCGGTCTACGACTGCTGCGTCGATCTCGGCTTCCAGGCCAACAACACCCTCGGCAACGCGCTGGAGACGGCGGACTGGGCCAGGCGCAAGGGCTACACCACGCTGATCCTGGTCACGGCGGACTATCACATGCCAAGAGCGCGGCTGGAGCTGAAGTCGGCGCTGCCAGAGGCGCAGATTATCCCTTACCCGATCGCGACAACGGAGATCAGCGCGGCGGATTGGTGGAAGACGGGACTCGGGGCTGAGCGGATGATCCTGGAATATACCAAGTACCTCGCCGTGCTGGCCCGCGAGACGCTGCTGGGCCTTGGCCCCAAGCCGGCGCCGGCCGCGAAGCACGCGTAGTCGCCCGATGATCCTCGCCCGTTCGCTGCTGTTCGCCGGCCTGTTCTACTTGTGGTCCCTGACGCTGTGCGTGCTCTTCCTGCCGGCCCTGGCCCTGCCGCGCGCCATCGTGGCCTGGGCGTTCAAGCTCTGGGCGCGGGGCGTGATCGTGCTGCTGGGGGTCTGCTGCAACATCCGGGTCGAGGTGCGCGGCCGCGAGCACGTGCCGACCGGGCGCGCCCTGGTGGCGGCCAAGCACCAATGCATGTTCGACGTTTTCGCCCAGTTCGTGGTGCTGCCGGACTCCTGCTTCGTCATGCGCAAGGAGCTGATGCTGATCCCGTTCTTCGGCTGGTACGCCTGGAAGCAGCGGATGGTGGTGATCGACCGCGACGGCGGCTCGGCGGCGCTGCGGCAGATGGTGCGCGACGGCCAGGACCGGCTCGCCGAAGAGCGTCAGCTGCTGATCTTCCCGGAAGGGCATCGCGGCGAGCCGGGCGTCGCCGGCGACTACCAGCCCGGCGTCGCCGGCCTCTACCGCGATCTCGGCCTGCCTGCGCACCTGGTCGCCACCAATTCGGGCGTGCACTGGCCCGCGCACGGCATCCTCCGCCGGCCCGGAACGATTGTGTTCGAATATCTCGAACCGCTGCCCGCCGGCATGAAACGTGCCGACTTCATGCGCCAGATGCAGGAGCGCATCGAAACCGCCTCGGCCGCGCTGTTGAATCGTCACCCCTAGGGGGACCCGGAAGCGGTGGAGGGGCACGCCTCAAGCGCTGTTGTTCGACGGTCGGCTACGCGCGATTGTTCGGGGTTTGGTGCTCTGCGACGCACCCCCTCCACCCCTTCGGGGTCCCCTCCCCCTACGGGTAAGGAGATTTCTCCAGCTCCAGCACCATCGCCAGCAGCTTCTCCATCGCGCGGTCGCGGATGCCGGCTTCGCGCAGGTGCTCGACCAGGTCGGCGAGGTAGTCGACATTGCGCCCGGACAAGCCGGCGGCGCCGCTGATAAGCTCGGCCTGGCGCTCCAGTGAGAGCGCGCCGGCCCATTGCGGGTGGGTGCGGTCGGACAGGAAGCTCAGCGCCTCGACGCGGTGACCCTCGGCGAGGCGGACAGCGACGCGGGCCTCGACATAGGTCTCGGTCGGCTGCTCGCGTTCGCGCAGATAGGCATAGGTTGCGGGCCAGTGCTGATCGGCGATGCGGTAGGCCATCCCGCGCGTTGCGCCCCCGGCCGCGAGCCCCAGCACCAGTCCGCGCCGCTGCGGCGTGCCGCGATGGTGGACCGAATAGATGCAGAAAGCGCGGCGGCGGCCATGGAGCGTGGCGGCCGCTCGCTCTAGAAAGGGGAACCCCGGCCGCCACATCAGCGAGCCGTAGCCAAACACCCAATGATCGTCCGCTTCAGTCAACGTGGCCCCAGACCCCCAATTGTCCGAAACCCATAGCGACGACGCCCCGCGCCGCAAACCGCGTCGACTGGGGCTCTACCTGCCCTGGGCGGCGTTGGTCGTCGCGGCCGCCGGCTGGAGCGTGGCCTGGCTGTGGATGATGCACGAGACCCAGAGCCGGCTCGATGCCGGGGCGGCCGCGCTGCGGCGGTCTGGCTGGACCGTCGCCTGGGATAGCCGCCACGTCGGCGGCTATCCGTTCCGGCTCGACGTCGACGTCAGCCATCTGCGTCTGGCCGAGCCGTCGGGCTGGGCGGTGGCGATGCCGGCGCTGAAGAGCGAAGCCTTCGCCTTCGCGCCCACCAACTGGGTTTTCTTCGCGCCAGGCGGCCTCACTTTCACGCGCCCGGATGGCGGTCCCGTTGTGGTCGGCGCCAGCGCGCTGCGGGCCAGCGTCAACAGCTGGGACGAGGCGCCGCCGCGGATATCGCTCGAGGGCGACGACCTCAGCTTCGCCGCCGCGCCCGGCGCCAAGCCGTTCTCCCTGACCAGCGCCAAGAGCCTGCAGTTCTACACCCGCGCCGGACCGGGTGAGCAGGCGGCGCTGTTCTTCAGCCTCGACGGCGCGACGGCGCGGCCGGACAGTTGGATCGGGCAGATCGCGGCCGGCATGCCGGTGGCGATCCGCCTCGATACCATCATCAATCATGCCGGCGATCTGCACGGCGCGACCTGGCGCGGCCTGGTCGCACATTGGTCGGCCGCGGGCGGCGCCTTCGACGTGCATCAGCTGACCCTCACTGCCGGCGATGCGTCGCTCGACGCCCGCAAAGGCGGGATCGCCGTCGGCGATGACGGGCGGCTGGAGGGGATCCTGGAGGCGAGCCTGAGCGACGAAGGACGCGTGTTCGCAGTCGCCCAGACCGGCAAGGCCCCGGTGGTCGATGCCGCGCCTCGCGCCAGCGCGCTGGACCTGCGTCTTACCCTTCGCGACGGGTGGACGTGGCTGGGCCCCCTGAAGTTGGCGCCAGCGCCCAGGGCGTACTGAGCTCGACTTGAGCCTTCCGGGGGTGCGCAACGGCGCCGCCGTCGTGTAAGAGCGGCCCGCCATGACCGCCCGGACGCCCCTCGACAAAGACCTCGGCCGCTTCGCCGCCTTGACGTCACGGGGTGCGCCGCAGGTCAAGAGCGGCATCCTCGACATCACGCCCTACAAGCCTGGCAAGGCCACCGTCGAGGGCGTCGAGCACCCCGTCAAGCTGTCGGGCAACGAGAACATCCTGGGCTCCAGCTCCAAGGCGCGGGAGGCTTATCTGGCCGCCGCCCACGACCTCAACGTCTATCCGGACGGGCGTGGTACAGCGCTGCGGGGCGCCATCGCGGAACGTTGGAAGATCGAGCCTGAGCGTCTGGTGCTCGGTTGCGGCACTGACGAGCTGCTGCACCTGATCAACCAGACCTTTCTCGAGCCCGGCGACAATATCGTGCAGGGCCAGTACGCCTTCGGCGCCTACGGCATCGGCGCGCGGGCCTGCCAGGCCGAGGTGCGCAGCGCGGCCGAGCCCAACTACCGCATCGATGTCGAGGCGATGCTGGAGCTGGTTGACGAGCGCACGCGCCTCGTCTTCATCACCAACCCGGCCAACCCGACCGGCACCTTCACCACCAAGGACGAGCTGGCCCGGCTGCACGACGCGCTGCCGCCGAGCGTCGTGCTGGTTGTCGACGCGGCCTACGCCGAGTTCTGCACCGACCCGACCTTCACCGACGGCCTCGACCTGGCGCGGGGCGCCGACAACATCATCGTCACCCACACCTTCTCCAAGCTGCACGGCCTGGCCGCGCTGCGGGTCGGCTGGGCCTACGCCCCGGCGCCGATCGCCGACGCCATCGACCGCATCCGCCCACCGTTCAACGTTTCGATCCCGGCGCTGACGGCCGCGGTCGCCGCGCTGGCGGACCAAGACTTTCAGGCGCTGTCGCTGGCCCACGTTGAACGCTGGCGCCCGTGGCTGACGCAGCAGCTCGGCGGTCTCGGCCTCGGTATCGTGCCGTCATCGGCCAACTTCATTCTCGTCGAGTTCCCGAAGACGCCGGGCAAGACCGCGCCCGAAGCCGAGGCGTTCCTCGCCGCCCGCGGCCTGATCGTGCGCGGCGTCGGCAACTATGGGCTGCCGGCGCATCTGCGCGTCACCCTCGGTCTGGAAGAGCACAACCGCGCGCTGGTCGAGGCGCTAGCGGCTTTTCTGGGGGCCTGAGAGTCCGCATGCCCCGAGACCTCGCGCTCTCCGACCTGCCGCCATGGTCGTTCGACAAGGACGATCCGGACGACGATGCGGCCTTCTACGCGGAGGCGCGGCTCACCACCCACATCGACGACGGCGCGATCGCGGCGCTGACCCAGTTCTATCGGCGGACGCTTCCGGCGGGCGGGGTGGTGCTCGATCTGATGAGCAGCTGCGTCAGCCACCTGCCTGCCGATGTCGCCTACGGCGAGGTGATCGGGCACGGCATGAACGCCGAGGAGTTGGCCGCCAACCCGCAGCTCACCCGCTGGTTCACTCATGACCTCAACCGCGATCCGGCGTTGCCGCTGGAGCGCGCCAGCGTCGATGCGGCGATGATCTGCGTCGGCGTGCAGTACCTGCAGCGCGCCGTGCCGGTGTTCCAGGACCTGACGCGGGTGCTGAAGCGCGGCGCGCCGCTGGTGGTCAGCTTCTCGAACCGCTGCTTTCCCACCAAGGCGGTGGCGCTGTGGCTGCGACTCGACGACCGCGGCCATGCCGCGCTGGTGGAGCTCTACCTGAAGAGCGCCGGCTTCAATGACGTTGCGACGCACATCCTCGCCGACGGCAGCCTCTGCGACCCGCTGCTCGCGGTGACCGCGCGCGCCTGACTACCGCAATACCGGCAGCACGAACTCAGGATCGAGGGTCTTGGCGGGATTGTAGCCGCCGACCTGTCCCATGATGCTGCCGGTGGTGAGCAGCTCGTAGCCGAGCAGGATCTGCATCTCGCGGCTCATGGCGCGCACCGTTTCCTTCGGCACGCCGAGATAGAAGTTCTCCTGCGGCCGGGCCCAGGGCTCGCAGTAGTGGTTGGTATAGGCGAGCCGGGGGGCGTCGGACCTGTTAGCTCCTGCGCCGTGCATCAGCGTGCCCTGGAACACACAGATCGCCCCAGCCGGCATGGTCAGATAGTTGACCGCCTGCGTATCGGGCGTGGACTCGCCGCGGATCAGCGCCGCCTTGAACGTCTGGACGCGCTCGGCCGACCACCGATGGCTGCCGCGATACATCACGGTGCCGCCGTTCTGGGGGGTGAAGGCGTCGATCGCGCCGATGGTGCTGATGCTGATCGCCGGGCGGGGGCGCGGAAACGGATAGAAGCCATCGTCGAAGTGCAGGCTCTGCGCCTGCTCGCCCGGGTAGATGCAGATCGCATGGTTGGCGCTCAGCAAGTAGTTGGGCGCAAGTAGCTGGTCGAGGATGGCTAGCAGCCGCGGGTCCGACGCGACCTCCTCGAACACTGCGCCGCGGCCGACCAGGGTGTAGATCCGTTCGGTGGTGCGGCCCTCGAAGGAATTGCGGCCACGGTACGTGCCGAGATAGGGCGCGAGGCCATCGCGGAACCGCTCGAGCTGTGCGGGGCTCAGATAATCCTCGATGATGGTGAAGCCCTGGGTGTCCAGTTCGGCCATGTGCCGATGCAGGTCGAAGCCAAGCGGCACGGGACGCTGGGTGGCGGTCTTTTCCTTGAGCATCAACGATCTCCCTTCGATGGCGCTGTTCTTATTCGGGGCCCTTCCGCGCCGCCGCGGATGAGGGCCAGCATCTCGGCAGCGAGGAACTCTGGGGACTCGCCCGTCGCGCCGCCGCGGGCGCCCATGCCAAGTGCGATCACCCAGAAGCGATGGGCGTGCACGGCTGTTTCGCCGGGCGGTTGGTCATGGCGCTCGCGGTGTTCCCGCAGCGCCCGGTCGCTCTCGGCGTCGAGCCGTTCGAACGTGCGCTGCACCAGCGGCTGCAGGTCTTGGCGGCGATGGGCTAGCGCGAGGGCTTCAATGAAGAGGTTCAGCCCCGGCGAGCCGATCACGCTCTTGATCATGGTCTCGATGTAGTCGCGCTCGTGCTTCGGATGCGACGAGGCCGCTTCGGCGTCGCGGGCGAGGTACAGCATCTCGCGACAGGCGGCCTCGACGAACAGCGCCTCCTTGGTCCCGAAATAGTAGGTGACCTGGCTGGGAAAGGCGCCGGCGTCTGCGGCGATCTCGGCGACGGAGACATCGGCGAGGCCGAACTTCTTGAACCGCGCGGCCGCCGCGTCGAGCAACCGCGAGCGCATGCGCTGGCCCGGCTTCTCCGAAGACTGCTGTTGGAACTGGGGGACGGCCTTCAGCATGCACCCAGGATATCACGGGCCGATTTGTACGCAATACAAGTTTTGTATGACATACAAAATGCGCGACGATGTGGGACTTGACCTCGCGGAGGCGCCGAAGGTAGTTGGCCGCCATGGTTCCCGTCGCCCGCCTTCGTGAGCGCTATTACCGCCAGCTTGCATAGCTGAGCGGCAGGTCCATCTCGTCCCAGCCGCCCGGAAGGTCGGCGACATCAAGACGGTCTCCGGCCGCAGGGCCCTCTCAGGAGCCGTCAATGTCTGATCAGCACCAAGCCGCACCTGCCGCCGCCAAGCCGGTCTATGCCCGCATGGCGGTGATCGGCGGCGGGCTGATCGGCTCGTCGGTGATCCGCGCGGCGCGCAGCCATGGCGCGGTGGGCGAGATCATGGTCGCGGACGCCAACCCCGAGCACCGCGCACGGCTGGAATCGCTCGGCATCGCCGACCGCGTCTTCGCTGACCCGGCCGAGGCGGTGCGGGGCGCCGATCTGATCGTGCTGGCGGTGCCGGTGATGGCGATGGGCGCGGCGACGGCGGCAGCTGCCAGCGGCATGAAGCCGGGCGCGACGCTGACCGACGTCGGCTCGGTCAAAGGCGCAGTAGCCGAGGCAATGGCCGCCGCGGCGCCGCAAGGCGTGTTCGTGATCCCCGGCCATCCGGTCGCCGGCACCGAGCAGTCCGGTCCGGACGCCGGCTTCGCCACCCTGTTCGAGAACCGCTGGAACATTCTCACCCCGCAGAAGCGGGACGACGCGCCTTACCAGGCGGCGATCGAGCAACTCACCGAGTTCTGGATGTGGCTGGGCGCCCGGGTCGAGCTGATGGATGCGGCCCACCACGACCTGGTGCTGGCCGTCACCTCGCACCTGCCCCACCTGATCGCCTACAACATCGTCGGCACCGCCGCCGATCTGGAGGAGGTGACCCAGGGCGAGGTGATGAAGTACTCCGCCGGCGGTTTTCGCGACTTCACCCGCATCGCCGCCTCCGACCCGATCATGTGGCGAGACGTGTTCCTGACCAACAAGGACGCGGTGCTGGAGATTCTGGGCCGGTTCACCGAGGACCTGCAGGCGCTGTCGCGGGCGATCCGCTGGGGCGAGGGCGAGAAGCTCGAGGCGCTGTTCACTCGCACCCGGGAGATCCGGCTCGGCATCGTCGCCGCCGGCCAGGAGAGCTCGGAGCCGAACTTCGGGCGCGACCGGCGAAGCTGAGCGCGCCGCGACCCCCGATCAGGGCGAAGCGCTTAAGCCAACGTCACGGTTGCGCCGCCGCCCGCCTGGGCGCCCCCTATCCTTTCCCGCGCCTCGTCCGTCGTAGGTTCGGGAAAGGGCGGAGGCGGGCATGACCGGTCCAGAGATTTCGGACGAGGTGCGGGATGCGGCGAGGAGCGCCTGGTGGCGCTATCTCGACCTGCTGACGCCGTTCCGGCCGGAGCTGCACCGCTACTGCCGCCGGCTGACCGGCGACGTCTGGGACGCTGAGGACCTGGTCCAGGAAACGCTCCTCAAAGGGTTCGCCTCGCTCGGCTCGGTCAACGTCACGATCGCCAACCCACGCGGATACCTGGTGCGCATCGCCAGCAACCTTTGGATCGACGGCCAACGCCGAAGAACATCCGAGACCGCGGCCCTGGCTATGCTGGACGACTCTGGCGTCGCCACCCAGCCGGACCGAGCCAGCGTCCGTGACGCCGGCGCACGGCTGTTCGAGCGACTGTCGCCGCAGGAACGCGCCGCGGTGGTGCTGAAGGATGTCTTCGACCTGACACTGGCGGAGATCGCCGCGTCGCTCTCGACCAGCGTCGGCGCGGTCAAGGCGGCGCTCCACCATGGGCGCGGTCGCCTGCACGACGACACGCCGGTTCGGTCTCGCGTCGCTTCCGCAGTGCTCGTCGATGAGTTCGTCGAACGCCTGGATGCCGGTGATCTGGCCGGCCTGCTCAGCCTTATGCTCGACACCGGCGCGGTCGAAATGCCGGGCGCCCTGATCGAGGTCGGCCGGCGCGAGTTCGAACGCAAGGGGAGTTGGCTTTGGCAGGCGGTGAACGTCCATCCCGATTTGCCGCCCGATGCGCGGCCGCCCAAGTGGTCCAACCGGCGGGTCATGTTCCAAGGCGAACCGATCGTACTGGGCCTCGCCCCCGCCCTCGACGGGCCGAGGCTACAGGGAATCACGCGGTTCGAGGAGGAAGACGGCAAGATCGCGCGCATTCGCTCCTACTGTTTCAACCCCGAGGCGGCCGCGGAGGTGGCGCAGGCGTTTGGTCTTGAGACCGGCTGGATCCCCTACCGCTTTCCGACGCCCGCATAAGCGTCTCTTTATGCGCCCAGGTGCGCCGCCGTCGCCTCGATCGCCTCGACCAGGCCCATACGCTGCAGCGCTACCCCCTCCGGTAAGCTGGAGAACAGCCGGGTCGGGGCGGCGGCGTCGAGCATGATGAAGACACCGAGGTCGTCGGCGCGCCGGATCAGCCGGCCGAACGCCTGGGCAATGCGGGCGCGGGCGATCGCATCGTCATAGCCCTTGCCGCCGAAGCGGCCGCGGCGGGCCTTGTGCAACAGGTCCGGACGCGGCCAGGGGATGCGATCGAACACCAGCAAACGCAGCGAGCGGCCCGGCACGTCGACGCCGTCGCGCACCGCGTCGGTGCCCAAGAGGCAGGAGTCTTCCTCGGCGCGGAAGATGTCGACCAGGGCGCCGGCCTCCAGCTGGTCGACGTGCTGGGCGTAGAGCGCCAGCCCCTTGTCCGCCAGCGGCGCGGCGATCCGCTCATGCACGGCGCGCAGGCGCCGGATCGCGGTGAACAGGCCAAGCGCCCCGCCGCCGGCGGCCAGGAACAGCTCCCGCATCGCCGCGGCGACCTGGCGCGCGTCGTCCCGAACGACGTCGGTGACGACGATCGCCCGGGCGTTGGCCTCGTAGTCGAACGGCGAGGCGAGCCGCAGCGTCTTCGGCCGGTCGGCAAAGCGGGCCGAGCCCGTGCGCATCTCGGCCAGGGCGAACGGGTCGTCGAGGGTGGAGTCAGCGAGGGTGGCGCTGGTCACCAGCACCCCGTGCGCGGGCGCCAGCACCGCCGTCGCCAGCGGCTGGCTGGGATCGACCCAGTGGCGGCGGGCCGCGGCGTCGACCACCCGGCCGTACATGAAGGTCGCGTCGAACCAGTCGACGAAGTCGGGATCGTCCTCGGCGTCCTCCTCCAGCGCCCTCAGCATCGAGCGCCAGGCGGGCAGCATCATCCTTGCCCGTCGATCCAGCCCGCGCAGCGCGCCCTCGATCCTGGCCCGCTCTCCGGTGGGCAGTTCGGCTGCATCGTCGTCGAGCACGTCGGCCAGGTGGCGAGTCAGCGCCAGCAGCGGCGCCTCCACCGCCGCCAGCGCCGCGGCCGCCTTCGCCGCGGCCGCGCGGACCAGGTCGAGCGCCGGGCGCTGGGCGCATTCCATCCCCTGATCCGAGGGTTCGGACCGCGCCCGCAGCTGCTCAATCGCCGCCACCAGGAAGGCCTCGATCGGGCCGATCGGGCTGACCTCGCCGTTGGGCGGGGCGATGCGGCCGGACCAGCCTTCCCCGGGCAGCGCCGCCGCGGCGCGGGACGCCTGTTCCAGCGCCTCGCGCGCCATCTCCCGCTCCGCCAGGATGTCGGCCAGCCGTGCTTCGAGACCGCGGCCGCGGCGGCCGCGCCCCTCGGGACCGCGGATCCACCGCCGCATCTCGGCGGCCTCGGCGCCGGAAAGGCAGGCGGCGAAGGCGCTGTCGGCGGCGTCGAACAGGTGGTGGCCCTCGTCGAACACGATCCGCTTCAGGTGCGCGGTCTCGACGTCGGCCGGCTGGCCGCGAGCGGTGCGGGCGCCGTCGTAGGCGGCCTGGGTCATCACCAGGGCGTGGTTGGCGATCACCAGGTCGGCGTGGCGCGAGGCGCGGATCGCCCGCTCGATGAAGCACACCCGGTAGTGCTGGCAGCCGGCGTGGACGCACTCGCCGCGGCGGTCGACCAGGTTGGCGGCCGACGCCTGCGCCACTGGGCCTACCGCGAACAGGTTGGGCAGCCAGGCCGGGAAGTCGCCGCCGGTCATGTCGCCGTCGCGGCTGGCCCGGGCCCAGCGCGAAACCAGCCCAAGCCCGATCAGGTCGCCGCCGCCGAGTTGCGAGGCGTTCACCGCCTCCTGGAAGTTCAGCAGGCACAGGTAGTTCTCGCGGCCTTTGCGCACCACGGCCTTGCGGGCCCGAACGGCCGGGTCGGGGTAGAGCGCATGGCTCTCACGCTCGATCTGGCGCTGCAGCGCGCGGGTGTAGGTCGAGATCCATACGGCCGGGCCGTTGGCCTCGGCCCACAGCGAGGCCGGCGCGAGATAGCCCAGGGTCTTGCCGACGCCCGTGCCGGCCTCGGCCAGCATCAGCCGCGGTTCGCCTTCCCGGTCGCGAGGTTGGAACGCGAAGGCGGTCTCGGCGGCGAACTCGGCCTGGGTCGGCCGCGCCTCGTCGAGCCCGGCCCGCTCCAGCAACGCCGCCAGGCGCTGCGCGGCGCCGGCCGGATCGATCGGCTTGGAGCCAGCTTCCCCCGCCGGCGCCTGGTCCTCCCACTCCGGCAGCCGCGACCACACCTCCAGCCCCGAGCCGCGCCAGGGGCGGCCAAGCGGCTTGGATCGCAGCGCCCCGATCGCGGCCGGGGCCCAGGCCCAACTGGCGCGTCCGAGCGTCTCGGCCACGGCCAGCGCCTCGTCGCGGCTGGGCTTCGGGTTCTCGGCGAGCTCGGCCAGCAGCCGCGCACAGACGTCCCGCAGCGCGCCGGCCTGCTCGGCCGCGCCCCTCGGCTCGGGCAAGCCGAGCGCCAGCGCCAGTCCCGCCGCCGACGGGGCGCAGAACGTCGCGGGCCGCACGAAGGCGAACAGCTCCAGCGCATCGAAGATCCGCGCCGAGCGGGGTGGAGCGTTCAGTTGCAGGCGCCGGGCGGTCATCCCGCAATGGGCGACCAGCACAGGCCCGGCCTCGAACAGATCCCGCGCCTCCGGTGGCCGCACTATGCGCGCGCCGGCCCCGTCGGCGATCCCCGCCCGCGGCCCAGGCAGCACCACCAACGCGGGGGCCAGATCGAGACTCGGGGCGACGGCGTTCACCGCTCACGCATAGCGCATCACGCCGCGAAACGAAACGCGAACGGCGGCGCGTTCAACCCTCCCGCAGGATCTTCAGCGCGCCCTCGATCCGCCGCGCCCGCGTCTCCGGCGCCTTGGCGGCTTCGATCGCCATCACGTGGCGGCGCTGGTGGCTGTAGGAGAGCTTGGCGAACTTCGCCCGTTCGGTCGGGTTGGCGGCGAGGGCGGCGGCGAAATCGGCCGGGACTTCCACCTCGCGCGGCGCGTCATCGACCACTAGTTCGAGGTCGACCGAGTCGCCCCCCGCGACACCGGCGCCCGCCCGGACTTCCTGGCTGACACCGACCCAGAACTGCCCGTCCATCGGGATGATGCTGGTGCGCCAAGTGTAGCCCTTGATCGTCGCGCGCACCTTTGGCCGCCTGCCGGCGCCGAGCGCAGTGACGACAGCGTCCGGCACGACGATGCCGGCCGTGTTGCCGCCGGTCTTGAGAATGGTGGCGTGGAGCTTCATTGGCGGCTCTCCGACATCGACGGCAGGACGAGCCTGTCCGATCCGCGAAATTGCGGCAAGCCTCGAAACAGAACGGGAACATGCTATAGCCGCTCCCAATGGACGACGGCCGCGCCCTGACCGCCTTGCCGCCGCGCTTCGAGGCGTGGTTCGAGGGGCGTGGTTGGTCGGCCAGGTCGCACCAGCTGGCGATGGTGGAGAAGGCGAGGGCCGGGCGGCACGCGCTGCTGATAGCGCCCACCGGCGGCGGAAAGACCCTGGCCGGGTTCCTGCCCAGCATGGTCGAACTGGCGGAGCGGCCGCCCAGCAACGCGCCGAGGGGCGTGCACACCCTCTACCTCTCGCCGTTGAAGGCGCTGGCGGTCGACGTCGAGCGCAACCTGATGGCGCCGATCGCCGAGATGGGACTGCCGATCAAGGCCGAGTCGCGCACCGGCGACACCGGGATCGCGCGGCGCCAGCGCCAGCGGGTGAAGCCGCCGGACATGTTGCTGACGACGCCGGAGCAGCTGGCGCTGTTCTGCGCCTGGGAGGGCGCGCGGCGCTACTTCGAGGACCTGCGCTGCGTGATCATCGACGAGGTGCACGCAACCTGGCCCTCCAAGCGCGGCGACCTGCTCTCGCTGGGGCTGGCTAGGCTGCAGCAGTTCGCGCCCAACCTGCGCCGCGTCGGGCTCTCGGCCACGGTCGACGATCCCGATGTGATCCGGCGCTGGCTGACGCCGACGACGCAAGACGCGGTCGACCTGGTGCGGGGCGCGCCCGGCGCGCCGCCGGTGGTCGATGTGCTGCTGTCGGAAGGCGGCGTGCCCTGGGCCGGCCACACTGCCCGCCACGCGATGCCTGAGGTGTACGAGGCCATCAAGGGCGCGCGCATCGCCCTGGTGTTCGTCAACACGCGCTTCCAGGCCGAGTTCGCGTTCCAGGAGCTGTGGCGGCTCAACGACGACAACCTGCCGATCGCTCTGCACCACGGCTCGCTCTCGGCCGAGCAGCGGCGCAGGGTGGAAGCGGCGATGGCGCGCGGCGCCCTCAGAGCCGTGGTCTGCACCTCGACGCTCGATCTGGGCATCGACTGGGGCGACGTCGACCTGGTGATCCAGCTCGCCTCGCCAAAGGGCGCCTCGCGCATGGTGCAGCGGATCGGCCGCGCCAACCACCGCCTGGACGAGCCCAGCCAGGCGCTGTTCGTGCCGGCCAACCGGTTCGAGATGCTTGAGTGCCAGGCCGCTCGTGAGGCGATCGCCGAGAACGCGCTGGACACCGAACCGGAGCGGGAAGGCGCGCTCGATGTGCTGGCTCAGCACATCATGGGCCTGGCCTGCTCAGAGCCGTTCGACCTGCTGCAGCTCTATGACGAGGTGCGCCGCGCCGGGCCCTATCGCGACCTGACATGGGAGGATTTCGAGGGGGTGATCGATTTCGTCTCCACCGGTGGCTACGCGCTGAAGACCTACGACCGCTTCAAGCGCATCGTGAGGGGCCTGGACGGCCTCTGGCGGGTGCGCAACGACGAGACCGCCCTGCGCCACCGCATGAACGTCGGCGCCATCGTCTCGCCGGCGATGCTCAGTGTGCGGATTGCTGGCCGGCGGCGCGGCACGGTCGGGCGAAAGATCGGCGAGGTCGAGGAGGGCTACCTCGAGGTGCTGGAGCCCGGGGACACCTTCGTGTTCGGCGGGCAGGTGTGGGAGCTGGTCGGGGTCTCCGGGCTCGACGTGCTGGTGCGGCCGGCCGGAGACAAGCCGCCGAAGATGCCGTCGTGGGGCGGGTCCAAGTTCGCGCTCTCGACCTTCCTGGCCAAGAAGGTCCGTCACCTGATGAGCGACGGCGCGCACTGGGGCGTGCTGCCGGACGACACCCGCGAATGGCTGGAGATCCAGCGCGACCGCTCTATCATCCCCGCTGAGAACGAGATGCTGCTGGAGACGTTCCCGCGCGGCCATCGCCACTTCATGGTCGCCTATCCGTTTGAGGGGCGGCTCGCGCACACCACGCTGGCGATGCTGCTGACGCGGCGGCTGGAGCGCATCGGCGCTGGCCCACTCGGCTTCGTCTGCAACGACTACGCGCTGACGATCTGGTCGCTGAAGTCGATGGACGCGCTTGATCTGGACGACTTGTTCGCCGAGGACATGCTTGGCGATGATCTCGAATCCTGGCTTCTCGAAAGCTCGATGATGAAGGCGGCTTTCAAGGCGTGCGCGCTGATCTCGGGGCTGGTGGAGCGGCGGTTCCGCGGCGACCAGAAGAGCGGGCGCCAGATCACCTTTTCCACCGACCTGGTCTACGACGTGCTGCGCCGCCACCAGCCCGATCATCTGCTGCTGCGCTGCGCCAGAGCCGATGCGGCGCGCGGGCTGGTGGATGTGGCCCGCCTCGGCGACCTGCTGGCGCGGATCAAGGGGCGCATCCGCCATGCCAGGCTCGACCACCTCTCGCCGTTCTCGGTGCCGATGATCCTGGAGCTCGGCCAGCAGCGCTCCCCGGGCGGCGCCGGGGAGATGATCCTCGCCGAAGCGGCCGAGACCCTGATCGCCGAGGCGATCGCATGAGCGCCGAGCCGTCGTCATTCCGCTATGCCTTCGCCCAGAGCCCTTGCGGCGGCCTGGCGCTGGACCTTGCGGGGGCGGAAGCGCTGCTGCGACCGTCCGGCGCCCTGTGGCTGGCGGCCGAGCGGCTGCTGGTGGTCGCGGACCTGCACCTGGAGAAGGGCTCGGCCTACGCTGCGCGCGGCCAGATGCTGCCGCCCTACGACACGCGCGAGACGCTGGCCCGGCTCGCCGCCGAGGCGGCGCAGCTGCGTCCGGCGACGATCATGCTGCTCGGCGACACCTTGCACGACGGCAGGGCGGAGGAGCGCCTCGGCGCGGAGGACGCCCGCACTCTGACGACCATCGCCACCGTGGCGGACCTGGTCTGGATCGTCGGCAACCACGACGCCGATGGCCCGCGCGCCTTGCCCGGGCAGACTGCCGCGAGCTGGAGCGCCGCCGGCCTGTCGCTGGTCCACGAGCCGGCGGCGACGCCGCGCTTCGGCGAGGTGGCCGGCCACCTGCATCCCTGCGCCAGGGTCAAGGGCCGCGTCGCCAGCGTGCGCCGCCGCTGCTTTGTCACCGATGGTGAGCGGCTGGTGATGCCGGCCTTTGGCGCGTTCGCGGGCGGCCTCAACGTGCGAGATGTCGCGTTCCGGAGCCTGTTCCGCCGTCCGCCGCTGGCGGTCGCCCTCGGCGACCGGCGGGCGCACGCCGTGGCGTGGGGACAGTTGGGTCGCGACTAGACGTCTGGGATGAGAGACGTGTTCCCTCTGAGCCAACGTTCTAACGCGACGAATTCGAATTCGCCCGGTTCATAGAGTTCCGAGACAAGACGCCATGCGGTGTCGGCATTAGCCTGAAGCTCGACGCCGTTGATCTGCAGGAAGACGAACATCGCGGCGAAGGCCACCCTCTTGTTCCCGTCAACGAACGGATGGTTCTGCGACAGACTCTCCCAGAGCGCGGACGCCTCGGCGATCCGGTCGGCATAGTATCCGGTCTGTGGTCGAAAGAGCGCTGCTTCGAGCAATCCGGGATCGCGAAGGCCGTCGCGCCCCCCGTACCTGGCGATCAAGTCCTCGTGGATCGCCATCACGTCGGCGACCGTGAGGTAGTCCGTCATTTCGCCAGCTTCTCGTAGAGTGACGAGAAGCGACGGTGACTGGCTTGATAGGCCGATATGACATGGGGGCGCGCAGCGGCCTGGCGACGTTGCTCGATCAGGCCGGCGAGAGCCTCATCGACGAGGGCTTGCAACTGTCGGCCCTCGGCCTTCGCCAGCGCGCGCACCGTGGCGAGCAATTCGCTGTCGACCTGAGTTGCAAACTTCTCGCGCTGGCTCATCGGGTAACTCCTGGCGCTCACATATTGACGCATCATGAAACGTCAAGATGCGTGCTCCGGGGCCAGGAGGGTCGAGCTAGCGCGTGTAGACCGCCAGCTTGCCGATCGTCGCCGTGTCCGGGTTGCCGCTGACCGGCAGGGCCTGGTCGCGCTGGTATGCGGCCAGCGCCATGTGCAACGCCTGGGAGGCGACGCCGTCGGTGGGGCCTTGGTAATAGCCGAGCTGGTTTAGCGCGCGCTGGGCGGTGACCAGGTCCGGCGAGCCGGCAGGCGTCGTCGCGGCGGGCATCGTCGCGGGGTTGGCGGCCTGCGGCTGGAAATCGACCGCGGCGCGCTCGGCGACGGCGCGGGCGTCGGGCGTCAGCCCGGCGCGGACCCGCAAGGCCCCGGCCTTGGCCTCGGCGTCGCCGGAGCGGCCGGCGATCAGGTACCACTTGTAGGCCTCGGCCGGGTTCACGCTGACGCCGTCGCCGTGTTCGTAGATGGCGGCGAGGTTGAACTGACTGTCGAGGAGGCCGAGCTCAGCCGCGCGGCGGAACCACTCGGCGGCCTGGGGCGCATTGCGCGCCCCGCCGACGCCTTCATGAAGGTCGAGGGCGAGGTTGTGCATGGCGGTGCGGTCACCGCCATCGGCGGCGCGCTCCAACCAGTGGCGGGACTCGGTCGCGTCTTTCTTCAGGCCGGCCTTGCCGTCCTGGATCAGCTCGGCGAGGTAGAACTGGGCCGGCGCGTAGCCGCCGTCGGCCAGCTTGCGGATCTCGACGACACCGCCGTTTTCGCCGGCGCTGACCTTGGCGACCGCGGCGGAGTACGCCAGCGACAGGTCCGGCCCGGGCGCGGTCTGAGCCATCGGCTTGGGCGCGAGCGCCACGGCAGCCAGCGGCGCGCTGCCTTGCGCCGGGGCGATCGGATCGGGCGTTTGCCCTTGTACCACCGACAGCGCGTCGGAGACCCGCTTGGGCAGTTTGCCGTCGCCCTTGCCTTCGATGACCATGTAGCCGCCGGCCGAGAGACCGACCGCGGCGAGCAGGCTGGCGACCACCAGCGCGCCCGACGTGCCGCTGATGGTGCGCTTGCGCGAGCGGCCGAAGCTGAGGCTTTGCAGCACGGACTCGTCGCCCGCGCGCGCAGCGCTGCGCGGCTTGGCGGCGGCGTCGCGGTCATTGGCGGCGCGGGCGGCGGCCCGGGCGCGCTCGATCACTTCGCGCGTGGTGAGCGCCCCGGTTTCCTCGATCGGCGCCTCGATTGGCGCCTCGGGCTCGGCCAGCAGCGCCACGTCCTCGGCGGGCGACGCGGCGAGCGCCGGCTCAAGGAACTCGTCCTCGTCTTCGAGCAGATGGCTGTGCAGCGTGTGGTCGAAGCTGGGCGTCGCCGCAACGGCGGGAGGCGGCTCGCTGGCAAGCGTCTGATATGGCGGCGCCAGGCTGGCCGGCGCCTGGGAGAACAGATGCGTGGCCGGACCGATCAGCTCGTCGTCGACGTCGAAGCCGACGTTGGGCTCTAGCTCGACTTCGTCAAGGTCGAGCGAGGCGCTCGCCGCGCGGTAAGCCGGCTGCGGTTCGTGCGCCGGCTCGAGCTCGGTCTCGTGCGCCGCCTCGTGGCTGGGCGCTGACGACGGCTCGAAGCTGGCGACCGAGTCGAAGTCTGCATCGTCGAACACGGTCGTCGCCGGCTGCGAATAGGTCGGTGCGGCGGCGACAAACGGCGCTGGTTCCGGCTCCGGTATGCGTAGGGAAGGGCGCTCGGCGGGCGGAGTCTCGTAGCCCGGGAATGGCGCTTCGCCGAACAGGGCCTCGTCGGCCTCGTCGTAGCGCGGCTGCGCCGGCCTGGCGGCCTCAGTGACATGGCGCTGCGTCTCGGCCAGGCGGTCGTCGATCTTCTGGCGCGCCTCGTCGAGCAGGCGCGCGGTGCGCTCCTCGCTCTGGCGGATGCGCTCGGCGAGTTCGCTAGTCGAGCGCTCCTGGCGCTGCGTGACCCGCTCGGTGACGCGGGCCACTTGCTCGCCGACGTCGTCCATAGCCTGGGCTGAGCGGCGCTCGGCGTTGGCGATGCGGTCGGCGAGACGCTCGGTGATGCGAGCGATCTCGGCGCCGAGTTTCTCCAGCGCCTGGGCCTGGATGGTGTCGGCGCGGGCGAGGCGGTCTTCCACCGCCCCGGCCATGCGCGACACCTCGGCGCTGACCCGCTCGGCGGTTTCGTTGTTGGTGCGCTCAACGGTATGGACGCGGCGGCTGAGGGCCTGGGCGACCTCCAGCACTTCGCGGCCCATGCGTTCGACTGCGCTGGCGGAGCGTTGCTCGGCGCTGCGCACATGCTCGCTCATCTCGGCCAGCGCCTGCTCGACGCGGTCGAAGCGGACGTCGGCGGACGCGGCCAGCTGGCGGCTCAGATCCTCGCGCACCGCTTCGACGCGGGCCGAAAGGTTCTCGGCGGCCTGTTCGACACCGCCGTCGTTGCCTGCCGCAGCGAGGTTCAAACGGTCGTCGAGCGCGGTGCAGCTCTGCTTGAGGTCGCGGATGGCGCCGGCGGTGGCTTCTTCGGCGCCGTCGAGGCGCTCGACGCGATCGCGCAGCGCATCCAGCATCTCACGGGCATGCTTGTCGCCCTCGTAGACGTGGCCGGCCACCTTGCCGAGCGCGCCTTCGAGCGCCTTGAGCGCCTCGGCCGAACGCGGCCCGACGGCTTCCTCTTCCATGCGCCGCATGCGGTCGCCGAAACGCGCGGTCTCGGCCTTCACTTCCTGCACCTCGCCCTCGAAACGGGCGGCGACCTGCATCTGCTCGCGCTCGGCGGAGTCGATGCGCGAGATCACGTCGCGCACCGAGCGCTCGACGCTGGCGATGGCGAGCGCCTGACGGCTCTCGGCGGTGGCGATGCGATCCGACAGGCGCTCGATCGCCTGGGTGACGCGGCCGATCTCGTCGGCCGGATGGATGACGGCTTCGTAGCGCGGCGTCCCTGCGTCGCGCGGCTGCGCGACGTAGTTGGTCGAGGATTGATTGAAGTAGTCCTGGGACGTGGCGTCCTCAGGACCTTCGGCCATCAGACGCGCGACCCACTCGTTCAAGGTCATGCCTGAACGGCGAGCCAGATCCTCAGCCGTCTCACGGCTCGAGGCGTCCATATACCTGGCGTTTCGAGGAGCCCCCGCGGTCATCCGAATCGATCTCCCAGCACGGAGTTCGGACGCTAACCACCGTTCCCTAGTGTGTAAACGAACGCGAACCGCAATATGTTGCGATCATCGCACACAGCTGGGGACGTTCGGCGGCGTCGTCCAACAGTCTGTGAGGCTGTTCTGGTGTGGTTAATCGAAGGTTAAGTCAGCCCGCTGCGACCCGTTTACACAGGGTCCGCTTACCTAGGGCGATTCGTTTGCCGCGTCGCCAGGTTCCATCCGGGCGCAGACTCGCGTGCAGGTGGCGGCGCCTTCACGCCGCTCGCCTGGGCTCGGCGGCGCGGTCTTCGCCTTTGCGGCCGCCGCGGCGGGTCAGTCCGGCCACGCCGCCGGAGGAGATCAGTCCGACGTCCGCCAGCAGGATCGGGATCGCCCACTTGCGCGCCGCGGCAATGTAACGCGGCGCCCAGAGCGGATCGTACTTATCCTTGAACCGCCGCACGCCTTGGAAGTTATAGATGTCCTCACCGCGCTCGAAGAGCAGGCGCCCAACGCGCGACATGATCGGCGCCAGCGGACGGTCCTCGAGCCCCGCCAGCGGGGCCATGCCGAAATCGAACGCCTGGTAGCCCTGGGCGGCGCCCCAGGCGATCAGCTCGACGAACAGGAAGTCCATCACGTCCTTCGGCGCGTCGTCGGCGTAGCGCATAAGGTCGATCGAGAATGCGCTCTTCTGGGCTGTGGTCCAGAGCGTGGCGAAGGCGACGATGCGGCCATCGACGCGGGCGACGGCAACCGGGAACTCGGCGACGTAGGCCGGATCGAAGTGGCCCAGGCTGAAGCTCTTCTCGTCGCCCGAGTGGTGGGCGAGCCAGGCGTCGGAGACGACGCGCAGTTCGTCCATCGCTGCGCAGACCCGATCGGCGCCGAGGACCTCGAAGCTGGCGCCCTCCTCGCCGGTCTTGCGCCAGCTGCGGCGCAGGTTGCCGCGCCGGCGGCCCTCCAGCGAGAAGCTGGCCAGCGGCACCGCGGCGCTTTCGCCGATCTTCTGGATCGAGAAGCCCAGGTCGACGAGATCGGGCAGGTCGTCGGGACCGAGTGCGTAGAAGCCCGGCCGCGCCGCGTGGGCGTCGGCCAGTTCGCGGAAGCGCCAGAACAGCTCGGTGCGTTCGTCGCGGCGGCCGACCGGCGGTCCCATGGCGATCCAGGAGCGGCCACGCACGCCGAACATCAGGAACGAGCCGCCCGACTCGGAGAAGAGGAACCGCTTGTCGCCGAGCAGCGCCAGACTCGAGCCCGGCTCGGCGTTCTCCGCAGCGGCCAGGATCGCCCGGACCTTGTGGAAGTCAGGATCGTCGTCGCCCGCCACCCGCGGCGGCGCCGGCGTCGCCACCAGGCGCCAAAGCCCGAACGCCAGCAGCAGCGCCGCCGCCGCCGCCGAGGAACGCACGGCGCGGGCCGCGTCGGCGCCGGGGTCGAAGATGGCGCCGAGGAAGGTCTTCTGGCCGTAGTCGACGTTCTGGAACGACCACCAGCCCACGATCGCCGCCCCGACCATCGCCGCGATGGCCGAGACCATCCAGCCCGGAGTCACCTCCATGCGGGTCAGCCGCGCGGCCCTGGGAAATGCTTCGCGGAACGGCAGCAGGGCGATGAAGACGGTCATCAGGATCGCCGCCTCTTCCCATTCGAATCCCTTGAGCAGCGCCAGCATCGCCGCCACCGGCAGCAGCAGCAGCGAGGCCATTCGCGCCGCGTCGAGCCGGCGGCTGAGGCCGAACGCCATCATCACCAGCGCCAGGCCCAGGATGCTGGAGAGGAAATGGCTGATCTCGATCAGGATCAGCGGCGTGTATTGCGCCAGCCACAGAAAGCGCATCGGGTCCGACGGCGTCGCGCCAGAGAACAGCAGCATCACCCCGGCCGCCGCGACCGCGAGCGCCAGCGCCGACGGGGCAACGGCCACCGCCGCGGGTCTGAGTTCGCGCCAAACGCGCATCCGGCTCCTTCGGCGGCACCGTCCGCTGGACAGCTTCATAGCTTATTCGCGAGGTCGGCGCGCCGGCCTGGGTTGTCCGGCCAGGGGCGCACGCTAATGTAACTTCCGAAGAACCGGTACGGAGGATGCGGACATGGCCGATTTTGGCGGCGAACTCGACGGCTTTCGCCTCGAGGTCCGCGATTGGCTGAAGGCCAACTATCCGCCGGAGCTGGCGAGTCCGGTCGCCGGCCGCGAGGAAGCGATGTGGGGTGGCCGCGCGTTCGCGGGCTCCGACGACCCCCAGATCGTCTGGATGAAGCGCGTCGCCGCGCGCGGCTGGACCGCGCCGGCCTGGCCGACCCGGTACGGCGGCGGCGGACTCGCGCCGGAAAAGGCGCGCGTCGTCGAGCAGGAACTTGGCCGCTACCGTCCCCCGCTGGTCTCGTTCGGCATCTGGATGCTGGGTCCGGTGCTGCTGGAGTTCGCCAACGACGAACAGAAGGCCGAGCACCTGCCGAAGATCATCCAGGGCGAAATCCGCTGGTGCCAGGGCTACTCCGAGCCCGGCGCCGGCTCCGACCTCGCCTCGCTGCAGACCCGCTGCGAGGACAAGGGCGACCACTGGCTGATCAACGGCCAGAAGATCTGGACCAGCTACGCCAACAAGGCCGACTGGTGCTTCTGCCTGGTGCGCACCGACCCGACCGCCAAGAAGCATGAGGGCATCTCGTTCGTGCTGATCGACATGGCGACGCCGGGCGTCGAGACGCGGCCGATCAAGCTGATCAGCGGCGAAAGCCCGTTCTGCGAGACCTTCTTCACCGACGTGAAGATCCCCAAGGGCAACCTGGTCGGCCAGATCAACAAGGGCTGGGACATCGCCAAGCGGCTGCTGCAGTACGAACGCCAGAACATCTCCGGCGGCTTCGGCGGCGGGGGCGGCGCCGGCGGGGCGGCGGGCGACCTTGGCGAGATCGCCAAGCGCTATGTCGGGACCGACGAGACCGGGGCGGTGGCCGACGCCGACCTGCGCGGGCGCATCACCCGCAACAAGATGGACTTCCAGGCGCTGAGTCTGACCATCGGGCGCACCGCCGCCGAGACCCGCGCCAGCAACGGTCCCTCAGCCGCGACCTCGATCATCAAGTACGCCGCCGCCTCGTTCGCCCAGGAGCGCTCGGAGCTGATGGTCGAGGCGCTGGGCGCGCAGGGGCTCGGCTGGGAAGGCGACGATTTCACCGACGGCGAACTGGTGGCGACCCACGGCTGGCTGCGCTCGAAGGGCAACTCGATCGAAGGCGGCACCAGCGAAGTTAACATCAATGTGGTTTCGAAGCGGGTTCTCGGCCTGCCCGATCCGAAGTAGGGCTATCCCGAGTAGGCCTACTTGCGCGCAATTTCGGCGCGCCTATTACGTATTTTGAATTCGAACGTTTGTTCGTGGAGTTGGATTGTCATGGCGGATTTTGGCGGCGACGCCGAGGCCTTCCGGCTGGAAGCCCGGTCGTGGCTGAATGCGAACTTCCCCGAGAGCCTCAAAGACGCGCCGATGGCGCAGATGGCCGCGGCCTTCGGCGGCATGGAAGAGCGCCCGGACGCAAAGCTCTGGCGCGAGCGAATGGGGGCCAAGGGCTGGGGCGTGCCGACCTGGCCGAAGCAGTATGGCGGCGGCGGATTGACCCGGCAGGAAGCGCGCGTGCTGGCCGAGGAGATGGCCAAGCTCGGCGCCCGCAATCCGATCGGCGGCATGGGCGTATCGATGTTCGGGCCCACGCTGCTGGAGTACGGCGCAGAGGCGCAGAAGCAGCAGCACATCCCGCCGATCTGCCGCGGCGAGCTACGCTGGTGCCAGGGCTATTCGGAGCCGGGCGCGGGCTCGGACCTCGCGTCGCTGCAGACCAAGGCCGAGGACAAGGGCGACCACTACCTGGTCAACGGCCAGAAGATCTGGACGTCGGGCGCGCAGTACGCCGACTGGTGCTACTGCCTGGTGCGGACCGATCCGAAGGCTAAGAAGCACGAGGGCATCTCGTTCCTGATGATCGACATGCACGCGCCCGGAGTCGAGGTGCGGCCGATCCTGCTGATCAACGGCACCAGCCCGTTCTGCGAGACCTTCTTCACCGACGTGAAGGTGCCCAAGGAGAACCAGTGGGGACCGCTGAACGGCGGTTGGACCGTCGGCAAGCGCCTGCTGCAGTTCGAGCGGGATTCGATCTCCGCCGGTCTCGGCGCCGGCAACATCGGCGCGCCGGGGGCGGCGATGGCCGTCGAGGATTACGCCAAGAAGTACTTCGGCCAGGATGAGACCGGGCGCCTTGCCGACGCCGACTACAGGCGTCGCCTGGTCGAGCACAAGATGGAGAACCGGGCCTTCCAGCTCACCGTCCGCCGCGCGGCGGACGAGGCCAGGTCGAACCAGGGCCCATCGGCGGCCAGCTCGATCATGAAGTACGCCGGCGCCAAGATCGCCCAGGAGCGCACCGAGCTGATCGTCGAAGCCATGGGCGCGAACGGCCTCGGCTGGGACGGCGACGGCTTCGACAAGGAGGAGCTGGCGAGCGTGCGCAGCTGGCTGCGCGCAAAGGCCAACTCGATCGAAGGCGGTTCCTCGGAGATCAACCTGAATGTCGTCTCCAAGCGCGTGCTAGGCTTGCCAGACCCGAAAACCAACTGAAGAGGCGGCGAGCGCCTCCGTCCGATTTGAACGGGAGATATTTTGATGGCCGATTTCGGCGTCACCGAACTGGAAACCTTCCGCGCCGAGGCGCGGGCCTGGCTCGAGGAGAATTGCCCCAAGTCCCTGCGCCGCACCGACGAGCTGGACTGGGAGACGGCGATGATCCCGGTGAAGCCGAGCGGCGACGCCAAACTCTGGAAAGAGCGCATCGTCGCCAAGGGCTGGGGCACGCCGACCTGGCCGAAGGAATACGGCGGTGGCGGCCTCTCGCAGTCTGAGGCGCGCGTGCTGCAGCAGGAGATGGCCCGTATCGGCGCGGACAATCCGATCCAGGGCATGGGTCCGGGCATGTTCGGCCACACGCTGCTGGAGTACGGGACCGAGGCGCAGAAGCTGCGCCACCTGATCCCGATCTCCCGCGGCGAGCAGCGCTGGTGCCAGGGTTATTCCGAGCCCGGCGCTGGCTCCGACCTCGCCAGCCTGCAGACCAAGTGCGAGGACAAGGGCGACCACTGGGAGGTCAACGGCCAGAAGATCTGGACCAGCGGCGCCCAGTACGCCGACTGGTGTTTCTGCCTGGTGCGCACCGACCCGAAGGCCAAGAAGCACGAGGGCATCTCGTTCGTGCTGATCAACATGCATCAGCCGGGGGTGGAAACCCGACCGATCAGGCTGATCGCCGGCTCCTCGCCGTTCTGCGAGACCTTCTTCACTGCGGCGCGGGTCGAGAAGGACGACATGGTCGGGCCGCTGAACGGCGGCTGGACCGTCGGAAAACGGCTGCTGCAGCACGAACGTTCGGGCCAGGGCAGCATGCGTGGCGCTGCGAGCGTGAGCATCTCCGACATCGCCAAGAAGTACGTCGGCGTCGACGAACAGGGCCGGCTGGCGGACTCGGACCTGCGCTCGCGCCTCGCCGCCCACATGATCAACGCCAAGGCCCATACGCTGACGCTGCAGCGGGCGGTGGCCGAGGCGCGCGGCAACCTCAACCCCAGCGCCACCACCTCGGTGATGAAGAACTCCGGCACCTGGGTGCAGCAGGAGCGCGCCGAGCTGACGCTGGAGATCATGGGGACGCAGGGCCTGGGCTGGGACGGCGACGATTTCACCCCAGACGAGCGCACCGCGGTGCGCAGCTGGCTCTCCGGCAAGGCGACGACGATCTTCGGCGGCTCGCAGGAGATCCAGAGCAACATTGTCTCCAAGCGCATTCTGGGCTTGCCGGACACGACCCAATCGAGCTGACATTTCTCCTCACCCGCAGGGGGAGGGGGACCCCGAAGGGGTGGAGGGGTCAGTTGCCGGGCGCAGGCCGTGGTGGTTTGGTGAAGTGACACAACGAGGACCGTCAGTACGGTGGCGTACCCCTCCACCGCTCCGCGGTCCCCTCCCCCTCTGGGGGAGGATAGGGAGGACGGACGATGGCCGATTTCGGCGCCGCGGAACTTGACGCCTTCCGCGCAGAAGCGCGCGCCTGGCTCGAAGGCAACTATCCGGCATCGCTTCGGGCGGATCCGGCGCCGCTGAGCGCCTGGCTCGGCGGCGGCGTGGAGCCGACACCCGAGGTCGATCTCTGGCGCCAGCGCATGGGCGAGAAGGGCTGGGGCGTGCCGACCTGGCCCAAACAATATGGCGGCGGCGGCCTTAGCCCGGCCGAGGCGCGGGTGCTCTATGAGGAAATGGCCAGGATCGGCGCCATCAACCCGATCGGCGGCATGGGCGTGATCATGTTCGGGCCGACCTTGCTCGAATACGGCACCGAAGAGCAGCTGCAGCAGCACATCCCGGCGATCGCGCGCGGCGAGATCCGCTGGTGCCAAGGCTACTCCGAGCCCGGTTCGGGGTCGGACCTCGCTTCGCTGCAGACCAAAGCCGAGGACAAGGGCGACCACTGGCTGATCAACGGCCAGAAGATCTGGACCTCCGGCGCCCAATACGCCGACATGTGCTTCTGCCTGGTCCGCACCGACCCGAAAGCCCGCAAGCACGAGGGCATCAGCTTCCTGATGATCCCCATGCGCCAGCCGGGCGTCGAAGCGCGGCCGATCCGGCTGATCAACGATTCATCGCCGTTCTGTGAGACCTTCTTCACCGACGCCAAGGCGCCGAAGGAGAACCTCGTGGGTCCGCTCAACGCCGGTTGGACCGTCGGCAAGCGACTGCTGCAGCACGAGCGCCAGGGAATCTCCGGCGCCGGCGGCGCCTCGCGCCCCTCCATGGCCGGCGGCCCATTGAACGAGATGGCCAAGACTTATGTCGGCCTCGACGAAGACGGCCGGCTGGCCGATGCGGACCTGCGCTCGCGCCTGACCCAGCACCTTATGGAGGCCAGGGCGTTCGCCCTCACCGGCAGGCGGGCCGCGCTCGAGGACCGGTCCAACCGTGGTCCCAGCGCCTCGAGTTCGATCCTCAAGAACGTCGGCTCGAAGGTGCGTTGCGACTCCGCCGAACTGGCGCTGGAGATCATGGGGCGCCAGGGCCTCGGCTGGGGCGGCGATGACTTCACCGGCGATGAGATCTCCATCGTGCGCACCTGGCTCGGGGGGAAGGCCGGCACGATCGCCGGCGGCTCCTACGAGGTCCAGAACAACATCATCTCCAAGCGCATCCTGGGCCTGCCGGACCAGCCCCACGCGAACGCCGGCCCCGGCGGGAGGTAGGTCGTGGCTGACTTCGGCGCCGAGCTGGAACCTTTCCGCGCCGAGGCGCGCGGCTGGATCGAGGCCAACTTCCCGGCCTCGCTTCGCGTCGACGCCAACGCGCCGGCCGATCTGGAGGCGGCCTCGAATCCCAGCGCCGACGCCGAACTGTGGCGCAAGCGGATGGGCGAAAAAGGCTGGGGCACGCCCACCTGGCCGAAGGAATACGGCGGCGGTGGTCTTTCGCCGGCCGAGGCGCGGATCGTGGTGGACGAGCTGGCCCGCGCCGGCGCGCCGAACCCGATCGGCGGGATGGGCGTCGGCATGTTCGGCCCGACGCTGCTCGAATACGGCAACGAGGCGCAGATGCAGCGCCACATCCCGCCGATCGTGAAGGGCGAGCTGCGCTGGTGCCAGGGCTTCTCGGAGCCGGGGGCCGGGTCGGACCTGGCGTCGCTGCAGACGCGGGCCGAGGACAAGGGCGATCACTGGCTGGTCAACGGCCAGAAGATCTGGACCTCCGGCGCGCAGTACGCCGACTGGTGCTTCTGCCTGGTGCGCACGGACCCCAAGGCGAAGAAGCACGAGGGCATCAGCTTCCTCCTGATCGACATGAAGACTTCGGGCGTCGAGCCGCGGCCGATCCGGCTGATCAACGACACCACGCCGTTCTGCGAGACCTTCTTCACCGACGTGAAGGTGCCGAAGGAGAACCTGATGGGGCCGCTCAACGGCGGTTGGACCATCGCCAAGCGCCTGTTGCAGTTCGAGCGCCAGGGCATCGGCTCGCCCGCCCGCGCCGGACAGGCCGGACCGGGCGCGCTCGCCGGCCCGCCGATCAACGAGCTGGCCAAGACCTACGTCGGCGTCGACGACCGTGGCCGACTGGCGGATGCGGACCTACGCAGCCGCATCACCCACCACCTGATGGACTCGAAGGCGCACGCCCTCACCGGAGAGCGGATCGCTTTGGAGGCCAAGTCCAACCGCGGTCCCAGCGCCACCTCATCGATCATGAAGAACGCCGGTACGGTGTTGCGCAAGGAGAAGGCCGAACTGGCGGTCGAGATCATGGGTCATCAGGGTATCGGCTGGGGCGGCGATGAGTTCAGCGAGCACGAGATCAGCGCCCTGCGGGTGATGCTGCGCAGCAAGTCCGGCACGATCGCCGGCGGCTCACAGGAGGTTCAGAACAACATCATCGCAAAACGCATCCTGGGACTTCCCGACACCACACATTCCACCTAAACGTCGATCATCTGGCCAGGTCCCGACAGGGCCGGTCCTCTAGGAGATTGAATTCAAATGGCTGATTTCGGAGGCGATATCGACGCCTTCCGCGCGGACGCCAAGGCCTGGCTGGAGGCGAATTTCCCCGCCTCGCTGAAGGGCAAGAGCGCCATGGCGTACATCGAGGACGCCAACCCCGACGACGGCGACGTCAAGGCCTGGACCAAGGCTATGGGCGACAAGGGCTGGGGCGTCCCGACCTGGCCGAAGCAGTACGGCGGCGGCGGGCTTTCGGCGGCCGAGGCGCGCGTGCTGCAGCAGGAGATGAACCGCGTCGGGGCCTGGAACCCGGTCGGCGGCATGGGCACGATGATGTTCGGCCCGACCCTGCTCGAGTATGGCAACGAGGAACAGAAGCAGCAGCACATCCGCGCCATCGCCAAACAGGAAGTGCGCTGGTGCCAGGGCTTCTCCGAGCCGGGCGCCGGCTCCGACCTCGCCTCGCTGCAGATGAAGGCCGAGGACAAGGGCGACCACTACCTGGTCAACGGCTCCAAGATCTGGACCTCCGGCGGCCAGTGGGCCGACATGTGCTTTGCCCTGGTGCGCACCGACAACACCAAGAAGCACGAGGGCATCTCCTTCCTGCTGATCGACATGCACGATCCGGGCGTCGAGGTGCGGCCGATCCGGCTCATCGCCGGCGCCTCGCCGTTCTGCGAAACCTTCTTCACCGACGTGAAGGTGCCGAAGGAGAACCTGGTCGGGCCGCTGAACGGCGGTTGGACCATCGCCAAGCGGCTGCTGCAGCACGAGCGCAGCGGCATCGGCGGCGGCGGCAGTGGCGGCGGGGGCGGCAACAACATCTTCGGCGTCGGCGGCTCGCCGGCGGCGGCGGCCAAGACCTATGTCGGCACGGATGACAGGGGCCGCATCGACGATCCCGACCTGCGCTCGCGCATCATCGGCCACGAGATGGACGCCAAGGCGTTCCAGCTCACCGCGTTCCGGATGATGGCCGAGTCCCGCTCCAACCAAGGCCCCAGCGCCGCGACCTCGATCATGAAGAACGCCGGCACCAAGGTCGGCCAGGACCGGGCCGAACTGCTGCTCGAGGTGATGGGCACGCAGGGCCTCGGCTGGGAAGGCGACGACTTCACCGCCAATGAGCTGTCCACCGTGCGCGGCTGGCTCGGCGGCAAGGCCACCACCATTTTCGGTGGCTCGCAGGAAATCCAAAGCAACATCATTTCCAAGCGGATCCTCGGCTTGCCCGATCCGCTGGGTCCGTCATCGAACTAGAGGAAACAACAACATGGCCGTTTTGACCGAAGAACAGAGCATGCTGCGCGATGCGGCGCGCACCTGGACCCAGGAGAAGTCTCCGGTGTCCGCCTTCCGCAAGATGCGCGATAGCGGCGCGCCGCTTGGCTACGACCCGGCCGCCTTCCGCGAGATGGCGGAGATGGGCTGGACCGGGGTGATCATCCCCGAGGAATACGGCGGCTCCGACTTTGGCTACCTGAGCCTTGGCCTGGTGCTGGAGGAGACCGGCCGCACGCTGACCGCCTCGCCGCTGCTCTCGACCGCGCTGGCCGCCGCCAGCGCCCTGATCCTCGGCGGCACCGCTGCGCAGAAGGAAGCCTGGCTGCCGAAGATCGCCGCCGGCGAAGCCGTCGGCACGCTGGCGATCGAGGAAGGCCCGCACCACGCGCCCGAGAAGGCCGCGCTGGCCGCGACCAAGTCCGGCGCCGGCTATGTGCTGTCCGGCAAGAAGACCTTCGTGCTCGAAGGCATGGCCGCTGGCGTGTTCATCGTCTCGGCCCGCACCTCCGGCAAGCCCGGCGACAAGGACGGGATCACCCTGTTCCTGGTCCCCGCCGACGCCAAGGGCGTCAGCCGCAAGGCGCTGAAGCTGGCCGACAGCCGCGGCGCGGCGATCGTCAGCTTCGAGAACGTCGAAGTGGGCGCCGATGCGGTGCTGGGCGAGGAAGGCAAGGGCTACGCCCTGCTCGAGAAGGTGCTCGACCGCGCCCGCGCCGGCCTCTCGGCCGAGATGCTCGGCTCGGCAATCCAGGCGTTCGAGACCACGCTCGACTACCTCAAGACCCGCGTGCAGTTCGGGCAGGTGATCGGCTCGTTCCAGGCGCTGCAGCACCGGGCGGCCAAGATGTTCACCGACCTGGAGCTCGCGCGCTCCTGCGTCGAGGCGGCGCTGGCGGCGATCGACAACGACAGCCCGGACGTGCCCGAGTTGGTCTCGCTGGCCAAGGCCAAGGTCGGCGACACGCTGCACCTGGTCTCCAACGAGATGGTGCAGATGCACGGCGGCATCGGCATGACCGACGCCCACGACGCCGGCTTCTACCTCAAGCGCGCCCGCGCCGCGGAAGCCACCTTCGGCGGCCAAGCCTACCACCGCGACCGCTACGCGCGGATCAACGGGTACTGAGCACGGCCGGTCTCGGCAAGACGGAAAGGGCGCGCCCCAAGGCGCGCCCTTTTTCGTTTCACCGGCCCCAAATCCCCGCGCATCCCGGCGAAGGCCGGGACCCAGGCAGGAAGCGTTGCATGAGCGCCCTGATGTCCATGGCGGTCAGGCCGCGGATATGAACCGCGGAGATCGCGGAGATACGCGGAGCTACGGCGTTGCGCTCGGCTCATTCCCGCGAGAGCGGGACTCCACAAGCTTGACCCCGCTCCCGCGGGGAAGGCGGCGAACGGCGTCGGCCGCTCCGCGTATCTCCGCGGTTCATCTTGCATCGTTCGCCGCATGCAATTCTGTCGCGGATTTCGCGCTTGGCGCTACCTCCTGCCTGGGTCCCGGCCTTCGCCGGGATGAGCGGGTAGGGGCCTAAGCCTTCACGAACGGCTTCGGCACGCGGTTGCCGCCTTGCCGGGCGAACATCCAGCCTGGGTATTCCGGCCCCAGCTCCGAGACGCCGTCGAGCCGCTTCAGATCCGCATCGCTCAAGGCGAGGTCCGCGGCGGCGATGTTGTCCTCCAGTTGCTCGGTGTTGCGCGCGCCGATGATCACGCTGGTCACGAACGGCTTGGCCAGCACGTAGGCCAGCGCCACGCGGGCCACCGAGACGCCGTGGGCCTCGCCGACCTCGCGCATCACGTCGATGATCGGCCAGGCGCGCTCCTTGTCGATCGGCGGGAAGTCGAAGCTGGTGCGGCGCGCGCCCTGCGGACCCTTGCTGTCGCGCTCGAACTTGCCGGACAGGAACCCGCCCGCCAGCGGCGACCAGACCAGCAGCCCGACGCCCTCGCTGGCCATCATCGGAACCATCTCGCGCTCCAGGTCGCGCCCGCCGATCGAGTAGTAGGCCTGCACCGTCTCGAAGCGCGCCTTGCCGGCGTGGTCGCTGAGCCCGACCGCCTTGGCGATGCGCCAGGCCGCCCAGTTGGAGCAGCCGATGTAGCGCACCAGGCCCTGGCTCACGAGGTCGTCGAGCGCGCGCAGGGTCTCTTCGAGCGGCGTGACCGTGTCGTTGCCGTGCATCTGGTAGAGATCGATGTGATCGAGCCCGAGCCGGTCGAGGCTGGCCCTCACCGCGTCCATGATGTGGCCGCGCGAGGCGCCGCGGTCGTTGGGGCCGGAGCCCATCTCGCCGAACGCCTTGGTGGCGATGACGACGTCGGAACGCTTGACGCCGAGGTCCTTCAGCGCCTGACCGACCAGCTTTTCGGAAACGCCCATCGAGTAGACGTCGGCGGTGTCGATGAAGTTGACACCGCTCTCCAGCGCCTTGCCGATCACAGCGTTGGTGGCCTGCTGGTCCAGATCGCCGATCATCGACCAGATGCCGCCGGAGCCGCCGCCGAAAGTCATGGCGCCGAGGCAGATCTCGGAAACGAACAGGCCGGAACGGCCGAGCTGGCGATAGCGCATGGGTCACCTCATCGAATGTGTGGGGGCGCGCCGGCGATAGCTGGCATCGGGCGCTGAAAGGACGCGGCTGGATACGCCCCCCGCGACGGCCTGACACGCGAGATTTTCTGCGACCCGTACCGCAAACGATCCGCAAACTACGGTGGCTGCCCGCCCTCGGCGCGCCTTGGCGGCCCAGCTTTTCAACGATCAACGATGTCAAAGACCCGGCGCCCGTCGGCGTCGCGGTCACAGCAGCCCACGCGGATGAATCGCGGTCAAGAGGCGCAGCGCCAACTCCCTTCCCCCTTGCGGGGAAGGGTCGGGGATGGGGGTGTCAGCTCGATATCGGCAGCTTCAGTCCTTTCGCGGGCCGACGTCCAGCATCCAGCTCGCACCCCCACCCCTGACCCCTCCCCGCAAGGGGGAGGGGAACTGCGCTTGAGGCGAAGCCAAGCTCAGAGCCCGCCGTCGAACGCTTGAATGCCAGCCTTTCCGAAGCCCGAGCCTGGTCAAGGACCGGCTTCGCCGGCCGCGTAGCGGCGGCCCATCGGGCCGTCCTTGACCAGGCTCGGGCTTCGGAAACACACTCCGTCAAGCGAACGACAGCGCAGCGTGCGAAGACGCTGATTTTCGACCCAAGGGCCATCCCGATGGCCGGAAACAAGCCGGATGCGAGAAACGCCCTCAGCCGACGTTCTTGCCATCTTCAGCGCTGGCAAGTCCGGACCCTATCCAAATCCGTACCTGACGGACGCACAGCTCCTCGAACTCTCGGCGATCTGTCTGCAGTCGGACCGGGCTATCCACACCGTAGAAGCGTTCGCCATCACCGAAGACGCGGACACGGCGCGGCCGGAGTTCAGCCTTCTCGACGATCCCCCTGGTGGCTGGGCGGACACATGGCAGGAGCGCGCGCGACGTTCACACGAAGAGATCGTCGAGTTGGTCACGAAGGTTCGTGAGCAGCCCGACCGCATAGTGTTTGAGGTGTGGTTGGACTGGGAGTAGCGGCTTAGCACTGCAGTAACGCTTCGCCTGCTCGCCAAGCCCGCCACCACCCGCCCGGCTTGCAACATCGCCACCCCCCGCCTAGCTGTGCGCCCATGTCCACCCCCGCCACCACCGTCACCGCTCCCCTCGACTGGGACCGGCTCGACGCCGGCAAATACGAGGACGAAACCGCCGCCGTTGCGCGCCTCCTGAAAGCCGAGCCCCTCGGCGCCGACGCCGGGACGGTTCGCGCCCAGGCGGTGACGCTGGTGCTCGAAGCGCGGCGGCTGGCGCGGCGGCAGGGGGTGGTCGAGAGTTTCCTGCAGGAGTTCGGGCTCTCGACGCCCGAGGGGCTGGCGCTGATGTGCCTGGCCGAGGCGCTGCTGCGCACGCCCGACGAGGCGACCCGCGACGCGCTGATCGCCGAGAAGATCGGCTCGGCCGACTGGTCGGCGCACGTCGGCCGCTCCGACAGCCTGTTCGTCAACGCCGGGACCTGGGGGCTGATGCTGACCGGCCACCTGGTCGAGCCGGACGAGACCGCGCGGCGCGACCTGGCTGGGTTTCTCAGGGGCCTGGCCGGCCGCATCGGCGAGCCGGTGATCCGGCGTGCGGTCGCCACCGCGATCGGGGTGATGGGCGACCAGTTCGTGCTCGGCCGCACCATCCGCGCGGCGCTGCGGCGCGCGGCGCGATCGGGTTTCGTCTGCTCGTTCGACATGCTGGGCGAGGGCGCGCGCACCTATGCCGACGCCGAGCGCTACGAAGCATCCTACCTCGACGCCATCGCCGCGGTCGGCGAGGCGGCCGGCGGCCAGGGGCCCGAAGACGGCCACGGCATTTCGGTCAAGCTCTCGGCCCTGCACCCGCGCTGCGAGGCGACGCAGGAGCGGCGGGTGTTCGAGGAGCTCTATCCGCGCCTGCTGCGCATCGCGACGGCGGCCTGCGAGCACGACATCAACCTGACCCTCGACGCCGAGGAGGCTGACCGGCTGGTGCTGTCGCTGAAGCTGCTGGAGAAGCTGGCGGCGGCGCTCGAGCTGCATGCCGACTGGCGCGGCCTCGGCCTCGCGGTGCAGGCCTACCAGAAGCGCGGATCGCTTGTGATCGACCAGGTCGCCGAGCTGGCGCGGCGCAGCGGGCGGCGGCTGATGGTGCGGCTGGTGAAGGGCGCCTATTGGGACGCCGAGATCAAGCGCGCCCAGATCGGCGGCCGGCCCGACTATCCGGTCTACACCACCAAGGCCGCGACCGACCTATCGTACCTGGTCTGCGCCGACCGCCTGCTGGCCGCCGCGCCGGCGCTCTATGGCCAGTTCGCCACCCACAACGCCCACACCCTGGCGTCTGTCCGGCGGTTGGCGGAGCGGCGCGGCGTGCGCTGCGAGCGCCAGCGGCTGCACGGCATGGGCGAGGCGCTGCACGCCGCCGCCTCGGCGCGCTGGAGCGACATGCCGCTGCGGGTCTACGCCCCGGTCGGCGGCCACGAGGACCTGCTGCCCTACCTGGTGCGCCGTCTGCTGGAGAACGGCGCCAACACCTCGTTCGTGCACGCGCTGCTGGACGACGACGTGCCGGCCGAGGTGGTCGCGGGCGATCCGTTGGCGGCGGTGCGCGCACAGCCGGGCCCGCATCCGAAGATCCCGGGGCCGCGCGACATCCTGCTGCCCGAGCGCCGCAGCGCCGCCGGCGTCGACCTCAGCATCGCCGCCGAGCGGGCGCGGCTGGCGGGCGCGGTCACAGCGCTTGACGCTCGGGGCTTGGGTCCCACGCCGGCCGACGCGACCAGCTCAGAGATCGACCAGGCGTTCGCGGCGGCCCGGGCTGCGCAGCCGGCTTGGGACGCGGCGGGCGGCGCCACGCGGGCGAAGACGTTGAATGCGGTCGCCGACGCCATCGAGGCGCGGATGTCGGCGCTGGTCGCGCTGCTTTGCCGCGAAGCCGGCAAGACCTTCGCCGACGGCGTCGCCGAGGTGCGCGAGGCGGCGGATTTCTGCCGCTACTACGGCGCCATCGCCGCGCGCGACTTCACGGGCGCCAAGCCGCTGCCGGGCCCGGTGGGCGAGTTCAACGCCATCGCGCTGCACGGCCGCGGTGTCTTCGTCGCCATCAGCCCGTGGAACTTCCCGCTGTCGATCTTCACCGGCCAGGTCGCCGCCGCGCTGGCGGCCGGCAACGCGGTGCTGGCCAAGCCGGCCGAGCAGACCCCGCGCATCGGCGCCGAGGCCGTGCGCCTTTTCCACGCCGCGGGGCTGGATCCGCGCCTGCTGGCGCTGACGCCGGGTGGCGGCGAGAGCGTCGGCCAGGCGTTGATCGCCCATCCCGGCTGCGACGGCGTCGCCTTCACCGGCGGGACCGACACCGCCTTCGCCATCAACCGCAAGCTGGCGGCACGCGAGGGCCCGATCGTGCCGTTCATCGCCGAGACCGGCGGGCTCAACGCCATGTTCGTCGACACCACCGCGCTCAGGGAACAGGTGATCGACGATGCGGTGCTCTCCGCGTTCGGCTCGGCCGGCCAGCGCTGCTCGGCGCTGCGCCTGCTGATCGCGCCCGACGAGACCGCGGACGAGCTGCTTGACGGCCTCGCCGGGGCGATGGACGCGCTGATCCTCGGCGACCCGGCCGACCCGGCCACCGACGTCGGCCCGGTGATCGACGAGGCGGCCAAGGCGGCGCTGGAGGCGCATGCGGCGCGGCTGACACGGGATGCAAAGGTCGTCCGCCGCCTCGACGCCCCGCCCGGGCTCTACTTCCCGCCGATCCTGGCCGAGATCCCCGACGCACGGTTCCTGACCCGTGAGGTGTTCGGTCCGATCCTGCATCTGGTGCGCTATCCGGCCGGCGGCCTCGCCGACGTCGCCCGGACACTGGCCATCACCCGCTATGGCCTGACGCTCGGCGTGCACAGCCGGCTGGAGAGCTTCGCCGACGAGGTGCGGCGGCTGGTTCCGGCCGGCAATTGCTACGTCAACCGCTCGATCATCGGCGCGGTGGTCGGCGTGCAGCCGTTCGGCGGCGAGGGCCTCTCGGGGACCGGCCCCAAGGCCGGCGGCCCCTACGCCCTGACCCGGTTCGCGGTGGAGCGCGTGGTCAGCGTCAACACCGCCGCCCAGGGCGGCGATCCGGCGCTGTTCAACCTTTAATTCTGCTTCCTTCTCCCCTTGCGGGAGAAGGTGGCGGGCGCCTGCCCGCCGGATGAGGGGTCGCACCGGCGTGTTGGCCGCCTAAGCATCGCGCACGCTCGCTGAGTTCAGCGCGACCCCTCATCCGTCGCCCCGGATCAAGTCCGGGGCGACACCTTCTCCCGCGAGTGGAGAAGGAAGCGCTGTTTCAGCCGGCGGCCGGCCCAGGAAGCGAGCGGATTCACCGGCGTGTGCTGGAACGAGCGGATCAGCCAGGCGCCGTCTCGCTTGACCATCACATAGGTCTGGTAGCCGGGCGCCGCGCCGTGCGTGGCGGTGCGGACCAGCGCGACCTCGCCACAGAGCCATTCGACCGCCTCGATCCTCGCATTCGCGGCTGCGCCCTTGGCGGCGAACTGAAACAGCGCGCCGTGCAGCTCGGCGTTCGCGGCGCGGCCGTCGCGGCAGAGGCCAAAGAAGGCGGTGTCGGCCGTCTCGGGCGTGAAGCAGGCGGCGTAGGATCTGCCATCGCCCCTGGCCCAGGCCTGGTGGGCGCCGGCTATGACCTGGCGAACCGCCGCCGTTTCGTCGACCGCCAGAGCGGCCGCGTCGATGCTGGAGTCAAACATCCTGCTCCCCTTTCGGAGCTTGGGCCGCCGCCTACTCGCAGTAGACGCGCACCTTGGCGTCGCCGCTGTCGACGTCGACGGTGAAGTCGGCGAGGTGCTCGATCAGGTCATCGAGGTTCTCCGGTTTCAGCTGGTTGATGTCGAATGGGATGCCCTCGCGGGCCATGGCGGCGTTGACCTCGTCCCGCGCCTTCGGCGGGATCAGGGCGCTGAGGCGCACGCCGGCTCGCAGCAGCTGCATCGGCACCCGGACGTTGACCTTGGCCGCGCCCGACGCCTCGTTGGCGTTCACTTCGACCCGGAAGTACTTGGGCGAGCTGTTGGAACCCGCTGCTGGCGCCGAGCTCAGGCGTGGCGTTGCGCCAAGCGCCATGGCGTCCAGCAGGCGCTCGGCCTCGTCGGCGGTGATCTTGCCGTCGGCCAGCATGCCGAGGATGCGTTTGCGGTCTTCGTTCATGACGAGAGACTCCTTCTTCAGAAGATGCGGATACGGATGTTGGCGCCAGGCGCCTCGACGTGGACGCGCGTTCCCGACAAGGCGAACAGCACGGCGCCGATGGTGATCGCGGCCCGATAGGGATTGACGCCCCGCATTTCGCGCGACAGCGACAGCAACGGGGCCAGCAGCAGGGCGAACGGCGCCAGCAGGACCCACAGCGGCGTCAACGGCAGCCACAGACTGATCGAGACCGGCCGCGCGACAGGGTTGCTGGGTCGATGCGCGCCGCGCCGCCGCCGCGACCGGGTTCCGCCGCCGTCGATCAGTTCGCCTTGCAGAGGCCCTGATGACGGGATTGCCAGCTTGCTCATGGCGCGCGCCCCAGAGCGCCAGGCCCGTCGTAGACGGTGAGCTCGACACGCGTGGCGCGAGGGACCGAGCGCGCCTTGATGGAGGTCGATGACTCGGTCCGGGGGGCGTGCGGCGGCGCAGAAGTTGCGTCCGCAGCGAGCGCGTCGCGGATGGCGGTGCGAAGGGTCGAGCGGAAGAGCGCAAGGCTCATTTCACATCCTCCAGGGCGGCGATGGCTTGGTCGGCGGTGATTTCACCGCTGGCGAGGCGGTCCAGCACTTCGGCGCGGACCTCAGAGCGCGCCGGCGCCGGGCTCTCGTCGATGAAATCGAGGCTGGCGCCGATGCGGTTCAGCCGCGCCTTGATGGTCGGGTAGCTGACCCCGAACATCTGCTCCATGTCCTTGATCGAGCCGTGGCTGCGCACGAAGGCGGCGATGAACACCTGATCCTCGGCGGTGAGGCGCGCCAGCTGCGGCGGCGCGAACGCGCCCTCGATGGCGATATCCCGGTCGACCAGACGCACGCGTTCGACCACGAACGCCGCGCCGCCGGTGAGCCGGGTCAGTTCCTGCCAGTCGGTGGGTTCAGGGTGTTGCATCTGGTCAATCAATTTTCTTAATCCACAAATTGATATTTTTAATGCGAGGAGTCAAGCCCCTCAAGTTCGAACCCCGCCGCGCGCCATTCTGGATAGGGCGACGTTTCACGTTTCAGCGTTCGGGGTGACAGGCGCGCTCGGGCGTGCTTTCTTCCAGGCAATCCATTGGAGCTAGCTGATGTCTGACGAGAAGAAACCCGACGACAAGCCGGAAGTGGACCACTTCCAGGAGCACCTGAACGCCCCGCACCATCAGGCCAAAAAGGGCGTGACGGATGCCGGCGAGATCGTCTCCACCGCCGGCGGCGAACTGATCGACGGCCGCATCGCCGACATCACCGACGGCGACAAGCCACACCGCCGCCACTAGAGGTCCAGCAAACCCTCCCCCTCGAGGGGAGGGTGGTCGCGAAGCGACCGGGTGGGGGGCTCTCCCCGCAACCCGGGTGTCGCGGCCAGACCCCCACCCCAACCCCTCCCCTCAGGGGGGAGGGGCTTTGTGCGCGATCCACGCCTCGCGCGTCAACAGCCAGGTGACCTTGGTTCCCGGTCCGGAAACGTAACCGCGCGGCGTACGCTCGATCACTGTCGCACCCTGCTTCTCTTTCACCCGGTGCGAGGCGATGTTGGCCTCGGCGTTGCTGAGCCACAGATGCGGCCAGCCGAGTTCGACCAGCGCGAAGTCGGTGACCCGGTTCGCGGCTTCGGTCATCAGGCCGCGCCCCCAGAACGCGGGGTCGAGCCAGAAGCCGCGCTGGTCGCGGCGCACGCCGTCGTCGGCCCAAAGGTCGATCCGCCCGATCAGCTCGTCGTCGCCGCCCTTGAGGGTGATGGCCCAGTAGCACTGCTGGCGCTTGGCCATCTTCTCGGCGCACTGCGCCATGTTCACGGCCGCGCCGTCGTCGGGGTACGGCCACGGCACTTCGTTGTGGAGGTACTGCACGATCTCCCACTGCGGGAAGCGGCGCTGGATCACGGGCGCATCGCTCTCGCGCAGCGGCCGCAGGATCAGCCGCTCGGTCTCGAGCACGGGCGTCGCCGGCATGCGCAGATGCTCGGGGAAGGGTTTTTCGTCGGGGGTGGTCATGGGTCTCGTCTCTGGGATGAGCCGGACGGACGGGACCTGAGGAAGACGCCAGAGCCCCGACCATCTCGGCGGGGCTCGGGGGAAAATCGCTGCTAGATCGGCTGACCGCGCACGACTTCTCCCCGCCCCGTGAGACGGGCGTTCGAGTTCGTCGGGCAACCTTGGCCGAGCAACAGCATGGCGCGCCCATAGCCGGGCTCGCGGCCGAAGTAAACCTTGGTGCGCTTGCGCCCGGCGGCGGCAGGCGTAGGCTGGCGGCTTCGCTCGGAGAGGACCTCGGTGTCTTAGCAGGCTCGCCCTGAACCTGGTTCAGACCGCCCCTCGCGGCGCGTTGCGCCGCGGCTTGCTCCTCCTTTCCGATCGGATCTTCCATGCCCTCCATCACCTCCCGCGACTACGCTGGGCCGAACGACCTGCGCGCCATGCAGGCGCTGGTCCAGGCGACCTGGACCCGCAACAGCCACCTGCACATCGGCGATCTTGTCTGGCAGCGCTATCCGCGCGAGCCGCAGCCGAACTGGCCCACCCGACTCTGGTTCGCCGACGACGGGATCGTCGCCTGGAGCTGGGTCTGGACCGACGCCGACGCGGCGGCCGACGAGGACGAGTTCTACTTCCTGGTCCGGCCCGATCACGCCGGGCTCTGCGACGAGGTCATCGACTGGGCCGAGGCGACTAACCCCAGCTCCCAGCTCGCCTCCCCGGCGCACGAGGCCGACGCGTTGCTGGTGGGCGCCCTGACGCGGCGGGGATACCAGCCGCGCGCCCACGGACCGTTCGGCATTCACACCTTCCGTACACTGAGCGACATCCCGGAACCGGTGTTGCCGGCGGGATTCAAGGCGGTCTCGATGGTCGAGATCGGCGATGTCGAGCGCAAGGTCGCCGGACACCGCGCGAGCTGGTCGCGCTTCGCGGTCTATCAGAAGTCCGACCCCCCGCTGGTCTCGGGCATGACGGTTCGACGCTATCGCGACATGATGCGGACCTGGCCCTATCGGCCGGAGCTCGACTTCGGCATCGAAGGGCCGGACGGGCGCATCGTCGCGTCCTGCACGGCCTGGCTGGACGAGGCGAACCGGGTCGGCCTGTTCGAGCCGGTCGGCGTCGACCCCGAGTTCCGCCGCATGGGCCTCTCACGGGCGATGTGCCTGGCGACACTGCACGCGTTGAAGGCGGCGGGCGCGACGCTCGCCACCGTCAAGCCGCGCGGCGACGACGACTACCCCGTGCCGCGCCACGCCTATGCGTCCATGGGCTTCGCGGCCGATGGCAGGCACCACATCTACCAGCGCGGGTGAGGTCGGACGCGGGGCGACACCTCCGGTCGAAGTCGTTGTCGCCGCAGGGAAAACCCCAGTGGCGGAATCGTCACGTCCGTAAGAAACACTACCATAAAGCGGGAACCGCCCGCCAAATCGCGGATTGAGTGTTAAACGGGAGGCGGAGCCCGGCAGAACGCCGGGCCCAAGACCTCGCCCTATCGAAAACCGGGATGGTTGGTCATGTCCGCAAGTCACCTCGTCGTCTTCCCATCGCCAGGCGAGCCGGAGTCGCCGGCCGACCGCATCCGACGTCTGCAGCACGAGGCCAAGAGCCTGGCGCGCGAGCACATCGAGATGCTCGCGACCGCGCTCAACGAGGTCTCGCGGCTCTCCAGCGAGATCGCCGAGGGCGGCGAGCTCTATGCGGTCGGCGCGCGGGAGATCGCTCGGCGGCTCACGGATGAGGCAGGCAAGCACGCGCTGACACTGACCGCGATCATCGACCGCAACTAGGCCGCCGGTTCCGCCTCGCCCGTTTGGCGTTCGAGCCCAAAGGCGCTAAGCTCCGCGCCGGGGGATCGAATTGGAGCGCCATGCGCGGGATCGCCCTCTTCAGCCTTCTGGTGTTTGCGGGCAGCGCGGCCTCCGCGGCGGCGGTCGATGCGGCTGCCATCCGCACCGCCGGCGACTGGCGTCTCAGCGAAGTGGGCGGCAAGGTCGCCTGCACCCTCACCCTCACCCGACAAACCAGCTTCGCCGGCTTCGAGCTGAAGGCGCCGCTGGCCTGCCGCCGCGCATTCCCGGCGCTGAAGACCGTCGCCAACTGGGCGCTCGACGACAAGGGCGGCATCGTCCTCTCCGACGCCCGGGCCCAGACCATCGTCACCTTCCCGGTGCAGCCCAAAGGACCTTACCAGGCCAAGGCGCCGGACGGACGCACCTGGCTGCTGGAGCCGGTGAAGCCCGGCCCGCCGACGCCCGACGACGGCCCGATCCAGACCGCGCCGCCGATCGGCTGACCCGGCGCCGGCGGACGCCTCGGCGATTCCGCTTTCGCCGGACGCCTGACCGGCGATAAGACAACCCCATGTCACAGCGGGAGACCCCGACCGAGATCTTCAAGCGCGCGCTCGCCAACGCGGCGCGTTCGCTTGCCGAGCAGCCGGACCTGGAGGTGGTGTTCTCCGGCGATGGCCCCAGCCTGACCGGCCACCGGGCGGTGCTGCCGCATCCGCCGCGGGAGCTGTCCGGGCCCGAGACCACCCGCATCCGCGGGCTGGCCGACCAGCTGGCGCTGCGCGTCGCCCACCACGACGAGGCGGTGCATGGCCGGGCGCGGCCGAAGTCGATCGAGGGCGCGCAGGTCTACGATGCGCTGGAGCAGGCGCGGATCGAGGCGATCGGCGCCAATGCGCTGGGCGGCGTGCGTGGAAATCTGGCCGCGGTCTGGGAACACGCGATCCAACGCAAGGGGCTCGACCACCTGGTCGATCCAGCCGCCGCGCCCATGGCCGACATCCTGGCGCTGATCGCCCGCGAACGGCTCACCGGCGATGCGCCGCCGCCCGCCGCGCGCGCGCTGGTCGACGCCTTCCGCGCCCAGATCGAGGCCAAGGCAGGGCCTGACCTCGACCGGTTGACCGGCAGCGTCGAGGACCAGAAGGCGTTCGCCCGCATCGCCCGGGCTATCGTCCGCGACATGGAGCTCGGCGACGATCTCTCCGACGCCCCCGACCAGGACTCGCAGGACGAGGAGAGCCAGGACGGCGAGGCCGAAGCCAGCAACGAGGGCGAAGGCGAGGGCGAGGACCAGTCCCCGCAGAGCGCCACGCTCGACGACTCCGAGAAGTCGCACCGCGAGTCGGAAACCGCCGAGAGCACGCTCACCGAGACCGACGAGGACGAGAACGCCGAGCCTTCCGACGACGAGCTGGAGACCGGCGACGGCGACCGTCCCGCCCGTCCAGACCTGAAGGATAGCGGCAAGGTCGAGCCGGCCTACAAAATCTACACCACCGCCCACGACGAGGTGGTGATCGCCGAGGAGCTCTGCGACGCCGAGGAGCTGACGCGGCTGCGTGCCTACCTCGACCAGCAGCTGGCCCATCTGTCCAACGTCGTCGCGCGGCTCGCCAATCGGCTGCAGCGCCGCCTGCTGGCGCAGCAGAACCGCACCTGGTCGTTCGACCTGGAGGAAGGGATCCTCGACGTCGCGCGTCTGACTCGCGTCATCATCGATCCCACCGCGCCGCTGTCGTTCAAGATGGAAGAGGACACCGAGTTTCGCGACACGGTGGTCTCGCTGCTGATCGACAATTCCGGTTCGATGCGCGGGCGGCCGATCATGGTCGCCGCGGTCTGCGCCGACATCCTGGCGCGCACGCTGGAGCGCTGCGCGGTCAAGGTGGAGATCCTGGGCTTCACCACCCGCGCCTGGAAGGGCGGCGCCTCGCGCGACGACTGGCTGAAAAACGGCAAGCCGCCGTCGCCCGGCCGCCTGAACGACCTGCGCCACATCATCTACAAATCGGCCGACGCGCCCTGGCGGCGGGCGCGCAAGAACCTTGGCCTGATGATGCGCGAGGGTCTCTTGAAGGAGAACATCGACGGCGAGGCGCTGATGTGGGCGCACCACCGCTTGATAGGCCGCCCTGAGCAGCGCCGCATCCTGATGGTGATCTCCGACGGCGCGCCCGTGGACGATTCCACCCTGTCGGTGAACTCCGGCCACTACCTCGAGCGGCACCTGCGCAAGGTGATCGGCGAGATCGAGGGCAAGAGCCCGGTGGAGCTGATCGCCATCGGCATCGGCCACGACGTGACCCGTTACTATCGCCGCGCCGTCACCATTGTAGACGTCGAGCAGCTGGGCGGGGCGATGACCGAGCAGCTCGCCTCGCTGTTCGAGGAGGAGCCGCGCGCGGTGAGCAAGGCGGCGCTGGAGATGCTGAAGGCCCCGCCGTCGTCACACGGCCCGGCGCCAAAGACCACGCCGTTCCGCAAGGTGCGCGAGGCGCTGACTTGAAGTCCCCCCATCGTCGCGCATCGCCGCTGCGCGGCTCGCCGGCGACACCTCCCCCCGCCAGCGGGGGGAAGAGCAAGTTGCTCCTCCCCTCGCGGAGTGAGGGGAGGTGTCGCCTGCGAGGCCGCAGGCCGATGCGCGACGGAGGGGAGATGTCTGCGGGTGACCTAACCCCATGAAGCCAGCCTGCGTGGCTGACTACCGTGCGGCCGCCCGGCGGCGGCTGCCGCGGGTGCTGTTCGACTACATCGACGGCGGCTCCTACGCCGAGGAGACGCTGACCGCCAACGTCGCCGAGATCGGCGCGCTGAAGCTGCGCCAGCGGGTAATGCGCGACGTCAGCAAGCTCTCCACCGCGACCACGCTGTTCGGGCAGAGCCTTTCGATGCCGGTGGTGCTCTCGCCGGTGGGTCTGGCCGGGATGTACGCGCGGCGCGGCGAGGCGCAGGCGGCCAGGGCGGCCAAAGCCGCCGGCGTGCCGTTCACGCTCTCGACGGTCGGGGTCTGCAGCGCCGCGGAGGTGGCGCAGGCGGCCGGAGCGCCGCCATGGTTCCAGCTCTACATGACCCGCGACCGCGGCTTCATGGCCGAGGTGCTGGCCAGCACCGCGGCGCTCGGCTGCCCGGTGCTGGTGTTCACCGTCGACCTGCCGGTGCCTGGCACGCGCTATCGCGACGTGCGCAATGGCATGCTGGCCACGACCGCCGCCGAGCGCCTGGCCCAGGCGATGGACGGCATCGCCCATCCGGCCTGGCTGTGGGACGTGCAGGTCAATGGTCGCCCGCACACGCTGGGCACGGTGGCCGGCGCCGCCAAGGACCTGAAGCGGCTGGTGGAGTTCATGACCTGGATCGGGCGCAACTTCGATCAGGCGGTCAGCTGGGACGACATCGCCTGGGTGCGCGAGCATTGGAACGGCCCGATCGTACTCAAGGGCGTGCTCGACGTCGCCGATGCGCGCCTCGCCGCCGACGCCGGCGTCGACGGGATCGTGGTCTCCAACCATGGCGGGCGCCAGCTCGACGGCGCGCCGTCGTCGATCCACGCGCTGCCGCCGATCGCCCAGGCGGTGGGGGACAGGGTCAGCGTGCTGATGGACGGCGGCGTGCGCTCCGGCCTCGACGTGCTGAAGGCGATGGCGTGCGGCGCCAAGGCCTGCCTGATCGGCCGCGCCTGGGCCTGGTCGCTGGGCGCCAGGGGCGAGGCCGGCGTCGCCCACATGCTGCAGATTCTGCGCCAGGAGCTGCGCGTGGCGATGGCGCTGACCGGGTGCGTCGATGTAAATTCCGCGAGCGCCGATTTGTTGGCCGATTAGCCCAAAGCCATTTTCAAGCGAGGATTTCCGCATGCAAGAAATCGCCCTTCCGACTCCCGATGGCGACGCCCGCGCCTTCACTTTCACCCCCAGCGGCGAGGGACCGTGGCCCGCCGCGATCATCTTCATGGACGCCCCGGCGATCCGCCCGGCACTGTTCGAGTTCGGCGAGCGCCTGGCCGCCAACGGCTACTTCACCCTGCTGCCCGACCTGTTCTGGCGCGCCGGCCCCTACGCGCCGATCAACGTCAAGGAGGTGTTCGCCGACGAGGCCAAGCGCCGCGAGGTTTTCGGCAAGCTGACGGGCTCGACCAGCCCGGAGAAGCAGCTGGTCGACGCCAAGGCCTGCCTCGACTACCTGGCCAAGCAGCCGCAGGTGAAGGGCGATAAGGTCGCCATCACCGGCTACTGCATGGGCTGCGGCGTGGTCATGCGCGTGGCGGGGACCTATCCCGACCGCATCGCCGCCGCCGCCGGCTTCCACGGCGGGCGCCTCGCCACCGACGCGCCCGAGAGCCCGCATCTGCTGGCGCCCAAGATCACCGCCAAGGTGCTGGTCGCCGGCGCTGAAGAAGACGCCGGCTTCCCGCCCGAACAGGCCGACCGCCTGCGCGCGGCGCTGACCTCTGCCGGCGTCGACAACGAGGTGACCATCTACCCCGGCGCCCGCCACGGCTACACCATGCCGGACCTGCCGGTTTACAACGAGGCAGCCGCCGAACGGCACTGGACCGAGATGCTGGCGCTGTTCGACGGGACGCTGAAGGTGGCGGCCTAACGTCCTTCTCCCGCAGGGGGAGAAGGACGCCAAGGGTTCTGATGACACAGCCTGTCGGTCGCGAAGGTAGAACGTCTCCATGACCGAGACACTCCAAGGCGGCTGTGCCTGTGGCGCGGTGAGGTATCGGCTCGCGTCCGCGCCGATGTTCGTCAACTGCTGCCACTGCACCTGGTGCCAGCGCGAGACCGGCAGTGCGTTCGTCATCAATGCGATCATCGAGACGGCGCGGGTCGAGGTGACCAAGGGTGAGACGCTAGCCGTGGCGACGCCGAGCGAGAGCGGGACGGGGCAGATCATCCACCGCTGCCCGAGCTGCCATGTGGCGCTCTGGAGCCACTATGGCGGGCGCACGAGAACCGCGTTCGTGCGCGCCGGCACGCTGGACAAGCCCAATCCGATCAGGCCCGACGCGCACATTTTCACGCGCTCGAAGCTGCCGTGGGTGAACCCCGACGGTGGCGCGCCCGCGTTCGAGATCTTCTACGAGATGGACGCGCTCTGGCCCGCCGAGAGCCTGGCGCGGCGCAAGGCGGCGCTCGCCTCGAGCTAAATCGGGCTGGAGGCGAGGGGCAGAGCAGGTCATCTAGCGGTGATGGCCGACGCCCCCACCCGGACCGCGGAACCGAGCGCCGATTTCGAAGTGACGGCGCAGCTGGCGCGCGCGCTGCTGCACGACCAGCATCCCGATCTCGCCGAACTGCCGATCGAGCTGGCCGAGAGCGGCTGGGACAACGCCATGCTGCGCCTCGGCGACGACCTGGCGCTGCGGTTGCCGCGTCGCGAGGTCGCCGCGCTGCTGGTCATCAACGAGCAGACCTGGCTGCCGGTGGTGGCGGCGGGCCTGCCGCTGCCTGCGCCGATCCCGGTCAGGGTCGGCAGGCCTGCGCTCGGCTATCCCTACCCGTGGAGCGTCACGCCCTGGTTCGACGGGACGCCATCGGACCTCGCGCCGCCGGGCCCGGACCAGGGCGAGGCGCTGGCGCGGTTCTTCTCGGCGCTGCACCAGCCGGCCCCGGACAACGCC
>DATNIH010000095.1:0-22606 GCA_035604515.1 Caulobacteraceae bacterium | reverse complement strand
CCGCGCCGAACTAGCTCGATCGCCACCGCGCGCCGCCGGGAGTGGCAAGGGCGACGCCACGGCCGAAGGGAGTAATCGAGGGTGGTTCACGTCACATTCGTCCAGTCCACCGGCGAGCGTCGGACAGTCGATCTGCCGCCCGGCGTCTCGGTCATGGAAGGCGGACAAACGCACGCAATCCCCGAGGTCGAGACCGATTGCGGCGGCGTGTGCACCTGCGCCGCTTGCCACCTGTATGTCGATCCGGCCTGGGCAGACAGGCTCGCGCCCATAGCCAAACAGGAAAACCTCATGTTGGCTTTGGTCGCGAATCGCCGGGCGACTTCGCGCCTGTCGTGCCAGATCAAGCTGGCCGATGAGCTTGACGGCCTGGTCGTCTGGACGATCAAGCCTGAGGCCTAAGACTGGGAAAGCGACGCGGGCGCCGCGACGCGAGGCGGGAGCAAATCGAAGTCAGTCTCGCGGGGCGCGGGGGTTTCCACTGGCGCCGCGCCGCCGAACCGCCGCGCGGCGCCGCGCACCTGGGCCTCTTCGACGGCCGACAGCATATCATCGGCGTATCCCCACCCGTAAAACCGGAGTTTCCTGCGGCGCGACAGCGTTGCTGACTCAGCCATGTCGATGACCATCTGCGACGCGCCTCATGCCTGCAAGGCGAGGCGCGCTATGATCGCGGTCTCGTTGATGGCCCCTTCGCCCGCGCCGAAGGTCAGGCTGGCGCCGTAAAGCCGGCGCGCGATGAAGGCGTCGCTCACCGCCGGATCACCGCGTCTCGCCAAGGTGGCGGCGGCGAGACTGAGCGCCAGGCGCTCGATGGCGTGGCGCCCTGACGCTTCGGCGATAGGCGCCGTCAGCAGCTGCTCGGCCTTGGTCGTCATGGTCCTCAGCGCGGGCTCGCCGGTCGCGGCCTCGCGAAATTCCGACAGAAGCGCCTCGCGCACCTCCGGCTCGCGATGCAAGGCGCGGAGCAGGTCGAGGGCGATGACATTGCCGCTCCCCTCCCAGATCGCATTGAGCGGAGATTGACGGAACAGGCGCGCGAGGGGCGCCTCCTCGACGAACCCGGCGCCGCCCAGACACTCCATGGCCTCGGCGGCCACCGTCGGCGCGCGCTTGGTGACGAGGTACTTGGCGATGGGCATGCCGATGCGCGCGATGGCCGCTTCGTGCGGGTCCTCCGGCCTGTCCAACGCCTGGGCCAGACGGAACGTCAGGGCGACGGAGGCTTCCACGTCGAGCGCCAGATCCGCGAGCACGGCGCGCATCAGGGGCTGATCGATGAGCTTGCGCTGGAAGGCGGACCGTCTCTCCACATGCCACGCGGCCAAAGCGGTCGCCTGGCGCATCTGCGTCGCCGAACCGACGATGCAGTCGAAACGGGTGAGCTGGACCATTTCGATGATCGTGCGCACCCCGCGTCCCTCTTCGCCGACGCGCACGGCGCTGGCGCCGCGATATTCAATCTCGGAGGAGGCGTTCGAACGATCACCCAGCTTGTCCTTCAGGCGCTGGATCTCGACCTCGTTGCGATCTCCGCCATCGCGCCAGCGTGGGACCAGGAAGCACGTAAGGCCGCCCGGCGCATAGGCCAGCGTCAGGAACGCGTCCGACATGGGCGCCGAACAGAACCACTTGTGCCCTGTAAGCACATAGGAGCCGTCGGCTTGAGCTTCGGCGCGGGTGGAATTGGCGCGAACGTCCGAGCCGCCCTGCTTTTCCGTCATCGCCATGCCCATGGTCACCGCCCGCTTTTCGGAGGCCGGCACGAAGCGCTGATCATAGGCTTCCGCCGTGACCCGGGACTCCCACGCGGCGGCGACGGCGGGCTGGACGCGCAAGGCCGGCACGACCGCGTAGGTCATCGACATGGGGCAGCACACCCCATAGTCGGCCTGGCCCATGAGGAAGAGCAGGCCCGCGTGCAGCGCGTGGCCGGCCCGCGAGACGTTCCAGGCGGCGCCGGATACGCCCGCCTCCAGCCCCAGCCGCATCAACTGGTGATAAGCCGGGTGAAATTCCACCTCGTCGATGCGGCGGCCGAAGCGGTCATAGGGCTGGAAGATCGGGACCACCCGATTGGCTTGGCTGGCCCAGACCTGGGTCTCGGCGGCGCCCACGCGCGCGCCGAAAGCGGCCAGGCGGTCCGCGTGCGTCGTCGCTCCGGACCAGGCGCATGCCGACGTCAGAATAGCGTCGCTGGTGAAGAGGTTCACATCCTCCAGCGGCTCGGCCTGATTGGTGACCTCGTGGGTGGCGAGCCCTGCGCGCGGGTTTCGATGTGCCATGGTCTCGACGCCTCCTGAAGGGCTCCGCCTCGGCGCCGCACCGCCTTCACTTTGAGCCCTTCGGGGTGGCGCCGCGCCGATGAGCCTGCTCAGCCGCTCGGGCCCTGGTACACCTCACCGAAGCGCTGCAGAATTCCGAGTGGCACCGACATGTTCGCCGCCCGGTCCGTCCGCACGCAGACCAGCGCGGGGCCGGCCGCGTCGCGGGCCTGGACCAGGGCCTCATCCAGCCCCGACATGCTGTCGACAAAGAAGCCGGCGCAGCCCAGTCCTTCGGCGACCTTGTCCCAGCGCACCTCCCCCATCTCGGTGCCGAAGGTGCGGCCGTAGAGCATCAGCTCGTTCGGCGCCTCCATCGACCACGAGCCTTCGGCGAACACAACGACGGTGATCTTGGCCCCTTCCCGCGCCGCCGACTGCAGCTCCATGCAATAGAACCCCGCTGCGCCGTCGCCGGTGACGCAAACCACGTCCCGATCCGGGCTCCCGAGCTTGGCGCCGATGGCCGAAGGAATGCCGATGCCGAGCATGCCGAGCTCCAGGATATTGAGATAGGAGCGTGCGCGGGTCGGCGGCAGCATGAAGTGCGCCCAGAGGCTGGTGAAGCCGCCGTCCGCCGCGTAGATCGCCTCGCGCCCGAACGTGCGGCCCACCGCCTGCATCACCTGGGCGGGGTGAAGGCCCGGGCCGTTGTAGGCGTTGGCGTCCGCGAACTGCGTCTCGCGCCAGGCGCACTCGCTCTGACGGTACCGGGTCAGGTCCGTGGCGGCGTTCGGCCGCTTCGGGGCAGCGGCAAGGGCGAGCGAGAGCCCGCTGAGCGCGCTTCCCAGGTCCGAGACGATGCCGATCGCGAGCGGGCGCGTGACGCCCAGACTGCGCGGATCCACGTCGATCTGAATCAGCTTCTGCTTGGTGTGGTCACCCCAGTATTTGTCGTAGGGCGTGTCGAGATTGCCCAGGCGCGTGCCCAGCGCGAGGATAACGTCCGCTTCGCCCCGCGCCTCATCGGCGCCGGCCCCATACCCGTAAAGGTGGTTCGCATGGTCCTGCGGCGCCGCCGATCGTCCGGCCATACTGGTGATGACCCCGCAGCCGAGCTGTTCGGCGATTTCGAGCACCGCCGCGCCCGCATTCGCGCGGTCCACGCCCGAGCCGATGACGATGAGCGGGTGCTCGGCGCCCGCGAGCAGGCGGGCCGCCGTTTGGATCTGCGCCGCGCTCGCCTGAGGTCCCGCCGAGCGATAGCGCTCGGGCGCAAGCACCGGCGCGCTCGCCGCCTCGCCGACGGCGTACATCACGGGGGCGGGGATCTCCAGTTGAACGGGACCCGGCCGGCCGGACCACATCTCGCGGAAGGTCATGCGCACCACATCGGGAATCCGCGACCAGGAGAAGATCGGCGCGCCCCATTTCACGGCCGGACGAAAGACGTCGAGCTGATCCTGGCCCTGGAAGGTGCTGGGTGGCGAGGGGTACACGATGTCCAGGCGGTGCTGCGCGGTGATCGCGATCAGCGGTGTCCCCTCGTGGCGGGCATTGATCACGCCCGGCAGGAGATTGGCGGAGCCCGGGCCCGGATTGGTGACGGTCGCCGCGACCTGGCCGCTCGTCTTGTACAGCCCCTCGGCCATGTAGACCGCGGCGGACTCGTGACGCACCGGCACGAAGCGGATGCCGTTGGGCTCCAGGGCGGCGAGAAACGGGTCCACCTCCGGCGACGGCAACCCGAACACAAAGCGCACGCCTTCGCTGGACAGGCATCGCGCGAGCAGTTCGCCGCCGGTCAAGGTCATGACGTCAGCTCCTGGAAGTCGGTCTGGGTTCGATCATTCTTGAGACCCGTCGGCTCGTCGTCTTTGCCGCCGGCGCCGGATCACCAGAGGTCGCCGAGGGCGACGCCGCCTTGACCTGCCTCAAACCTGAACAAATCAGGGGAGACCACGCGAGCGACGAGACCAGGGATCGCGAGAAAGGCGCTTGTCGGATTGAAGTGCGGCGTCGTTAGCGCGCCTCATGGACCAATTTGGCGAGCAGGGTGGCCATGTCCGACGCCCTGCTCATCATTCCAAGGTGTCGGGTACGTCGCCATCAGCCTCGCCGCATCGCCGGCGTCGATAAGCGTGTCGCGGTAGACGTCCTTCGCTTCGCTGGCGTGGCAGACCCGTGAGGCGACCTCGACGAAAGTTCCAGGCTTCAGGTCGGTCTCGGTCTTCAGCCGCATTTTGAATATCCGCAGTCCAAGCAGGTGTCGCACCCCTCCTTGCGCACCAGGGCCAGCCCGCCGCAGCGGGGGCAACTGAGCGTGGGCCTTGCGGCCGTCGGCGCGGCGTCGTGGGGGGGCGCATCGGCGCGAACGGCGGCTTTGCCGGCCAAATGACGTTCGATGACGCCGCCGATCGCCGCCAGCAAGGACGGCACATAGCGTCCATTGATCCAGCCGCCGCCGCGCGGGTCAAACACCGCCTTCAGCTCATCGGGCACAAAGGAAACGTCGCCCCCGCGCCGAAACACGGCCGAAATCATGCGAGTGAGGCCCACCGTCCAAGCATAATGCTCCATGTTCTTGGAATTGACGAAGATCTCGAATGGGCGGCGCACGCCGTCGATCTCAGTATCATTGATGGTCACGTAGACGGCGTGGGCGCTCTCGGGCCATTTGATCTTGTAGGTCGCCCCTTCCAACAGTTCGGGACGCGGGATGAGCGGCGCCTGCGCCGCCGCGACCGAAGTTGCATGGCCCTCGGCCGCTGGGGAAGTGACGGTCAGGACCGATCCGGTGGTCGCGTTGGGCCGATAGGTGGTCAGACCCTTGCAGCCGAGCTGATAGCCCTCCCGATAGACCTCCGCGAAAGCCTCGAAGGCGATGTCCTCTGAGCAATTGACGGTCTTGGAGATCGAGGCGTCGATCAGGCTCTGGGCGGCAGCCTGCATCCGCAGGTGGTCGGCGGGCCGGAGAGTCTGGGCGGTCACGAAGGCGTGGTCCGGCGGCGGCTCGTCGCCTTTCAGCCGCCGCCACGAGGCGAAGGCGTAATCCTCCACCGCCTCTTCGCGCTTGGACCCGTCCGGCTGCAGCACCTTGCGGCTGTAGGCGAAGGCGAACACCGGCTCGATCCCTGAGGAGACGTTCCCGGCCAGGAGCGACGTTGTGCCGGTGGGGGCGATCGACGTCAGGCAGCCGTTGCGCAGGCCATGCGCCCGGATGGCGGCGCGGGTCTCCTCGTCCAGGGACTTCAGGTTCGGTCGATCCAGCATGCCGGCGTCGTAGAGCGGGAAGACGCCCTTCTCGTTCGCTAGGCCCGCCGACGCCCGGTAGGCCTCGCGCTTGATTATCGAGAGCCAATGAGTGGTCAGCGCTACGGCCACCTCGTCGCCATAGCGCGCGCCGCAGAAGATCAGGGCGTCGGCGAGGCCCGTGATTCCGAGCCCGATCCGGCGCTTGGCCTTGGCCTCGGCCTTCTGCACCGCCAAAGGGAAACGCGAGACATCGATGATGTTGTCGAGCATCCGCACCGCCGTGCGGGTCAGCTCGCCCAGCTCGACCTCATCCACCGCCGCGTCGCGCTCGAACGGCGAGCGGACCAGCTTGGCCAAGTTGATCGAACCGAGGAGGCAGGCGCCGTAGGGCGGCAGCATCTGCTCGCCGCACGGATTGCTCGCTGAGACGGTCTCGCAATGGGCCAGATTGTTCAGGGCGTTGACCCGGTCGATGAAGATGACGCCCGGCTCGGCGTAGTCGTAGGTCGCGCGCATTAGGCGCTCCCAGAGCGCCTTCGCGCTCACCGAGTGCTGGACGCAGCCGTCGAACACCAGCGGCCAGTCCTGACCAGCGGCGAGAGCGACCATGAAGGCGTCGGGGATCAGGACCGAGAGGTTGAAGTTGCGCAGTCGCAGCGGATCGCGCTTGGCGTCGATGAAGGCTTCGATGTCAGGATGGTCAATGCGCAGGCAGCCCATCATGGCGCCGCGGCGCTGGCCGGCGGACATGATGGTCTTACACATCGCGTCCCAGACCTCCATGAAGCTGATCGGCCCGGACGCATCGGCGCCGACGCCCTGAACGCGGGCGCCGCTCGGGCGGATGGTCGAGAAATCCATTCCGATGCCGCCGCCCTGCTGCATTGTCAGTGCGGCCTCGCGGATGTGTTCGAAGATGCCGGCGAGGTCGTCTGGGATGGTCCCCATGACGAAACAGTTGAACAGGGTGACCGCCCGACCCGTCCCGGCGCCGGCCAGGATCCGACCGGCTGGCAGAAACCGGAAGTCGTCGAGCGTCCGGACGAAACGATCGGTCCAGAACTCGCGAGCTTCGGGCGCTTCGGCTTCGGCGAGCGCGCGGGCGACCCTCGTCCAGGTCTGCTCGACGCCAGCGTCGCCCTCGCTGTCCCGCTCCGGCGCGAACCGGTATTTGCTCGCCCATATCTCGCGGGCCAGGGGGCTGTCGAACGCCATGTGTCACGCCTCGGATACCGGCTCGCGTCCCGTGCGCGCGCCACGTCCAAGCGTCGCCGCGCGCACCGAGTCGCGCCTTGCGCCAGGTCAAGGCGAGGCCGGCCGCTATCGGGACGAGTCGGCCCGGAACCGCCATCATTGAGCGCTCGGGGCGGGGGGGCTTTGTCAGACTAACTTCATTGCCGGCTAACCGGGCGCCCCTAACCCGCCCCGGATGACCAAGCCGGCTAGCCCGTTCCGCTACTTCAACTCGTCGCCCGAGGTGATCCGCCTGGTGGCGATGATGTACGTTAAGTACCCGCTATTGGTGGAACCGCTTCGGGCCGATGTTCGCCGCTGAGATCCGCAAAAAACGGGTCGACTACATCGCGGCCACCGGCACTGGAAGTGGCATCTCGACGAGATGTACGTGAAGATCAATGGCGAGATGCACTATCTCTGGCGCGCCGTCGATCACGAGGGCGGAGAGCTTCGCCACCAAAGAGCGGGACAAGCCCGCGGCGCTGGCGTTCATGAAGAAGCTGATGAAGCGCCACGGCACGGCCAAGCAGATGATCGGCCGCTGGGCCAACAACCGGGTGGAAAACAGCCACCTGCCCTCACGACGACGAGAGCGGGCGATGCTCCGGTTCCGGAGGATGAAGACACTGCAGAAGTTCGCCTCAGTCCACAACCTCTTCAACCAGGAGCGCCACCTCATCAGCCGCCGAACTTACAAGGAGAGACGCTCGGAGGCGCTCTCCGAGTGGCGGGCAGTCATGGCCTAAGCCAGGATGGGTTTGGGGCAAGTCTGTCTCACCGGAGACAAGTCGACTTTGGACTGACAGCACCGCCACCTTGAAAACGGGGTGCTTGGGCTTCCCATTCCGCCGTAGCCGGCAGACAGTTGTTCTCCGGGTGGGGTCAGCTCCCGGCCGATAGGTTGACAACGCCCCAGGAGCGCGAACTCGAATGACTAGACGAAGTCTGCGCGGGGCCACGGCCGTAGTCGGGGTGGGCGAGACGACCTACTATCGGCACGGGCAGGCGCCGGAGGCAGAGTTCGTGCTGTGCCTGAAGGCGATCATCGCGGCGTGCCGCGACGCGGGGCTCGACCCGACCGACATTGACGGCTTCGCTTCCTACAGCAACGATCGCAACGACCCGCCCAGCCTGGCGACTGCGCTGGGCTGCAAGGAACTGCGCTTTTCCAACATGCAGTGGGGCGGCGGCGGCGGCGGCGGCGCGGGCGCCATGGCCAACGCCGCCGCGGCGATCACCGGGGGTCTGGCCGACTGCGTGGTGGTGTACCGCGCCCTGGCCCAGGGTCAGTTCGGGCGGTTCGGCCAAGGCCCGCAGGCCAGGACCGTCAACGGCGATCTCGCGCTCACCGTGCCCTACGGCCAGATGTCGCCGGCGCAGTGGTACGCGCCGAAGGTGATGCGGTTCATGCATGAGCACGACATCGGCCAGGAGGCGCTTCGGGCCATCGCCATGGCCTCCTACCACCACGCCCAGTCCAACCCCCGCGCGGTGATGTATGGCCGGCCGCTGACCGAGGAAGCTTATGACGCCTCGCGCTGGATCACCGAGCCGTTCCACCTCTACGACTGCTGCCAGGAGAACGACGGCGCGGCGGCGTTGATCCTGGTCTCTGCCGAGCGCGCGAAGGACCTGAAACAGACCCCGGCCTATGTGCTCGGCGCGGCGATCGGCGCGGGCTACCGCGTGCACTCGACGCCCGCCGGGTTCGCGACGCCGGACCTGGCCAGCTCGCACTTCAAGACGCTGGCGCCGCGGCTCTACGAGATGGCCGGGGTCGGGCCATCGGACGTCGACGTGGTGCAATGCTACGAGAACTTCACCGGCGGGGTGCTGATGGCGCTGGTCGAGCACGGCTTCTTCGCCCCCGACGAGGCGATGGAATTTCTCAAGCTGGAGAACCTGCTGGCGCCGAGCGGCAAGCTGCCGCTCAACACCAGCGGCGGAAACCTGGCCGAATGCTACATGCACGGGCTGGAACTGCAGATCGAGGCGGTGCGCCAGCTGCGCGGCGAGGCGACCAGTCAGGTCCCCGACGTGAACGTCTCTCTGGCCGCAGCGGGGCCGATGGTCACCCCGGTCAGCACCATCCTGCTGGGTTCAGAGGCGGTGCTCTGATGTCGCAAGGCTACCTGCCCCCCGGCCTGCCGATCCCGGTCCCGGAGCGCAACGGGCTCTCAGCCCCCTTCTGGGAGGGGTTGAAGGAGGAGCGCATCCGGGTCCAGCGCAACCCGGCGACCGGCGTCTTCCAGTTCCCGCCGCAGTGGATCGCCTACGACACCCAGAGCTTCGAGCTCGAATGGGTAGACGTGGCGCCGCGCGGCCGCATCTTCAGCTGGACCCGGGTCTGGCATCCGGTGCACCCGGCGCTGCGCGACGCGGGCCCCTACATCGTCGTGGTGGTCGAGCTGCCTCAGGCCGGCAATGTGCGCATGCTGGGCAATCTGCTCGGCGACCCGCGCCAGGACGTCGAGATCGGCGCCGAGGTCGAGGCCGTATTTGAGCATCACCCGGACGCCGACCCCCCGTACACGCTGCTGCAGTGGCGGTTGGCCTGAACCCCAAGCCCGCTCATCCCGGTGAAAGCCGGGATGAGCGGGTTGGGGGGTCAGGCTGTCTGGTAGGCCTCAGGTTTCAGCCCGAACAGGCGAGCGGCGTTCAGGCCCAGGATCTTTGCGCGCGACTCGTCGCTGAGCCCAGCCATGTTGCGCTCGATCGCCTCGGCCGAGTGCGGCCATGATCCCTCGTGGTGCGGGTAGTCGTTGGCCCAGAGGAAGTTGCCGGTCAGGTCGTAGGCCTCGGCCAGGTTCAGGCCGGCGGGATCGTCCTGGAAGGTGGCGAAGCAGTGCCGCCGGAAGTAGGCCGAGGGCGGTTCCTTCAGCTGCGGCCGGACCCAGAAGTGGTGCGCCTTCGCCGCGTGATCGAGCGTCTCCAGCAGCCACGGCACGAAGCCGACACCGCTCTCGACCAGCCCGGCATGCAGCCGCGGATGCCGTTCGAACACGCCCGAGGCGATCATCTGCACCAGCGGCTCGATGGTGGTCTCCATCGAGTGGCAGGCATAGTTGATGATGGCCCCGCCGGCGCCGCCGACTGCACGCGGATCGCGCCCGGTGGAGACGTGGAAGGTGATGACGAGGCCGGTCTCCTCCAGCAGCCGCCACATCGGCTCGAAGCTGGGGTTGTTGTACTCGAGCTCGCCGAAATGCTTCGGCCCGTAGATCACCGAGTTGCTAAGGCAGACGGCGCGAAAGCCGTGCTGCGCCGCCCAGGCGATCTCGGCCATGGCCCCAGCCTGGTCGCCGGGCGCGATCAGCGCGGCCGGCAGCATGCGCGGATGGTCGCCCTGCATGTGCGGGCCGCAGAAGCTGTGGGTCCAGCGGTTCCACTGCCGGCACATGGCCTGGGCGAACACCGGATCGGGCGTCGCCCAGCACATCAGTCCGCGGTTGGGGAACATGAGTTCGGCGTCGACACCGTCGGCGGCGTTGTCGGCGAGCCGCTGCTCGATCGTGCGCCCGCTGGCGTTGCGCAGCGCATCCTCCTCGTCGAGCGGGCTGAACACCGCCGAGTTACCATCGGCGGCCCCAGGCGATGCGCCAGCCTCCGGCTTGCTCGGACCGCGCACCCGCTGCGGCCGGTTGCCCTCGGTGATGATCCACTGCGAGCCGTCCGGGCGCACCTCGAGCCGCGGGATGCGATCGCGGTACTGCGGCTCGATCTGGCTCAGATAGTCGGCCGGCTCGACCACGTGGGTGTCGGCCGAGAACATGAAGTACTTGTTCGGCGCGCCCGGCCGGGCCGATCGCGGCCATCCCGCGTCGCCGGGCGTCACGCGCCGCCAGCGATTGTGCGGCGTCCGCTCGGGACTGTCCTTCAGGGCCTGCAGCGTTTCACTCATCTGTCCTGCTCCGCGTTAGGGCGGTTCGTCGGCAGCCGTCATGGAACGTGACACAACGTCCGCAGCGTCATCCAATCTCTAACGCATCACATTACGGATCGTCAGCGACTTCGGTTCGACGATGAAACTGGTAGTTCCAGAGGCGGCGGGTGGGCAGCCGGCCGAAGTGCGTTTCAAAGCCGCGTGCAAAGTCGTCCGCTGCTGCTACTTTCGCGAAAAGCACCGATCGGAGGACGCCTGACATGACCACGCCGGAAACACTCGGAATGTCGCGGGCGCGGCTGGCCAGGCTCGATGAGGTGATGAAGCGCCGCTACGTCGACAGCGGCGAGCTGCCCGGCATCCTGACCCAGATCCACCGCAAGGGCGAACTGGTCCACACCGGCATGGCCGGGCACATGGACCTGGAGCGGGCCAAGCCGATGCGCGAAGACGCGATCTTCCGCATCTATTCCATGTCAAAGCCGATCACGTCGGTGGCGCTGATGATGCTGGTCGAAGAAGGCGCGCTCGGCCTCGACGACGCCGTGGCGACGCACATTCCCGACTGGAGAGACCTCGGCGTCTACGCCAGCGGCATGCCGACATTGCTGGCGAACGCGCCGCCGAGCTTCATCACCACGCCGCCGCAGCGGCCGATGAAGGTGGTGGACCTGGTCACCCACACGTCCGGCCTGACCTATGGCTTCATGATGCGCACGAGCGTCGACGCCGCCTACCGCAAGCTGAAGATCAACGACTTCCAGACCCCCGGCGGCCTCGCGGGCATGATCGGCCAGCTGGCGACGCTGCCGCTGGAGTTCTCGCCGGGCACGGCGTGGAACTACTCGGTCTCGATCGACGTGATGGGATACCTCGTCGAGAAGCTGTCGGGCATGAGCTTCGGCGAGTTCCTGCGCACGCGCCTGTTCGAGCCCCTGGGCATGACCGACACGGCCTTCTATGTGCCGCCGGAGAAGATCGAGCGGTTCAGCTCCTGCTATCAGCCGAAGAAGGGCGGCGGGCTGCAGCTGCAGGACGACGCCGGCAAGAGCACCTACGCCAAGCCGCCCGCGCTGGAATCCGGCGGCGGCGGGCTCGTCTCGACCATCCACGACTACATGCGGTTCTGCCGCATGATGCTGAACGGCGGGTCGCTGGACGGCGTCCAGATCCTCAGTCCCAAGACCGTCGAGTTGTTCAGTCTGAACCACCTGCCGGCGAACCAGGAACTGGCGTCGATGGCCCCTCCCGGGGCGTTCAGCGAGGCCGGCTACTCGGGCATCGGCTTCTCGATCGGCTGCGGGGTGAACATCAACGTCGCCAAGACGCGGCTGCCCGGCACGCTCGGTGAGTATTTCTGGGGCGGGGCGGCGTCCACGGCGTTCTGGATCGATCCGAAGGAAGACCTGACGGTGGTGTTCATGACCCAGGTGATCGGCACCGACGCGCGTCTCACCCTGCGCCGGGATCTGCGCACGCTGGTCTATTCCGCGATGACCGAATCTTACGCCTAAGCGCGCCGCCGCCTTGGAGCTCAAGACCACCCGCTACGAGCTCGCCGACGGGATCGCGACCGTCACCCTCGCCCGGCCCCAGCGGCGCAACGCCTGGACCGGGCGGATGCACAGCGAGTACCGCTGGCTCCTCAGCCAGGCCGATCAGGACCGGCAGGTGCGGGTGATCGTGGTCACCGGCGATCCGGCGGGCCAGGCCTTCTGCGCGGGCGCCGATCTGGGGGCGCTCGAAGGGCACGCCGAGAGAGGGCGCTATGATCCTGGTACCGACGACAGCATCGCGACGCCGGGCTTCGGCGTCGACGCTCACTTCGACGCCGCCTTCGCCTATCATTTCGGCGTCGGCAAGCCGATCATCGCGGCGATCAACGGCGCGGCCGCCGGCGTCGGTCTGGTGCTGGCCGCTTTCGCCGACCTCCGGTTCGCCGCGGCCGGCGCGAAGTTCACCGCCGCCCACGGGCGCTTCAACTTCCCCGCCGAGTACGGCCTCTCCTGGGTGCTGCCGCGCATCGTCGGCCTGACCCACGCCAACGACATCCTGCTCTCGAGCCGCGTTTTCTCAGCCGAGGAAGCCTTGGCCATGGGCTTCCTGAATCGCCTGCTGGCGCCCGACGACCTGATGCCCGCGGTCATGGCCTATGCGCGCGCGCTGGCCGATGGCGTGGCGCCGGGCTCAGCGCGCGAGACCAAACGCCAGATCTACCGTGACCTGCACCGTGACGCCGCCGCCTCGGTGACCGCCGCCGAGCGCTTGCTGGAGAGCATGATTACTGAGGCCGATTACCGCGAGGGCGTGAAGGCCTGGACCGGAAAGCGCAAAGCCAACTGGACCGGCTGACCGCGTCGCCTCGGTTTCGACGGCGGAGCGCGCGGCCGACCGCGGCCACGCCAAGAAGAAGCATCGCCCAGGTGACCGGTTCAGGCGCGGCGGACGTCGACAGAGCGGTGACAAAGAGATCGTTGGCCTCCTCGTCCGTCCCCTGGAAGCCATCACCGAAATTGTAGCTCCACTCCATGTCGCCGCCGCAGGGATTGGGTTCGGTCAATGGCGAACATTGCGGTGACTCCGAACAGGCGGACGCCGTCGCGGGACCGGTCTCGCTGGCGCCCTGGCACGACCAGTAGAGGTAGGGCTGCACGTCGGAGAACAGCCCGGCGGAGTCGGAATAGGGGTTCGCCACGGAGTCGCCGGCGCTCAGCCCCAGCAGGTTGTAGTAGAGCGACGCCAGCGGGTTGTTCGTGGGGGCGCCCGCACAGGCGGCGTAGGAGCAGCTCCCCGACGCGGCGTCGGGCAGCGTCCAGTCGGTGATGCCGAGGTAGCCCTTCTTCCCGTTGATGACGACCTTGTTCATCGCGTCGATGAAAGCCTCCGCCGAGGTCTCGGTCATCGTGCCGTCCTTGTTGACGCAAGGCTTCGAGGTTGCGCTGCCAAGGCCGACGCAAAGCGGCAAGCCAAAGCGATCCGTCGCGGCGATATCGCCGTCGGCCAGCCAGGACTTTCCCGAAGCCGGGTCATAGACGGTTCCGGCGACCCCGGCGTCGCCGTCGATCATGGGGAGTAGGTAGAAGAAGTTGGCGTCGGGGTTCTTGCCCGCGTGGTTCGCGCCTTGATTGGCGCCGCTCCATCCGGTGGCGAACGAGAACGTCTTGAAGCCGTCGGAGCCGCCCGAGCCCGCGGCGGTCTGCGTCCAGTAATAGTTCGGCTGCAGGTTGGTGAAGGATCCCAGCCCGCCGCTTACATTGCCGGCCGCGGACGCGGGCGCGACAAGCCCCATCGCCTGGTAGATGGAACCGAGAGCGCTCGCGCCGCAGCCGTAGCCGAAGCTTTCGCCGTGCTTGCCGACGCTGCCGCACCCGGCTGTGAAGGATTGCGTGGCCGGCAGCTGCCAGTTGCTGCGGCCGAGATAGCCGACCGTCCTGTAGCCGGGATCGATGTAGCTGTTCAGGGCCGCTACCCAAAGCTTGGCCGCCCCGTAGTTCATCGAGCCGCTGCTGTTGATGCAGTTCGGGGCGGCGGAGTCGGCGCAAAGCGGGACGGTAAGCGGCAGCGCCGCCGGCAGGTCCATGTTCGACAGCCAGACCGTGTGGCCGATCGTCACCGAGGCCCCGCCATCGGTGAGCGTAGGCCCGGCCACCGCGGACACGGCGAAGAGGAAAACGGTGACCGCGAGGAGCGTGGCGAGTATTCGGCTTGCGGCAGACATCGCGGGCCCTCGTCGACCGGCCCATCGCTTGGCCCGGTTTGGGGCCTCAAGGTCCCACAACAACGATATGTGAGACGTGGCCGGCGCGAAAGGGCTCAGCCGACCTCCGCCCGGAGTGGCGGTCTGGCCGCTTCAGAACCGCCGAGTGCTGCAACGGCCGGCAACCAGCTTCAGCCAGGGCCCCAGGTGGAAGGCGCTCATCAGCCAGTACATCGCGGCCATGCCGCCCAGCGGTCCCTTCGCGGCGGCGCAGAGCATGTCCGTCGCCCCGCCGCCGCCGACGCCCGTCAGCAGCGCCATGCCGGCGAAAGTGGGCGCCGCCGCGAGGCCCAGCAGCCCGGCGGCGTCGAGGGCGGCGGCATCATCGCCGCCCCCACGATCCTCGCTCATATCGGTCCTCCGCAGAAAGACGCAGCGCGCGCCTAACGCGCCTGGCCCCGCATGGCCGCCTCTCCCGCCGTCGAAACCTCGACCCACTTCGGGTCGGTCGTGACCTCGGTGGCGCACTCGTCGTGCCATCTCCACCACTTGTACGGCGGGGTCTGCGGGTAACCTTCGGGCGAATCTTCCCACGCTTCCTGGCGGCCGAGGGGGGTCGCGTCGAGGTAGCTCCAGGTCGTGCCCATCGCCTCGTCGCCGCGGCTGCTGATGAAATAGGTGCGCAACACCTTGTCGCGGTCGCGGAAGAACACATTGTGGCCGTGCCACTCGTCGACACCGAAGTCGGCGTCGAAGCTGTCGGTGATGGTGTACCAGGGCATTTCCCAGCCCATCCGCGCTTTCAGCCGCGCGATGTCCGCCTGTGGCGCGCGCGAGGCGTAGACCAGGGTGGTGTCGCGGGCGTTGAGGTGGGCGAGGTTGGAGACCTGGTCGGCCCCCAGTGAGCAGCCGCGGCAGGCGTGATCGGGCCAGCCAAATACGCCGGGCTCGAAGAACGCGCGGTAGACGATCAGCTGACGGCGGCCGTCGAACAGGTCCAGCAGGCTCGCCCTGCCCTCGGGCCCCTCGAACGCGTACGCCGTCTCAACCGCCATCCATGGCATCCGCCGCCGCTCCGCCGCGAGAGCATCGCGGGCGCGGGTCAGCGCCTTCTCCTTCACCAGCATCGCCTCGCGCGCGGCCTGCCACGCCTGCTGCGACACGATCGGGGGTGCACTCAGCGCGCCGTTGCCGGGTGATGCCTGCATAACAACCTCCTCTGTGTGAGTGTGTGTGTCAGTTCTGCTCCGCGGCAATCGCGTCGATACGCTGGACCACCGTCTTCCAGCCCTCGCTCATCCCTGCGTAGGCCGTGTGGTTCCGCGGCAGCACGAAGCCGGAGTGGACCACGCGCACGCGCGTGCCGCTTTCGACGCTGGACAGTGTCCAGGTGACGACGGTGTCGAGCTGCGCGCCGTAGCCGACGTTGCCGGCGTGTCCGCCCTGCCAAGTGTGGACGAGGCGCTGGTTGGGCGTCACCTCCAGCACCTGGCAGCGGATGATCCCGTCCCAGGCGCCGGCCGGCTTCGTCTCGTAGGTGAAGTGTTTGCCCACCACGGGCTCGAAACCGCGTGTCGGCATCTTCAGCCAGCGAGCGATCAGTTCCTCGCGGGTCAGCGCCTTCCAGATCGTCTCGGGCGCGTGCGGAAACACCTCGTCGACCACGATGTCTCGTGTGTCGGCCATGGTCGCGGCGTCGTTCATGGGTCAATCTCCTTCAACAGAGTTCTGAGGTTGGCGAACCGGTCGCGCCAGAACACAGCGTAGTGTCCCATCCAGTCGACCAGCGGGGCGAGGCCCTGAGGCTCGGCGCGGTAGTAGACACAGCGGCCCTCGGGGCGCTCGGCGACTAGGCCGGCTTGTTTCAGGGACTTGAGGTGCTGGGAAATGGCGCCCTGCGTCACCCCGCTACCCCGTGTCAGCTCGACGACGGTGATCTCGTCGGATCCAACGATCCGCTCGAACACGGCGCGCCGCGTGGGGTCGGCGAGCGTGCGCATGACGGCGTTGACGGCGGTGGCGTCCTTCATGCCATAGCATTAGTGTCTGCTAATTAATGAGTCAACACTAATGTGATGTCGTCCGGTTGGAGTCCGGTGGGAGAAGGTGGAAACAGAGACGCCGACGTCTTCCGAATCGCGCTTCCGCCGGATCGCGCTATAGGTTGTCGGCTCTGCAGTCTGGGAGGACGTCGTTTGACCGATACGCCCGTCGCCAAGCCCGTTCGTCGGCTCGACGCCTTCTTCTACACTGAGACGGTGAGCTGGGTTCACCACTGGACCGACAGCCTGTTCTCGTTTCGCACCGGGCGGTCGCCGGACCTTACCTTCGCCAGCGGGCAGTTCGTCATGGTCGGGCTGCAGCTGCCTGACGGCAAGCCGCTGGTGCGCGCCTACTCCATCGCCTCCTCCAAGAAGGACGATGAGCTCGAGTTCTATTCGATCAAGGTGCCGGATGGCCCGCTGACCTCGCGGCTGCAGCACATCAAGGCTGGCGACCAGGTGCTCGTGGGCAAGAAGCCGACCGGCACCCTGGTGCTCGACGGCCTGAGGCCTGGAAAACGCCTCTACCTGGTGGGAACCGGCACGGGCCTGGCGCCCTGGTTGTCCCTGGTCCGCGATCCCGAGGTCTATGCCCGCTTTGACGAGGTCATCGTCACCCACACGGTGCGCGAGGTGCGCGACCTCAGCTACCGCGACCTGTTCGAGGCGGAGCTCATGCGCGATCCGAAGGTGGGGGAATTGGCGGCGGCCAAGCTGCGCTACTACCCGTCGGTGACCCGCGAGCCGTTCAAGTACGAGGGCCGCATCACCGACCTGATCGCTTCGGGCAAGCTGTTCCGGGATCTGGGCGTGCCGCCGCTGGACCCGAAGGTCGACCGCCTGATGCTCTGCGGCGGCCCGGCTTTGCTGGCCGACCTGAAGACCATGCTCACGGAGCGCGGCTACGACGAAGGCGCGGTCGCCACGCCCGGCGACTTCGTCCTCGAGAAGGCCTTCGTGACCTGAGCCGCCAGAGTCCGGTTGCGCCTAGGCGGGACGCGGGCAGATTGTCTGCTAGGAAGGACAGACGGGTGGGAGGCCCGATCGCATGCCCAAAGCCGACGCTTCCTATCCCCTGTCGGGCCTCAAGGTGCTCGACATGTCGCGGGTGCTCGCCGGGCCGTTCGCCGGGCGCATGCTCAGCGACCTCGGCGCCGACGTGGTCAAGCTCGAGCCGCCGGACGGCGACATCACCCGGCTGTGGGGTCGCGTGGTCGCGGGCATTCCCGGCTATTTCCACCAGCAGAACGCCGGCAAGCGCAACATCAGCGTCGACCTGCGCGCGCCGGGCGCCCGGGCGCTGGTGTTCGAACTCGTGCGCCACGCCGACGTGCTGATCGAGAACTACCGACCCGACGTCATGCCTCGGTTGGGCCTGGGCTACGAGGCGCTGCGCGAGGTCAATCCGCGGCTGGTGATGTTGTCGATCTCCGGCTTCGGTCGCGACGGTCCCGAATCCCGACGCCCGGCCTACGCGCCGATCGTGCACGCCGAGGTCGGCCTGATGGCCCGGGCCGCCCGACGCGGCAAGGGGCCCAGCCGCGACCTGCCGCTGTCGGTCGCTGACACCAACGCCTCGCTGCACGGCCTGGTGGGTTTGCTCTCGGCCCTGCTGCTGCGCGAACGCACGGGGCTCGGCCAGCACATCGACATGGCGATGGTCGACGCGACCATCGTCACCGACGACCAGATCCTCTACGAGCTCGAAGAATCGGAGCACACCCAGGGCCTGCCCAATGACACCTGGGAAACCGGCGCCGGCCCGATCCTGGTGTCCGCGGACTTCCGCTACCTGTGGCGGCTGCTCACCTCCAAGCTGGACCTGCCCGAGCCCGACACCGAAGGAGCCGACCTCGAGACCAAGATCGCCCGCCGCCGCGAGGCTGTCGGCGCCTTCATGCGTGGTCTGGAGACCTGGGATCAGGTCGCGGCGGCGATGTCGCAGATGAACGTCGCCTGGGGCCAGTTGCGCCACGGCCGGTCGCTGCGCGAGCAGCCGACCGTGAAGCATCGCGGCACGATCGCCGAGATCGACGACCGCGCCGGCGCTACGCGGCCGATCCCACAGTCGCCCTACCGCTTCTCCAACGCCTTGAGCGGTGTGCGCGGCCCGGCGGCGCATCGCGGCGAGCACAACAGCGAGGTGCTAGGCGAGTGGCTCGGCAAGTCGGCGCAGGACGTGGCGGCGCTGACCGCGAGCGGCGTGCTGCACGCCGACGCGGCGATGGTTCCGGCGGCGAACTGACGACCCTGGCGCGGACGTGGCGCTGACCCTACGGCAGCCGCGCATTCGGTTGCGGGCGCCGCCCGCTCGTTGTTAAGGCCTTGGGACACACAGAGCGCCGGCGCGGTCGCGCAGGCGCCGAAGGGGAGTTCCCGGCTATGTCCCGCGTCAAATTTGGCGGTTTCCTTGCGCCGCACCATCCGATCGGCGAGCACCCGATGCTGCAGCTGCGCAGCGACATCGCGTTCGCCAAGCGGCTGGACGAGCTCGGCTTCGACGAATTCTGGGTCGGCGAGCACCATTCCACCGGTTGGGAGGTGATCGCCTCGCCCGAGCTGTTCCTGGCCGCGGTCGCCGAGCACACGCACCGGATCCGGCTCGGCACCGGCGTCGTCTCCCTGCCCTACCATCACCCGTTCAATGTCGCCCAGCGGATGGTCCAGCTCGACCACATGTCGGGCGGCCGGGTGATCTTCGGCTCCGGGCCAGGCGCGCTGCCCTCCGACGCCTACATGCTCGGCATCGACCCCATGGTGCAGCGCGACCGCCAGGACGAGGCGATCGGCGTGATCAAGCGGCTGTTCGCCGGCGAGCGGGTGACGCACGAGAGCGACTGGTTCACGCTGCGCGACGCGCGCCTGCAGCTGTTCCCGCTGCAGGAGGACATGCCGTTCGCTGTCGCCTCGCAGATCAGCCCGTCGGGCATGACGCTTGCCGGCAAGTATGGCGCGGGCGTGCTCTCGATCGGCTCGATGTCGTCGGCCGGCCTGTTCGCCCTGCCGACGCAGTGGAGCTTCGCCGAGGAAGCGGCCGCCAAGCACGGCCAGAGCGTCGATCGCCGCAACTGGCGCGTGGTGATGAGCTGGCACATCGCCGAGACCCGCGAGGAAGCCCGCGCCCAGTCCCGCGAAGGCCTGATGCGCTGGCACAACGAATACAACGTCGGCACGCTGATGCGGCCCGGCGCGGTGGCCTACGGCTCGCCCGACGAGGCGGTGGACAAGACCGCGTTCGTCGACGGCGCGGCCAGCGTCATCGGCACGCCGGACGACCTGATCGCCAATATCCGTCGCTTGCAGGAGATCAGCGGCGGCTTCGGCACGGTGATCGGCTTCGCCCACGACTGGGCCAACCGCGAGAACACGCTGAGGAGCTGGGATCTGGTGGCGCGCCACGTGGTGCCGGAGATCAACGGGCTGCTGGAGGGCTATCGCACCTCGCGCCAGTACGTGGTCGAGCACCGCGACTCGTTCGAGCGCGCCGGCCAGGCGATCATGCAGAAGATCATGGGCAACGAGCGCGCGGCGGCGGCGCTGGCCGACACCCGCCGGGCCGCCACCGCCACCACCGGGGGCCACACGCCGGACCTCGACAAGGAGAGATCGAAGTAAGCGCCAAGGTGTCGGCGGCCACGATCCGCGACGTGGGGCGGGGCGACCTGGACGCCCTCTACCGGATCGCGCTCGCCACCGGCGACTCGGGCGCGGACGCCGTCCACCGCTATCGCGATCCGAAACTCGTCGGGCATCTCTACGCCGCGCCCTACGCGCTGCTGGCGCCAGAGTTAGCGCTGGTGGTGGAGGACGCGGCTGGCGTCGGCGGCTACATCCTCGGCGCGCTCGACACGCTGGCGTTCGAGGCGCGGCTCGAGGCCGAATGGTGGCCCGCGCTGCGGCGTGACTACGCCGACCCGATCGGCGATCCGGCGGGCTGGGACCGAGATCAGCTCGGCGCCTACCAGGTCCATCACCCGCGCCCGCCGCCCACGCGGATCACCGACCCCTATCCCTCGCACCTGCACATCAACCTGCTGCCGCGCCTGCAGGGCCGCGGGTTCGGCCAGGCGATGATCGACGCCTGGCTGGCGCGGATCGCGGCGGCCGGATCGCGCGGCATGCACCTGGGCGTCAGCCCCGCGAACCACCGCGGCTTACGCTTCTACCGCGCCTACGGACTGGAACAGTTCCGCTTCCCGAGGCCAAGGCTCAATCCCGATACGATCTACTTCGTGCGCGCGCTGGGCGCCGAGACCTAGGCTTCCTCCATCATCTCGCGCGTCACCCGCCAGTAGCCGTCGAGCCAGGCGACCACCTCGCGGGCGGCGGGGTGGTCGACCGCAGCGTAGCGCGCTCGCAGGCGGGTGGTGGTCTCGTCGTCGATACGGCCCAGGCCCTGGTCATGGAACAGGCGGTAGTGGCGCCCGAGCAGGCCCGCGAGTTCGTCGCCCAACACCTCGCGCGCGGCCCGATCCCACGCCGCGCCGTACTCGTACGCCTCGCCCTGCGCATAGCTCTCGGCGAGCGTGAGGGCCGGGATGCGAAACAGGGTCGGCTGCAGGCAGGGGTTCACCGCGTGGGCGGCCAGGTGCGCGCCGATCGCCGCCGGCCGGCCGGTGAAGGCGCGCAGGTACAGGAACGGCGACATGCCGGGGCCGTCGTTGACCGGGTAGTTGTCCCAGAGCGTCGGCTTGCGGCGCAGCAGCTCCGCGACCCGGGCCAGATGGCCCGGGCTGTACTCGCGCGAGCACACCTCCTCGCCGGTCCAGAACACCTCGATCGCCGGATCGAGCAGGCGGCCGAGGTCCTCGAGGTAGTCTTTGGGCGTCGGGCCGAACAGGCGCTCCAGCATCGGGTCGTCGCTGTAGACGGTGGGGCAGACGATCAGCCGCCGCGCCCTCGAGTGCTCGGCCGCGAAATGGGCCATGCGGACCTGCGCTTCTGCGAGGTCGGCCTGATCGCCCTTCATGTCGTCGAACAGCAGCGCCAACTCGGTGACGCCGGCTTGATCCAAGAAAGCCAGCTTGCGCGCCAGCGCCGCCTTGGTCGCCTCGCCAAAGTCTCGATACGCCTCGTAGGGGCTGAGGCCGACGCCGAAGCCAACGCCGATCTGTGCGCACGCCGCCGCCATGTGGGCCAGCGCATCAGCCTCCTCGGCCGGGTGGTCCTCCCGCCAGCGCCGGCGCAGGTAGGCGTCGGCCTTGGGGGCGTAGATGTAGGAGCTGTAGCCGTGGGGGGCGAGGACGCGCGCCTGCGCCTCGCGCATGTCCCACGACCACGGCCGCCCGTAATAGCCCTCGATGACGCCAAGCGGCGGGGTCATGCGCTTCTCTTTTCACTGCCAGTGACCATCTGTACCAGACGCGCGCCGGCTCGACGTCTGCGCCAAGACCTTTCTTCGCGGAGGGACGCCTAGATGGCTCGCCGTGCTAGGATGTGTCGTCCCTGGGAGAAGATGTCATGAGCAAGATCGAAGTTGGAGCGCCGGGCTGGGCGGATGCGCACCGGGAGCTCTATCTGAAGACCAACGGGGCCGAAGGCCACCTGATGGACTTCTCGCGAGCCGGGGGTCCGGCCCAGACGCCTTGTCTGATCCTGAAGACCACCGGTCGGAAAAGCGGTGAGGCCAAGCTGCTGCCGCTGATCTACGGCGAGGATGGCGGCCGGTTCGTCATCGTCGCATCCAAAGGCGGGGCGCCGAAGCATCCGGCCTGGTTCCTCAATCTTGCGGCCAATCCGGAGGTTGAGTTTCAGGTCGTCGACAAGAAGTACCGGGGCGTGGCGAAGGCCACCGAGGGCGCTGAGCGCGAGCGGCTGTTCGCGATGATGGCCGGTATCTTCCCGCCTTACCTCGCCTACAAGGCCAGGACGGCGCGTGAGATCCCTGTGGTGGTGCTCGAGCCGAAGACCGCGATCGAGCGCCTGTAGATCTCGGTTCGGCTCGCGGAGCGAAGAGTGACGGGTATTGCGATCCTCGGCGGCACGGGGGCGCTCGGGGGCGCGCTGGCGCTGCGCCTGGCGAAGGCCGGACACGAGATCCTGATCGGATCGCGCGACCCGGAAAAGGCCAAGGCGGCCGCGGCGACGCTGATCGAGACCCTGCCGGGCGTCCACGTGCACGGCTGCGGCCTCGCCGACGCCGCTGATCGCGCCGAGCTGTGCGTGCTCACCGTGCCCTACGCCGCCCACGCCGAGACGCTCTCGGCGGTCAGGGCTCAGCTGGCCGGTA
>DATNIH010000094.1:0-46553 GCA_035604515.1 Caulobacteraceae bacterium | reverse complement strand
TTATACGTTGTCGAGCCGATGCAGCGGATCGTGCCGGACGCCAGCGCCGGCTTGAGCAGATTGGACGCATCCATCGCGCCGCCGGAGGTGGCGCCGGCGCCGATCACGGTGTGGATCTCGTCGATGAACAGGATGGCGTTGGCGTGGTTTTCCAACTCCTTGATCACCTGTTTGACGCGTTCCTCGAAGTCGCCGCGGTAGCGGGTGCCGGCCAGCAAGGCGCCCATGTCGAGGCAGAAGATGGTGGACTTGGCCAGCACCTCCGGCACCTGCTTGGAGACGATCTTGCGCGCCAGGCCCTCGGCGATCGCGGTCTTGCCGACGCCGGGGTCACCCACGAGCAAGGGGTTGTTCTTGGTGCGCCGGCACAGGATCTGGATGCAGCGCTCGACCTCGTTCATCCGGCCGATCAGCGGATCGACCTTACCCTGCCGCGCCTTCTCATTGAGGTTGACGCAGTAGGCTTCGAGGGCCTCGCCGCCGGTCTTGACCGCGGGCTTTTCGTCGTCGCCCTCGGCGTTGGCGCCCTTGGCGGGGCGCGGCTCCGATGCGCCCGGCTTCTTGGCGATACCGTGGGCGATGAAGTTGACCGCGTCGTAGCGGGTCATCTCCTGCTGCTGCAGGAAGTAGGCGGCATGGCTCTCACGCTCGGAGAAGATCGCCACCAGCACATTGGCGCCGGTGACGTCGTCGCGGCCCGAGGACTGCACGTGAATCACGGCGCGCTGGATCACGCGGTGAAAGCCGGCGGTGGGCTTGGCGTCTTCGCCGTCGTCGACCACCAGGCTCTTCAGCTCGTTGTCGACATAGGCGCTGAGGCTCTTCTTCAACTCCCCCATGTCGACTTCGCAGGCGCGCATGACCCCAGCGGCGTCGCTGTCGTCGATCAGCGCCAGGAGCAGGTGCTCGAGCGTCGTGTATTCGTGCTTACGCTGGTTAGCGTAGGCCACGGCCCGGTGGAGGGTCTCTTCAAGATTACGCGAGAAAGACGGCAAGCTCGGCCTCTCAATCCTTTTCCATGGTGCATTGGAGTGGGTGTTGATGACGTCTGGCGGTCTCTATCACCTGGGCGACCTTGGTTTCGGCCACCTCGTAGGTGAAGACGCCGCAGACGCCGACCCCATTCTGATGCACGTGCAACATTATGCGAGTCGCAGCTTCCGGCGATTTATTGAAGAAACGTTCAAGAATGTAGACCACAAATTCCATGGGCGTGTAGTCGTCGTTGAGAATCAACACGCGATACATGGACGGCTTTTGGGTCTTCGGCTTCGTCTGCGTGACGACAGCCGTACCCGTGCCGATAACTTGGTCTCCCTGATGCTTCTCCGCCACGACGGGTTCTCCAACGGGCGAGGATGCCACGAAGCACCCTCAGCTACGATTAGATATGAAAACCTGGGCCCTTTGGAAGGGCGGAATTGCGACCTGCGTTCTTTCAACGCGATTGGCCGCGTTTGGTGGCGTCAGCGCTTCAACGTTCTGCCCATGATTATCGCTTCGGCGCCGAAGCGTCCGCGCAGGGCGTCGATGGCCTTTTCGCCGCTGAGCGCTCTTGACTCGCCGTCGTCGAACAGCTCGCCCGGCGCTGACTCGGCGGCGACGATGTCGGAGATGCCGACGCCGATCAGCCGCCATGGCTTGCCGCGCGCCTCGATCGCCAGCATTTCCCGCGACGCCGCGAACAGGGTGCGCGCGGTCTGAGTCGCGAACGGCAGAGTGCGGCGGCGCGTCACGATGCGAAAGTCGGTGGCGCGCAGCTTCAGGGTCACCACGCGGCCGCCGATTTCCTCGGCGCGGGCGTGACGGGCCACTTTCTCGCACAGCGTCCACAGCACGTCCTCGAGTTCGGCCAGCAAGCTCAGGTCGACGTTGAAGGTGGTCTCGGCCGACAGGCTCTTGCGGCCCTCGTGCGGATTGACGGCGCGGGCGTCGCGGCCGTGGGCGAGCTGGCTGAGGCGAAGCCCGTGGACGCCGTAGCGGTCGGCGAGGCGCTTGGGCTCGGCGTCCGCGAGGTCGCCGACCGTCGCGTAGCCGTCACTCTGCAGCGTCTTGGCGAACTGCGGACCGACGCCGGGCAGGATCGACACCGGGCGCGGCGCGAGAAACACCTGGGCTTCGGCCGCGCCGATCACCGCGAAGCCGCGCGGCTTGTCGAGGTCCGAGGCGATCTTGGCCAGGAACTTGTTGGCGGCCAGCCCGATCGAGACGGTGATGCCGACCTCGCGCTCGATCTCGCCCTGCAGCTTCGCCAGGGTAAGGGCCGGGACCGCGCCGTGCAGCCGTTCGGTGCCGGCGAGGTCGATCCAGGCCTCGTCGAGCGAGAGCGCCTGCACCAGCGGCGTCACATCGTGCAGCTTGCCCATGATGCGCCGGCTCTCGGCGCGGTACTTGGCGAAGTCCGGCGGCAGGATCACCGCCTGGGGGCAAAGCTTGCGCGCCGTGAACATCGGCATCGCCGAGCGCACGCCGGACATGCGGGCGATGTAGCAGCAGGTGGTGACGACGCCGCGCACGCCGCCGCCGACGATCAGCGGCAGATCGCGCAGCTCCGGCCGGTCGCGCTTCTCCACCGAGGCGTAGAAGGCGTCGCAGTCGAGGTGAGCCATCGTCAGCGTGGCCAGTTCGGCATGACACACGAGCCGTGGCGAGCGGCAGTTCGGACAGCGGGGACGAGCGCCGGGGTCGTCGCCGGACCAAAGACAGTCGCGGCAGAGGGCGCTCACGTCTCCAGTGGCCAGAGCCACGCGGCGCCAATCACGCCGGAGGAGTCGCCGTGTAGCGCCGGCTTGATCTGGGTGAGGAAGACGTCGCTGAACGCATAGCGGGCGACGACTGGCGGTACGCGATCATAAAGCTCTGTCGTGTTCGACATGCCGCCGCCGAACACCAGCACGTCCGGATCGATGATGTCGCAGATCACCGCCAGGGCGCGGCCCAGCCGGTCGACGTAGCGATCGAGCGCCGCTTTCGCCGCCGCCTCGCCGGCGCGGGCCCGGCCGACGATCACATCGCCTGTCAACTTCTCGCCCGTCGCCTCCTCGTAGTCGACGCTGAAGGCCGTGCCAGAGATCCACCGCTCCAGGCAGTTGGAGCGGCCGCACCAGCAGGTGCGCGCGGCCCGTTCCTGCGCGCTCGGCCAGGGCAGGGGAGTGTGGCCCCACTCGCCGCCGATCCTATTGACGCCCTCCACGGTGTGGCCGCGCACCACCACGCCGCCGCCGCAACCGGTGCCCAGGATCGCGCCGAACACCACCTGCGCGCCCTTCGCCGCGCCGCTCAGAGCCTCGGACAGGGCGAAGCAGTTGGCGTCGTTCTCCAGCCGCACGGGGCGGCCGAGGATCTTCTCCAGGTCCTCCTGGAACGGCTTGTCGTTGAGCCAGACGCTGTTGGCGTTGCGCATCCGCCCGGTCTTGGGCGAGAGCGAGCCCGGCACGCCGAAGCCGACAGCGGCGCCGCTGACGCCCGCCTGTCGCTCGACCTCGGCGACCAGGCCCCGCACCGTCTCGAGCGCGCCTTGGTATTCGCCGGGATTGGGCTTACGCACCCGCGCCGCGAACTGGCCCGAGGCGTCAAGCGCCGCCGCCTCGATCTTGGTGCCGCCGAAATCCACGCCGATCCTGATCATGCGGCTTTGTCCCGCAACCCACAGGGGCGAGTCCAGCGGCGGTGATCACGGCCAACGTCTCGACCGCGATCACCGCGCCAGCGAACCTATGAGCCGCCCCCCAAGAGCAGTCGCGCCCGGTCTATCCGTCGACCGGTTCCGGGACACGCGCCAGGACCTCGGCGCCAGCGGCATGGCCGCCAGCGTAGACGAACTCGGGGCCGTTCAGATTGATCGCCGGCAGTTCGTCCTTCTCGCGCCAGTAGTCCTGGGTGTGCTGCCACTCGGGCTTGTCGCCGCGAAGGGGCATCAGGTGCATCGAGCGCATCAGGTAGCCGGGATTGAAATTGTCCGGGTCCATCCAGCTCGACAGCGGCATGTCGGCGTCCTCGGGACGCAGGGCGACGGTCACCTTCGCGGCGCCCTTGCCTCGCATATGCCGCAGCAGGCGGCAGACGAAATCGGAAAGGATGTCGACCCGAAGAGTCCAGCTGGCGCGGAAGTAGCCGAACACCCAGACCATGTTGGGCACGCCGGTGAACATCATGCCGCGGTAGGTCACGGTCTTGGAGAAATCCACCGGAGCCCCGTCGACCTCGAACGGAATGCCGCCGAGCACCGACAGGCTGAAGCCTGTCGCGGTGATGATGATATCGGCCTCCAGCTCCTGGCCGGACTTGAGCAGGATGCCTTTTTCGGTGAAGCGCTCGATCTCGTCGGTGACGACGCTCGCCTTGCCTTCCTTGACCTTCTGGAAGATGTCGCCCTCCGGCACGAAGGCGATCCGCTGACGCCAGGGCCGGTACTTCGGCGTGAAGTGCTGGGCGGTGAGGTCGTCGCCGATGAAGGCGGATACGCCGGCCAGAAGCTCTTTCTTCACGGCCTCAGGCTCCGCGAAAGCGCGCTCGGTGAACATCTGGCCGAACTTGAGACGCTGGCGACGCACGATCTCGTGGATCCATTCTTCGGGGATCTCGAGCTGCCGCAGCTGGTCGGCCATATCGTCGACGTTGCGGCCCGGGAAGAAGTAGGTGGGAGAGCGCTGCAGCATCGTCACGTGGCCGACGTCGTCGGCGATGGCGGGGATCAGGGTCGCGGCGGTCGCGCCCGAGCCGATCAGCACCACTTTTTTGCCCTTGTAGTCCAGGTCTTCCGGCCAGGTCTGCGGGTGCACGATGCGGCCCCTGAAGTCGGCCATGCCTTCCCACTCGGGCGTGTAGCCTTTGTCGTGCCGATAATAGCCCTGGCACATCCACAGGAAGTTGGCGGTGTAGCGTTCGACCTCGCCCGTGTCGGTGCGTCGGGCCTCGATGGTCCAGACGTTCTCGGCGCTCGACCAGCTCGCCTTAGCGATCTTGCGGCGATAGCGGACGTGGCGATCGAGGCCGTTCTCCTCGATCACCTCGCCCATGTACTTGAGAATCTCGTCGGCGGAGGCGATCGGCGCGCCGACCCAGGGCTTGAAGCGGTAGCCGAAGGTGTAGAGGTCGCTGTCGGAGCGGATACCGGGATACTTGTGGGTCAGCCAGGTGCCGCCGAAGCTCTCCAGCGCATCGAGCACGACGAAGCTGCGGTCCGGGCATTGCTGGGTGAGGTGATAGGCGGCGCCGACGCCCGAGATGCCGGCGCCCACGATCAGGACATCGAAATGGCTCGGCCCGGCCCCGCCGCCCGTCTTGATTGCCGCCCGCTCAAGCGTTGCACCGTCAGCCATGTGGCATTCTCCCTGCGCCCCGGCTCAAGCGGGGCCACCCCCAATTTCGGCGCGCTGCAGCCCCGCGCCTTGATCGAGATCAATGATAACTGAACGCTGGTAATGTATCGGCCGACGTTCGCCAAGCCCCGCGTCGACTGCTTCGGTGCGAGGGCGCCGCGGCCAGACTGTGATTAGCTCGCCGGAACCTCGATCGGCTTGACGCCTCCGCCCATGGTCGCGGTGCGGTCCAGCGAGACGAAGTCCTTCTCCACACGTGGGAAGAAGTCCTTGATGATGCCCGGCATGTCCCAACCGCCTTCGCGCGAGTAGGTCGCGATCGGGCGGGGCTGCGAATAGATCGACAGGTTGTAGCCGCCGGCGCCGAAGATCTGGCCGGAGATGTGCTTGGCCGCGTCGGAGAACAGCGCCGCCGCGAGCTCGGCCGGACGCACCGGGCTCTGGATTTCTCGCATCTGCTCGCGCCGCGCCGCGCCGGCCTCGTCGCGCGGCACCGAATCGGTCATCCGCGTCGCTGCGCCCGGCGCCATGGCGTTGGAGCGCACATTGTTGCGCGCGCCTTCAAGGGCGATGATCCGCGAGAGGCCGGCGATGCCCATCTTGGCCGCGCCGTAGTTCGCCTGGCCGACGTTGCCGATCAGGCCCGAGGTCGACGACCACATCACGTAGACGCCTTCCTGCTGGCTCCTGAAGTGGTTGATGGTCGCGCGCACCACGTTGAAATGGCCGCGCAGGTGGACGTTCATGATCCCGTCCCACTCTTCCTCGGTCATGTTGTGGGCCATGCGGTCGCGCAGGATGCCGGCCGGGTTGCTGACCCCATGCAGGGCGCCGAAGGTGTCCATCGCCTGCTGCACCATGCGGTTGACCGCTGGCAGATCGGTCACGCTATCGGTGTTGGCGACCGCTTCGCCGCCGGCCGCCTTGATCTGATCGACCACTTCCTGCGCCGGGGCCCTGTCGGCGCCGAGGCCGTGGATGTCGCCGCCGAGGTCGTTGACCACCACCTTGGCGCCGTGCCGCGCGCAGATCAGCGCCTGTTCTCGCCCGATCCCGCGGCCGCCGCCGGTGATCAGGAACACCTTCCCATCAAGCAATCCCATGGTTCCACCCTTTAATCGTCTTGTTTGAAATGATCCTCGATCTTTAACGACGCAGCAGGCGAGGGGGCAAGCAGCCAGCGCATCCACAGGACCGAGGCGACGCGCTCGAGGATGACCGTGTAAGGTGCGATGCGCCGTCGAGTTTTCGCCCGCCGTCCGCAAGGGAGACGCCCCGTGAGAATCGTCGTTCGTCTGTCTTTGCTGCTCGCCATTTCTGCTGTGGCGCTGCCGGGCTTCGCCGGGCCTTATGAGGACGGCAAGGCCGCCTATGACCGGAAGGACTACCAGACAGCCTACGCCCTGTTGCTGCCCCTGGCCGAACAGGGGAACGCCATGGCGCAATGGCAGGTCGGCTACATGACCCTTGAAGGCGAGGGCGCTCCGAAAGACAGCGCCGTGGCGCAAGTGTGGTGGGTAAAGGCGGCGGACCAGGGGCTGGCACAGGCGCAGTGCAATCTCGGCCAGATGTTTGAATTTGGCTGGGGTGGCATCGCCAAAGATCAGGCGACGGCGTTCGGTTGGTACCTCAAGGCGGCCAACCTTGGCCACAACACTGCGCAGGGGCAACTCGCCAGGATGTACGAGGAAGGCCGTGGCGTGGAGAAGGACTTAGCCCAGGCTTATGTCTGGAGGTTTGTCTATCTGCACGCCGACAGCGACAGTTCTTCGCTTGCGCCGCTCGCTCAAGCCATGACGAGCCAACAGATCACCGAGGCACAGGACAATGGGGTCGCCTTCATTCAAGCCAGGGCTGAACAGGGCGATGTGCAAGCCCAACTCGATATCGGCGAGATCCTTCTGAAGAAAAACGATCTGGCCGCGTCGACGGCCTGGTTTCGCAAGGTGGCGGATCAGGGAAACCAGTTCGGGCAGATCAGCATGGGCCAAGCCTATGAAGGGGGCCGGGGCGTGCCGCAGGACGTTGTCGAGGCGTACAAATGGTACACCTTGGCGTTCAAGAATGGCGAAGACTATGCAGGCGACAGTCGGTCCTTTCTCGCCAAGAAAATGACGCCCGATCAGATCGCAGAGGGTGAACGCCGCGCCGCCGAGTGGAAGCAGCCGAACTGACGGCGGGACTCGTCTAGACCCCGATCGCCGCGGCGATCGCTGGCCCGAGGTCGCGCCAGTCGTCCAGCCGCGGGTGGCGATCCAGGGCCTGGTAGGCGAGGGGGCGCAGGCGCTCGTCGGCGACCATCTGGAAGGTGGCGACGCCCGGCGCTTCCTTGGCCACCGAATCGAGGTTCGGCAGCAGGTCGTCGACGAACGCGGCCTTGCCGGCGGTCATCGCCCAGATCGCCGCGACCGCAGGCCCCTTCAGGCCGGAGTTGACGATCAGCGGGTAATCGAAGCCGTGCTTGAGCAGCCAGCGGGCGCGCGGCGCGCGGCTGTGCGCCGGCGCATTGGTGAGGATGACGATGCTGGCCCTGGCGGCGAGCGCATCCAGCGCCTCGCGGGCGCCCGGCGCCGGATCGATGTCCTCGACGTCGGCCTCGAAGAACAGCTCGAACAGCTGGCGGCCCGCCGCGACGTCCAGGTGTTCGGCCTCGCCGGGCCGGAAGATGTTCTGGAACAGCGCGAAACGGTCCAGCCGGACCTCCAGCCCGTGGCCGCCGAGGAACCGCTCGAACCCGCGCATGAACATCGCCAGAACCTCGTCAACGTCGACCACCACCAGCGGCGCCGTCGGGTCGATCCGAAGGGTCGCGATCTCCGGCGGAAGGGCGGTCTGTTCCAGCGGCGGCTCCGATACCAATTAGGGCGCGTTTAAGGATATTGGTGTCTTGCTGACGAAGTGAGGCGCGGGACGAGTCGTTTCCTCGCCGTGGGGTCAATTAGAGCTCAAGCTGGGTCGTAAGGCGAATGCCGAAGAAGGTCCTCATCGTCGAGGATAATGAGCTGAACATGAAGCTGTTTCATGATCTGCTCGAAGCCCAGGGTTACGAGACGCTGGAAACGCGTGAGGGCCTCTCCGCGCTCTCGATGGCGCGCATCCACAAGCCCGACCTGATCCTGATGGACATCCAGTTGCCGGAGATTTCGGGTCTCGAGGTCACCAAGTGGCTGAAGGACGACGAAACCCTGGCGCACATCCCGGTGATCGCGGTCACGGCCTTCGCTATGAAGGGCGACGAAGAGCGCATCCGCGCCGGCGGCTGCGCCGCCTACATCGCCAAGCCGATCTCGGTCGCCCACTTCCTCGAGACGGTCCGCACCTACCTGGAGCCGACCGCGGACCCGGTCGCATGACCGGGCGGATCCTCGTCGTCGACGATATCGAAGCCAACGTCCGCCTGCTGCAAGCCAAGCTCGCGGCGGAATACTACGATGTGTTGACCGCGTCCGACGGCGCCACGGCCCTCGAGAAAGCGTGCCGCGAGCAGCCCGACCTGGTGCTGCTCGACGTGATGATGCCGGGCATGGACGGCTTCGAGACCTGCCGACGACTGAAGGACGATCCGGCTACGCGCCACATCCCGGTCGTGCTGGTGACCGCGCTCGACGGCCGCGGCGACCGCATTACCGGCCTCGAAGCCGGCGCCGACGAATTCCTCAACAAGCCGATCGACGACATCATGCTGTTCGCGCGGGTCAAAAGCCTGACGCGGCTGAAGCTGGTGATCGACGAGCTGCGCCAGCGCGAGGCCTCCGGCCGGCGCATCGGCGTGATCGCCGGCGCGGCCTCGAGGCTCGGCGGCGGCGGCGGGCGGGTGCTGATCGTCGACGACCAGGAGCGCCAGGCCCAGCGCATCTACGCCGAACTGGCCATCGAGCACCGTCCCGTGGTCGAGAGCGATCCGGAGAAGGCGCACCTGACCGCGCGCGGTCCGGTGGACCTGATCATCGTCAACACCACGGCCCGGTCGTTCGACGGCCTACGCTTCGCCGCCCAGATCCGCGCGGACGAGGCGACCCGCCACCTGCCGATCCTGGGCGTGATCGACCCCGACGACCGTCCGCGGCTGGTGAAGGCGCTGGACATCGGCTTCAACGACATCCTGACTCGACCGATCGATCCGCAGGAGCTGTCGGCGCGGGTGCGAAGCCAGGTGCGCGGCAAGCGCTACACCGACTTCCTGCGCAACAACCTCGACCATTCGCTGGAACTGGCGGTCACCGACCAGCTGACCGGCCTGCACAACCGTCGCTACATGACCGGCCAACTGGGCGCCCTGGTCAACCGCGCCATCCGCGGCGGCGATCCGGTGTCGGCGCTGATGATCGACATCGACCACTTCAAGAAGATCAACGACGGCTTCGGCCACGATATCGGCGACGAGGTGCTGCGGGAGTTCGCCGTGCGGCTGGCCTCCAACGTGCGCGCGATCGATCTGCCGTGCCGCTACGGCGGCGAGGAATTCATGGTGATCATGCCGGACACCAAGCTGGAGGACGCCGAGCGCATCGCCGAGCGGATCCGCCGCCACGTGGCTGGCTCGCCGTTCCGCGTGCCGGGCGGCGCCGAGCCGCTGTCGGTGACCATCTCGATCGGCGTGGCGACGACCGCCGGCGTTGGCGACACCGCCGAGGCGCTGCTCAAGCGCTCGGACGAGGCGGTCTACGCCGCCAAGGCCGCTGGTCGTAATACGGTGATCGCGAAGGCGGCCTGACCGCGCTAGGCGGTTCGGGCGAACGGGGCCTGGGCAAAGGCGACGCCCATGGCGCGCAGCCGTTCCTTGCCGCGCAGGGTTATGTCGGTGACCATGGCGAACTGCTGGCGGCTCTCGGCCACGCGGGCCTTGATCCGGTAGTGGGTGCCGAAGGGTTCTTCGGCGACGGCGATCTGAGGCGCTGAGCCCGGCAGCAGATGCGGGCAGATGGCGGCCACCTCCGCCAGGGCGCGGCTCACGGCGACGCCGTCGTGGTCGGCGGCGAGGTAGAAGTGGGTGACCGTCTGCAGCGTGTGCTTGCCGCCGCTGTCGTTGTCGACGCGGCTGGTCCACAGCATCGAATGCGGGATGATCACGTCGGTGTCGTCGGCGGTCACCAGGCGCACGGCGCGCGTGCCGATGGTCCTCACCTCGCCGTAGGCGCCGCCGAACTCGATCCAGTCGCCCGGCTGGTAGGTGTTCTCGATGATGGTGACGACGCCGGCCACCAGGCAGCTGACGTAGTCCTTGAGCGCGAAGGCCAGCGCCAGCCCGACGGTGGCGATGAGGGCGACGATGTCCTCGAACGAGGGCTCGACCAGCAGCGGCGTGATGATTGCGAAGCCGGCGATGGTGATGATCAGACGCGCGATCGGCGCGGCGCGCAGGATGACGAGGCGGTGATGTGAAGGCGCCCCCTCTGCGGAGCGGCGCACCAGCACCCGCACCAGCGCGATGAGCAGGCCGCAGCCGACGATCACAACTGCGACGATCAGCACATGCTGCGGGGTCAGCGGCCGCAGGAAGCCCCAGTGGGCGCCGGCGTCACTCATGGCGTGCTCCCTCGGGCGCGGACATCGGCCCCGCCCGAAGTTGCCCTCTCAGGTCGTGCAGTTCCAGCGCGCCGCCGCCGGGGTGGCTACTTGATCTTGGCTTCGCGGAATTCGACGTGCTTGCGCACGACCGGGTCGTACTTCTTGACCACCATCTTCTCGGTCATGGTGCGGGCGTTCTTCTTGGTCACGTAGAAGTAGCCGGTGTCCGCCGTGGAGTTCAGTCGGATCTTGATAGAGGCGGGCTTGGCCATAACGCTCGTCTTTGCTGCCGGCTGGGTGAAGCCGGAAATTGGGAGGCGCGGACAATACGAATCGGCGGCGCGAAGTCAACTCGCGGGCGACGCTTCCGTGATCGCATCGCTTAGGGCCTCAGACGCCCCCCGCCGCGAGAGCAGCTTATAGGCCTGGCCGTCGTTTGCGGGCGCATGGACATAATTATAGACGGCGACGAAATCCGGGTGCTCGGTCTTGAACATGCGGTCCCAGAAGCGGGTGTAGAGCCCGTAGTTGCCGCGCGCGGTGCGGTGATGCAGGTCGTGGTGCGCGGCGCCCGCCAGCCAGCCCCAGCGCTTGTGCACCACCAGGGTGCGCGGCAGCACGTCCACGCCGGAGTGGATCATCAGGTTGTGCAGGATCTCGACGAACTGGAAGAAGATCAGCGTCGCGAAGGTCGCGGGGAACAGGGCGACGTAGAACACGCCGAATAGGCCCTGCACGATCGCCTCGGGGATCGAGAACGAATAGGCGGTGAACACCGTCGGCGCCTGCGACTTGTGGTGCTCCCAGTGAAATATCTTGAACAGCGCCGGCGCGTGCATCCAGCGGTGGGTCCAGTAGAAGTAGGCGTCGTGCACGATCATCACGAGCGGGAAGCTCAACACCACTTCCCACAGCGGCAGGGGATTGTTCAGCGTCACCACATAGCCGAAGGCCAGCACGAAGATGCGGGCGACCAGCTGCACGCCATTGTAGAGCACGACGCTGAGCGCGGAGTTGTAGACCTCCAGGTGCACGCGAACCGGCTTGGGCGAAGGCGCGCGGATCAGGAAGCGGAACGCGCCCGCCCGGCGCAGATGCAGCACGTAGGCGAACACCGCCGCGCCGACCAGGAAGTAGGTCAGGAACTCCACCAGCGCCATATCGCGCAGGTGGATCAGGTTGTGGTCAAAAAGCTGAGCGAGCGTGATCCGCTCGCGCTGTAGACTGAACATCGCCGCTCCCGACGGATCGGCTTCATTGTCCTAAGTCGCGCCGAGCGGTCAAGCGTCGCCGCCAGGGTGGCTTAGAAGGCGCGCGTGCCGTCCGCCGTCGTCATTGTGCGTTGGCCGCGGCGCATGCGCAGGTACGGGAACGGCCGGTGCGGGTCGGACAGCTTCAGCGGAATCTCGCGCAGGACAAAGTCGGTGACGGTCGGCAGGTCGAGCGCCAAGGCCTCTTCCAGGTCGAACCAGGCGATCTCGTCCAGTTCGCCGCAGTCGGCCTGGCGGTCCAGGCTGATCAGGTGTTCCGCATCCGCCATGAAGAAGCGCGCGTCGTAGCGCTTGGGCACCATCGGCGGGGTGACGGCGCGGGCGATGTAGTCGAGCGCGCTCAGGTCCGGCAAAGCGCCCTGTTCGAGGAACAACCGCCACGGGCCGGCGATCGGGCGGTATTGGCCCGGCTTGGCCAGCAAGAGGCCGGTCTCCTCGAAGGTTTCGCGGATCGCCGAGAGCGCCAGGGCGCGGCCGCGCCTGGGTCGCGCCGTGGTCGCCAGCCGATGGGCGACATCGGGGCGCAGCTCGGACGCCACCGGCGCGCGAAAGTCGCTGGGGTCGATCCGGCCGCCCGGGAACACCCACTTGTCGGGCATGAAGTCGTGGCCGCCGTGGCGCCGGCCCATCAGCACGCGGGGCTTCGGCCCATCGCGGCGCAGGACGATCAGGGTGGCGGCGTCGCGCGGTCGCACGGCCTTGCCGGTCCGGGGCGGCAGGCGTGGGGTGTCGGGATGAGATTCAAACGCTCGTTCGGCCATGCAACGACTAATGGCGTGCGCCGAGCCGTACCGCAAGCGCTAGCGCCGCCGCCCGCGCGGATAGCTCTGTCGGCGTTGCGGAGTCGGCCCTCGCTTGCGGGGCGCGCCGGCCTCGCCCGCTTCGGGCTCGCTCAGCATCTCGAACAGCAGGCCGCCCGTGATCGGGGTCGCTTCCTTCAGCCGCACCTCGACCTCGCGCCCGAGCCGCCAGCGGCCGCCGGAACGCTCGCCGACCAGCGCGTGGGCGCGCTCGTCGTGGTGGAAGTACTCGCCGCCGAGGCTGGAGATTGGCACGAGGCCGTCGGCGCCGGTTTCGCTCAGGCGCACGAACAGGCCGAAACGGGTGACGCCGGTGATGCGGCCCTGGAACTCGGCCCCGACCCGATCGGCGAGAAACGAGGCCACATAGCGGTCAGTAGCGTCGCGCTCGGCGGCCATGGCGCGGCGCTCGGCCATGGTGATGCGCTCGGCGGTGTCCTTCAGCCGGGCGATGTCGGCGTCGGCGAGGCCGTCATCGCCCATGCCGAGCGCCCGGACCAGCGCCCGGTGCACGATCAGGTCGGCGTAGCGGCGGATCGGCGAGGTGAAGTGGGCGTAGCGGGCGAGGTTGAGCCCGAAGTGGCCGATGTTGTCGGTGTCGTAGATCGCCTGCATCTGGCTGCGCAGCACCACCTCGTTGATGATGTCGGCGTGCGGGCCGCCGCGGGTGTCGTGCAGCAGCTGGTTGAAGCGGGCGGTGTTGGGCGCCTGGCCCTTGCTCCAGGCGATGCCGAGCGTGCCGAGGAAGTCGACCAGAGACTGGATTTTCTCGTCGCTGGGCGTGTCGTGCACCCGGTAGATCAGCGGCGTGCGGCGCTGCTCCAGGGTCTCGGCGGCGCAGACGTTGGCCTGGATCATGAACTCTTCGATCAGCTTGTGAGCCGGCAGCGAGGCCCTGGGGGTGATCTGGGCGATCTGGCCGTCGACGCCGAAGCTGATGCGCCGCTCGGCCGACTCGATCTCCAGCGGCGAGCGGGCGTCGCGACCGAGCTTCAGCGTGGCGTAAGCCGTGAACAGCGGCGTCAGCACCCGCTCCATCAGCGGCGCGGCGCGGTCGTCCGGCCGGCCGTCGATGGCGGCCTGCGCCTCCTCGTAGCTGAGCTTGGCCGCGGAACGCATCAGGCCGCGGTGGAAGCGGTGGGTGCGCTTCTTGCCGTCCTTGTCGAACACCATTCTGACGGCCAGGCACGCTCGCGGCTCGCCTTCGCGCAGAGAGCAGAGGCCGGCGGAGAGCCGCTCCGGCAGCATCGGCTCGACCCGATCGGGGAAGTAGACGCTGTTGCCCTTCTCCCGCGCCGTGACGTCGAGCGCCGAGCCGGGGCGCACGTAGGCGGCGACGTCGGCGATGGCGACCCAGCAGATCCAGCCGCTGGGGTTGCGCGCATCGTCATCGGGCTCGGCGAAGACGGCGTCGTCGTGGTCGCGGGCGTCGGGCGGGTCGATGGTGACCAGCGGGACATCGCGCAGGTCGGTGCGGCCCTGCAGCGTCGGCGGCTGCGCCGCTTCCGCCTCGGCCTCGGCTTCCGGTGGGAAGCCGATCGGGATGCCGTGCGCGTGGATGGCGATCAGCGACGCGGCTCTGGGATCATCCTCGCGGCCGACCACCTCGAGCACCTTGCCGCGCTTGGGGCCGTAGCGGCGCTCGGCGTTGCCGCCGATCTGAGCCAGCACCAGGTCGCCGTCCTTCAGATCGCGACCTTCGACCTCGGGGATCAGCAGGCTCTCCTTCGAGCGCCGGTCGACCGGCTCGACCCGTACTTCGCGCCGCGCCTTGCGCACGACGCCGAGGATGCGATGGGCGCTCTGGCCCAGCTTCTTGATCAGCCGCGCCTCGACCTCGCCGCCCTCCTGTGCTTCGAACCGCACCAGCAGCCGGTCGCCCAGCCCCGGCGCGCCAGCGGCCGCTTCTTTGCGGTCAGGCGCCAGCCGCACCAGCGGCGTCGTCTCGTCGGCCTTGGTGAGGCGCACGAACAGATCGCCATCCGCGTCCCGCTCGACCACGTCGGCGACGCCGACGGGCGGCAGGCTGGTCCGTGTCGGTGCGTCCCTCCGGCTGCGGCCGGGGACGGGCTTGTCGGATCGGGGAGGGCGAGGCCGCTTCATGCCCCCAGATAGCGCAGCGACGGCGGCGGCCCTACCTCGATGTTCCCCCACTTCCGGTCATCGCCGGGCGTAAGTCCCGGCGATCCAAGAACACCGGTTCTGGAGTGACCGTGCTTGGCACCGTCAGGAGGTGTTTGAGGCATCAGCGAACGGCCATCCGCAGGCTGGCCGCATCCGGCGCGGTGTGCATGGGTGGCCGGGACTGACGCCCGGCCATGACCGGAGGTAATGGATCGTGGCTAACCGGAGAGGAACTCAGTCATCGCCGGCAGCGCGGCGCGGTCTTGCAGCATGAACAGGTGGCCGCCCTCGAAGAAGCTCAGGCGCGCGCCGGGGATGCGGGAGGCCATGCGCTCCTGCGTCGCCGACAGCGCCACGCCGTCGAAGCGACCGGCGGCGATCATCACCGGGCAGGCGATCTGGCCGAGGCGGTCCCAGGTGTCGTGGCCGGCCCGGGCTTCGAGCTGGCGGCGCGCGCCCATCTCGCGGCCGGGCTCGCCGGCGAACGGGTCGACCGATCCCAGAGCGACGAACTGGGCGTGGGTGTCGGGGTTGGCGGCGGCCCAGGCGTCGTCGCGGCGGGTGTCGCTGATCGGGATCAAGAACTTCGCCCGCGTCTCGCCCTTGAGGTGCTGGATCTCGTGGAATGGATAGGAGGCGCCGCCCGCGCCGCCGGGCGAGGTGCAGGCCAGCACCAGCCGCTCGACCTTCCCCGGATGGCGCAGCGCGAACTCCTGGGCGACCATGCCCCCGAACGAGACGCCGACCACCTTGGCGCTGGCCCAGCCGAGCGCGTCCAGCAAGCCGGCGGCGTCGTCGGCGTAGTCGGCCATGGTGTAGTCGGTGTCCGGTTTGGACGAGCGGCCGAGGCCGCGCTGGTCGTAGGCCAACAGGTCGAATGACCTGGCGAGGGGCCCATCGAACACATTGGGCTTGGTGCGAAGGTCGCCGCCGGTGCCGGAGATGAACAGCAGCGGCGGACCCGAGCCGGCGCGCTCGTAATAGAGCTCGACGGCGCCTATCTGAGCCGTGGGCATGGGCGAGACCCCCCTGATGCTGCGCCCCGGTCGTGCGCCGGGGGCGCGCATCGCCATAGAGCATCGCCGCGCGAAGGGGAAAGCCGTGAAATCGGTCGTCATCACCGGCGTCTCCAGCGGCATCGGCCAGGGCGCGACCCGCGTGCTGGTCCAGGAGGGCTTTCGGGTGTTCGGCAGCGTGCGCCGTCAGGCAGACGCCGACCGCCTGCGCCAGGAACTCGGCGAACGGTTCGTCCCGCTGCTGTTCGACGTCACCGACGTGCAGGCGGTGCAGGCGGGCGCGGAGCAGGTGCGCGCGGCGCTGAACGGCGAGCCGCTGTTCGGCCTGGTCAACAATGCCGGGGTCGCGGTGGCCGGGCCGGTGCTCGAGTTGCCGTTGGACGAGTTGCGCCATCAGCTCGAGGTCAACCTGGTGGGCGTCGTCGCCTGTCTGCAGGCGTTCGCGCCACTGCTCTGGCAAGGCGTCGCGGCGGGCGAGAAGCCGGGTCGGATCGTCAACGTAACCTCGGTCGGGGGCAAGACGGCGCTACCGTTCCTGTCGCCCTACGTGGCCTCGAAGTTCGCGCTGGAGGGCGTCAGCGAGTCGCTGCGCCGCGAGCTGATGCTGTTCGGCGTCGAGGTGATCGTGATCGCGCCGGGGTTCGTCGCCACCGAGATGACGGTCAAGGGCGCCCAATACGACGTCTCGCGCTACGACGGGACGCCCTATGCTGCGGCGCTGGCCAAGGTGCGCAGTTTCATGACCCCGGGCGAGCGCGCGGCCCTGAAGCCCGAACAGCTCGGCCGCGCGATCTTCCATGCCCTGACGACGCCCAAGCCGGCCGTGCGCTACACCGTGTCGCCCAATCCGCTGCAGACCTTCCTGATCGAGCACCTGCCCAAGCGGATGATCGACGGCATGCTGGGCGGCCAGCTCGGGCTGGGGCCGCAGTAGGCTTTGAACGGCGGGAGCATGGCGGTCCAACTCGGTCAACCGAACTGCATTTGACCCGCCGGCGCGTAGGGGTTGGAGTCAACTTCGGGGCATGCGCCCAAGCGCCGTCGCGCCGTCCAATCCTACTCGGCCGCCACCGCGAAGGTCCCTGCGCCAACGTGGCGATTGCGCAGCAGGCGGCCCGGCGTCGCGCCGGTGCACCGGCCATCCTCGAAGGTGATCTCGCCGTTGACGATGGTCCAGCGATAGCCCTCGGCCCGCTGCACGACGCGCCATTCGCCGGCCGGCAGGTCGTGCAGGACCTCGAACTCCCACTCCGGCGTCCGCTTCAGCTGGGCCAGGTCGTAGACCACGATGTCGGCCGGGGCGCCCTCGCGCAGGAACCCGCGATCGGTGAAACCCGCGGCCTGAGCCGGCAGGTAGCTCAGGTGGTAGTGGGCCTCCTCGAGCGAGATCTTCTTCTCGTCGCGCACCAGCCAGGTCAGGTAGTCGGTGGTGTAGGAGCCGCCGGCGAAGAACTTGGTGTGCGCCCCGCCATCGGACACCCCGGCGATGACGTAGGGGTCGCTCATCAGCGGCCCGACCAGCTCGGGATCGCCGCTGGTCGCCAGCCCCGAGCGGAACATCACCTTCAGCTTGCCGGCGACGGCGATGTCCAGCATCGCGTCGGTCGGGTGCTTGCCCTCCTCGGCCGCGATCTCGCCGATCACCCGGCCGACGTATTTCGCCAACTCGGGCGCATCGTCGGGGACGCTGACCACGGTCAGCTTCTCGGGCATCACGTCCTCGCCGATGGCGCGCAGCATGCGATGCTGCTTGCGCATCTTCTCGCGCACCGCCGGGTCCGCGAGCTTGACCAGCTTCTCCTCGACCGTGCCTTGCGTGGCCTCGTTCCAGGCCGGGCTCGAATCGTAGAGGTTCCAGTGCTCCATGGAGAAATTGAACCAGGCGCGCACGTTGAAGCCCTGGATGTAGATGCGCAGGCCCTGCTCGTTGCACTTGTGGGCCCACTCCAGGCTCTTCTGGTGCAGCCACGGCTTGCCGTCGACGGCGCCGACGACGTTGTGCAGCACCGGGCGCTCGGCCACGGCCGCCAGGCGCTCGACGAACGCGCGGTCGCGGTTCTTCTTCTCACCCTCTTCCGTGTACATCGGATCGCCGCCCTGGGCCTGGGTGATCTGGATGAAGCCCTCGTCGCGGTCGCGCAGCACTTCAGCCAGGGCCAGGACGTCTTCATCAGCCATGGTGTCGGTCGGCATCGGCGTGCCGTCGACGTCGGCCTGCAGCGAGTGCTCGCCCAGCCGCTGCAGCGAGAACCCGCAGGCGCCCGCGTCCATCGCCTCGTTCAGCAGGCGCTGCATCTCGGATCGTTCGGCCGGCGTGGCCGGGCGCGACTTGGCGGCCTCCAGGCCCATCACATAGACCATCAGCGGCGAGACCGGCACGTAGCTGACCACGTTCACGCCCTTGGGCAGCGCATCGAGGTTGTCCAGCCACTCCGGCAGACTCTCCCAGCGCCACGGCATGCCCGCCTTCATCGACTCGTAGGGTATCTGCTCGGTGCGGGTCATCATCATCAGCGCGCGGTCGCGGTCTGCGGTTTTCACCGGCGCAAAGCCGAAGCCGCAGTTGCCCAGCACCACCGACGTCACCCCGTGCCAGCCCGAGATGGTGCAGTAGGGGTCCCAGTGGATCTGGGCGTCGTAGTGGGTGTGCAGGTCGACGAAGCCTGGCGCGACGATGCAACCCGTCGCATCCAGCACCCGTTCGGCCGTCGCGGTCGCCGCGATGCGCCCCAGCTTGACCACCTTGCCGCCCCGGACGCCGACGTCGGCCCGATACCTGGGCAGCCGTGTCCCATCCACGACTGTGCCGCCTCGCACGATGAGGTCGTAGTCCATCGCCGTTTCCTCCCGTCGCCGTCGGGTTCTGTCGTATCGACCGCCGAGACTCGCGCCGCATTTGAACCGCCGTCAACAGCTTCTCGGCAGCGTCCGGCGCGGAACAATTCTAACGATCGGCCACGGTCCAGGGCAGCATGCGCTGCAGGACGCCGTCGCGCAGGACGATGCCGTGCAGCAGGGCGGCGGCGGCGTGCAGGCCGATCAGGCCCAGCAGCCCCAGGGCGCCCCATTCGTGCAAAGTGTGCAACGCGTGGAACACCGGCTTGTCCGCGTGCAGGAGCGGCGGCACGCGCCAGACGGCGAGGGTGAACGGGCGGCCGCGGAACAGGGTGTCGCCGAGACCGGTCAGCGGCTGCAGCAGCAGGAGCGCGTAGAGCCCGTGCTCGTTGAGCTTGGCCGCCCACCGCTGCGGCGGCGGCATGCTGGCGGGAAAGGGCGGTTTGTGGGCGAAGGCCGCGCGCCACCCGAGCCGGCCAGCCACTACGCACCAGGTGACGAGCCCCAGCGTGCGGTGGATGGTCAACAGGCTGGCGGCCGCGGCGCCGTCGTCGCCAGCCTGGCTCAACAGCCAGGCGGTCGTGAGCTGGCCGGCCACCAGCAGCAGCGTCAGCCAGTGCAGCGCGATCGTCACCTGGTCGAAGCGCCCGGCCTTCGATATCGACCTTGCCGGCTCGAAGCCGACGACGTTGCTGTGCTCGCTCATCTCGCGTCCCCTCGGGCCTGTGTCGAAGGCAAGACGCGGCGTGGCGCCCCGGTTATTCCCGGCGGCCCGCAAAGACGCTATGCCGGCCGCGGAACTTGCAGAGAGCCGCCGCATGCAGATCGATTTCGTCGCCGCCGACGCCAAGCCGAGCGAAGCCACCGCCGTGGCGGTGCTGGCGTTCGAGGACGGCGAGTTCTCGCCGGCGGCCGAGGCGATCGACAAGCAGATGTCCGGCGCGCTCAAGCGCGCAATCGCCGCCAGCCGGTTCAAGGGCTCGATGGGCCAGACCGTGCCGATCCTGGCGCCGGCGGGCGTCACCGCGGGGCGGGTGACGGTGATCGGCGCGGGCAAGCAGTCGGCGTTCGACGAAAAGGCGGCCGAGAGCGCCGGCGCCCACGCCTGGAACGCGACCAAGGACACCGGCGCCGAGGCTCTGCTGCTGCTGATGCCCGGCGCCGGCCCCGATCGGCCGGCCCACGCCGGCTTCGGCGTTCAGCTCGCCAGCTACCGGTTCGACCGCTACCGCACGACCGAGAAGCCGGAGAAGAAGCCGTCGGTGAAGGCGGTCAAAATCGCCGTCGCCGATCCGAAGGCCAGCACCCGGGCCTACAAGGCGCTCGCCGGGCTCGCCGACGCCATCTGCTACGCCCGCGACCTGGTCACCGAGCCGGCCAACATCCTCCACCCCGAAGAGTACGCGCGCCGGGTCAAGGAACTCGCCAAGCTGGGGCTCGAGATCGAGGTGCTGGGCGAAAAGGAGATGAAGAAGCTCGGCATGGGCTCGCTGCTTGGCGTCGGCCAGGGCAGCGTGCGCGAGAGCCAGCTGGTGGTGATGCAGTGGCATGGCGCCAAGGACCCCAAGGCCGCGCCGATCGCCTTCGTCGGCAAGGGCGTCTGCTTCGACACCGGTGGCATCAGCCTGAAGCCGGCCGATGGCATGGAAGAAATGATCACCGACATGGCCGGTTCGGCCGCCGTGGTGGGGGCGATGTATGCGCTGGCCGTGCGCAAGGCCAAGGTGAACGCGGTCGGCGTCCTCGGCCTGGTCGAGAACATGCCGGACGGCAACGCCCAGCGGCCTGGCGACGTGGTCACCTCGATGTCCGGACAGACCATCGAGGTGATCAACACCGACGCCGAGGGGCGCCTCGTGCTGGCGGACGCGGTCTGGTACTGCCAGGACCGCTTCAAGCCGCAGTTCATGATCGACCTGGCGACGCTGACCGGCGCGATCGTGGTCGCGCTCGGCAAGGAGCTCGCCGGCCTCTACTGCACCGACGAGACGCTGGCGGCGAACCTGCTGGCCGCGTCGAAGGCCTCCGACGATGCGCTCTGGCGGATGCCGCTGCACGGGCCCTACGACAAGCTGATCGACAGCCACGTGGCCGACATGAAGAACATCGGCCCGCGCCCCGGCGGCTCGATCACCGCGGCGATGTTCATCAAGCGCTTCACCAACGGCGTGCCCTGGGCGCACATCGACATGGCGACCACGGCCTGGAAGCCGAATTCGACCGTCCCGACCATCCCCAGCGGCGCCACCGGCTTTGGGGTGCGGCTGCTGGATCGCCTCGCCGCCGACTTTTACGAGGGCTGAGGCGACGCCGCGGCTGGCCTTCATCCCGAGTCCCTTCGTCGGGGCGGCGTCGGGAAGGCCGATGGCGCGGGCGACGCCAGACGCGGTGGCCGTGGATTATGGCGGCGTCGCGGGGCCGGGTTGGTATGCCGGCGCAGCGGAGCGGATCAATTCGCGGGTCGATACCGCGCCTTGGACCGCAGTGCTCCACAGCGGCGCCGGCGGCTTCGCTCCCGCGCTCGCGGCGTCCGCCGCGCGGCTGACCGGTTTCATCTTCGTCGACGCGGTGTTGCCTTATCCGGGCCGCTGCTGGCGCGAGACCGCGCCGGAACTGGCCAGGCGCCTGGCTGGGTTGACGACCGATAGCCTGCTGCCGCCCTGGAACCAATGGTTCGGTCATGACCCGACGCCGCAACTGCTGCCGGACGGCGCGACCCGGGACGCCTTCATCTCGGACCTGCCGCGCGTCCCGCTCGCCTTCCTCGAGGCGGTCTGTCCAGACCAGCGCCAGTGGGAGCGGCTGCCGGCCGTCTATCTGCAGCTCAGCAAGGCGTACGCGTTCGAAACGGCCGAGGCCGAGCGGCGCGGCTGGCCGGTTCGCCGCGCCGCGCTGCATCACCTCGCCATGGTCAGCGATCCTGATAAGGTCGCCGCCTTGTTGATCGATCTGCCGATGAGTTCGCCCGACGCATGAACGACGCCCCCTGCGACGTTTGGTTCTATCACCTCGAGCGGACCAGCCTCGACCAGGCGCTGCCGGAGCTGCTGGAGAAGACGCTGGCGCGGGGCTGGAAGGCGCTGGTGCGCTCGACGGCGCGCGAGCGGGTCGAGCATCTCGACGGCTGGCTGTGGAGCTATCGCGACGACGCCTTCCTGCCGCACGGCGTCGAGGACGAGCCGATGGCGGAACGCCAGCCGATCCTGATCACCACCGGGATGGACAACGCCAACGGCGCCAACGCACTGTTCCTGATCGACGGGGCCGAGGCGGGCGACATATCGGTTTTCGCGCGTTGCGTGCTGCTGTTCGACGGCCGCGACGAGGCGGCGTTGGCGGCGGCGCGCGGGCGCTGGTCGGGGTTCAAACAGGCGGGCGCCGCGGTGTCCTACTGGCGGCAGGGGGAGAGCGGCGGATGGCGCAAGGAAGCATGAAGATCTGGGCGCTCGCGGCGTTGATCGCGCTCGGCGCATGCACGGGGCCGTCGCAGCAGGGTGCGCCCTCGGCCGAGCAGGCCGCTGCGGCGCCCGCCGCCCCGCACACGGAGGCGACTGCCGCCCCGCGGACGCCGCCGAAGCCCGCCGACAGCTGCGGCGCAGCGGCGCTGCAGTACCTGGTCGGCAAGCCGCGCACCGATATCCCGGTGCCCGTCAACCCGGGCATGCGCCGCGTGGTCTGCTCGACCTGCATGATCACCCAGGACTATGTCGAGGGCCGCCAGACCATCACCTACGACACCCAGACCGGGCTGGTGACCTCGGTCCGCTGCGGTTAGGCGTCCGCCGAGGTCTCGTACGCCTCCGCCGCTGCCAGCCAGATGGCTTCGGCCTTGGCAAGGCGGTCGGCCAGCTGAGCACGACGCGTCGTGAGCCGCTCGGTCGCGCTCGCCGGTCTGGCATAGAGAGCCGGATCGGACAGTTCCGCGTCGATCGCCGCTAACGCCGTCGTTTCACGCGCCAGCGTGCTCTCGGCGGCTTCCAGGCGCCGCTTCAGCGGCCCGGCCGGCATCGGCGGCGGCCGTATTGTCTCCGGCGGCGTCGCCTTCGCGGCCGGCGCCTTAGCCGCCGCTCTCGCCCGATCCATGACGAACTTGGCGTAGTCCTCCATGTCGCCGTCGAACGGCCGCACCGTGCCGTCGGCGGTCAGCCACAGGCGGTCGGCCACCATCTCCATCAGCGAGCGGTCGTGGGTGATCAGCACCACGGCGCCCTCGTAGTCGTTCAGCGCGTCCAGCAAGGCGCGGCGGCTGTCGATGTCGAGGTGGTTGGTCGGCTCGTCGAGGATGATCAGGTGCGGGGCGTTCAGCGCGATCAGGTTGATCAGCAGCCGCGCCCGCTCGCCGCCGGAGAGCGACTCGACCTTGGTCAGCGCCCGGTCGACCCCAAAGCCAAAACTGGCCAGACGGCCGCGGCGCTGCGACTCGGTGAGGCCGGGGAGAGCGCGGCCGATGATCTGCAGCGGCGTGTCGTCGGCGGCCAGCACCTCGACCTGGTGCTGGTGGAACCAGCCGACCTTCATGCGCCGGTCGCGGCTGAGCTTGCCCGAGATCAGCGGCAGGTCGTCGGCCAGCAGACGAGCGAAGGTGGTCTTGCCGGCGCCGTTGACGCCCAGCAGGCCGATGCGGTCGCCGGGGTCGAGGCGCAGGTCCAAGCGCTCGAGGATCGGCACGCCGTCGTAGCCGACCGAGCCATGCTCCAGACGCATCAGCGGCGGCGGCAGCGGCTTTTCCGGCGAGGGCAGGATGAACGGCGCGGTCGATTCTTCGACCACGGGCGGAATAGCGCCGAGGCGCTCGATCATCTTCAACCGCGACTGCGCCTGGCGGGCCTTGGTGCCGGCGCGGAAGCGGTCGACGAAGGTCTGCAGGTGAGCGCGGCGGGCCTCGATCTTGGCCCGCATAGAGCCCTGCAGCGCCAGCCGCTCGCCCCGCTGCCGCTCGAACGCCGCGAAGCCGCCGGGGTAGAGCGTCAGCTTCTGCTCGCCCAGGTGCAGGATGAAATCCATCGAGCGGTCGAGCAGCTCGCGGTCGTGGCTGATGACCAGGGCGGTCGAGGGGTGGCGCTTCAGCCGCGACTCCAGCCACATCGCCCCTTCCAGGTCGAGAAAGTTGGTCGGCTCGTCGAGCAGCAGCAGATCCGGCTCGGCGAACAGCGCCGCGGCCAGCGCCGCGCGCATGCGCCAGCCGCCGGAGAACTCGGCCATGGGTCGGGACAGGTCGGCCTGGCTGAAGCCCAGTCCCACCAAGATCTCCGAGGCCTTGGCCGGGGCGGCGTCGGCGCCGATCTGAGCCAGGCGTGCGTAAATGTCGGCCAGGCGCTCGGGCGGCGCGGTCTCCAGCTCGGCGGTGAGGGCGGCGCGCTCGACGTGGGCGGCCAGCACCGTCTCCAACAGCGGGATCGGCGTCGCCGCCTGCTCCTGATCGGCGGTGCCGATGCGGGCGAGGCGCGGCAGGATGATCTCGCCGCTGCCGGCGCTGAGCTCGCCCTGGATCAGGCGGAAGAGGGTGGTCTTGCCGGCGCCATTGCGGCCGACGAGGCCGACCTTGGCGCCGGTGGGGAGCGCGGCGGAAGCCTGGTCGAAGAAACGGCGCCCATAGGCGTCGAAAACGAGGTCCTGGATGCGGAGCATGACGGCGAAGCTTTGTTCTGGAGTGGAGATCGTCCACGCGGCCGCGATCGGCCACGCGAGTTCGGCCAGGCAATCAGCCCGTCAAGGACGCCGTCGAACTCCAGCTTCGGTCATGATCCAAACTTCCACAGCAAAGCCGCCACGCGCAGAGCCCATCGTGCCTTGGCGCGGCGGCGAGCCATCGTTATAAGCCCGGTCCCTCCCGCCTGCCAGAGCCCACCGTTAAATGACCGAACGCACCTTCTCGATCATCAAGCCCGACGCCACGCGTCGCAACCTGACGGGCAAGGTCAACGCCGTGATCGAAGACGCCGGCCTGCGCATCGTCGGCCAGCGGCGCCTGCGGCTGAGCCGCGCACAGGCCGAGGCGTTCTACGACGTGCACAGGGGCAAGCCGTTCTTCGAGGAGTTGGTCGGCTTCATGACCTCGGGCCCGGTGGTGGTGCAGGTGCTGGAGGGCGAGAACGCCGTCGCCCGGTACCGCGAGGTGATGGGCGCCACCAACCCGGCCAACGCCGCGCCCGGCACCATCCGCCAGCTCTTCGCCGAGAGTTTCACTGGAAACTCGGTGCACGGCTCCGACAGCCCCGAGAACGCGTCGATCGAGATCGCTCAGTTCTTCGGCGAGGGGGACATCGTCGGCTAGGGGCGGGAATGGCGTAGCAATTTGCTCACCGTTTCCACCAACATTGTCATCCCGGAAAGCCGCGCAGCGTCTTGTCTGGTTTCGTTGCTACGACGACGCTCGGGACGCCATCGACTTCGAGAAGAACCTCAAGCGTTGGCGGCGTGAATGGAAGTTCCGACTCGTTGAAGAGACCAACCCGGAGTGGGTTTATCTGTGGCCCGAACTGATGGGGCACGACATCATCGGTCCGCTTTCCCATCTTCAAGGTCGATGAAGGAGATCCCGGACAGCCGCTGCGCGGCTTCCGGGATGACATTGGAGGGGAAGGACCCTGCCGGGAGCTAGGTGTGTAGCTTCACCGTAAGGTGGTGGTAGCCCAAGATGAAGTTGGAAAGGGCGCGTTCCGGTTCGCCGATCACCTCGATGCGGGAAAAGCGCTTCAGGATCTCCTCCCACAGCACCCGCAGTTGCAGCTCGGCGGCGCGGTTGCCCATGCAGCGGTGGATGCCAAAGCCGAACGCCACGTGGTGGCGGGGGCGCTCGCGGTCGATCAGGAACTCGTCCGGACGCGGGACCACGTCCGGGTCACGGTTGCCCGAGACGTACCACATCACCACGCGCTCGCCCTTCTTGATCTGCTTGCCGCCGACTTCGACGTCGCGCAGGGCGGTGCGGCGCATATGGGCCACCGGCGACTGGTAGCGGATGATCTCCGAGACCGCGCCGGCCACCAGCTCCGGGTCGGCCTTCAGCTTGGCCAGCTCGCCGGGATTCTGATCGAAGAACAGCACCCCTCCGGTCATGGAGTTGCGGGTGGTGTCGTTGCCGCCGACGACCAGCAGCATGATGTTGCCAAGGAACTCCAGGGGGTCGTTGATCATGTCCCGCGTGCCCTCGTTGTGGGCCAGCAGGGACAGGAAGTCGAACCGGGGCGGCTGCGCGGCGCGCTCGCGCCAGAGTGCGGCGAAGTAGTCGTGGCACTCCATCATGATCCGCTCGCGCTCGGCGGCGTCGACCGTGGTGTTGCCGGTCTGCTCGCTGGCGGTGGTGACGTCGGACCAGTAGGGCAGCAGGCGGCGATCTTCCCAGGGGAAGTCGAACAGGGTGGCCAGGAACTGGGTGGTCAGCTCGATGCTGACTTTGTCGACCCAGTCGAACGGCTCGCCGATCGGCAGCGCGTCGAGCACCGCGGCGGTGCGCTCGCGCATCAGTTGCTCGATGTGGCCCAGCCGCTCCGGGGCCACCGCCGGGGTGACCGACTTGCGCTGCACGTCGTGCACCGGCGGGTCGGCGGCGATGAAGTTGCGGATGGCGAACTCCGCCGGCTGGTCGCCGACGGTGATGTCGCGGTCGGAGGAGAAGTCGCGATGGTTGCTGTCGATGGCGACGATGTCGTTGAACTTGGTCACCGACCAGTAGGGTCCGCTGGGGCCCGTCGGCGACCAGTGGACCGGGTCCTCCTGGCGCAGGCGCTTGAGGTAGTCGAGCAGCAGGCCCCGCCGCCAGAGCGTGCCCTCGCTGGGATCGAGCGTCTCCAGCGGCGTCGACCAGGCGGGGTTCGAAACCTCGGCCGTGCGATCCATCAGCGTGTCGGTCATTGCCGTCTCCGTCCGTCCGCCGACGCTAGGCTGCGCATTCCCCGGTGTCGAGCCGCTGCGTCCGCCGCTCGCCCTGGTCGACGGCGCTAGTAGCTCTTCGGCAGGTCAAGCACACGCTCGGCGATGAACGACAGGATCAGCTGCTCGGTGATCGGGGCCAGGCGGGTGATGGCGACTTCGCGGTACAGTCGCTCGACGTGGTACTCGCGGGCGTAGCCGTAGCCGCCGTGGGTGGCGATCGACTGCCAACAGGCGTCGTGCCCGGCGCGGCCGCCCAGGAACTTGGCGCTGTTGGCCTCCGCGCCGCACGGCTGGCCGGCGTCGTAGAGCTCCGCCGCCCGCATCGCCATCAGCCAGGCGCTCTCGAGGTACATCCAGCGCTCGGCCAGCGGGTGCTGGATCGCCTGGTTCTGGCCGATCGGCCGGTCGAACACGATGCGCTCGCGGGCATAGCGCGTCGCCCGGCGCAGCGCGTCTTGGCCGATGCCGATCGCCTCCGCCGCGACCAGGATGCGCTCCGGATTGAGGCTGTGCAGGATGTAGGAAAAGCCCTTGCCGGCCTCGCCGATCAGGTCCTCGTCGGGCACGAACAGGCCGTCGATGAACACCTGGTTCGAGTCCACCGCCTTGCGGCCCATCTTCGGGATGCGGCGCACCTCGATCTTCGTGCGGTCGAGGTCGGTGTAGAAGATGCTGATCCCGTCGGTCGGCCGCGCGCAGTCTTCGAACGGCGTCGTGCGCGCCAGCAGCATCAGCTTGCTGGCCACCTGCGCGGTCGAGGTCCAGACCTTCTGGCCGTTGACGACGTAGCCGCCGTCGACCTTGCGCGCGAAGGTCTTGATCCGCGTGGTGTTGAGACCCGCGTCCGGCTCGGTGACGCCGAACGCCACCTGGTCCTGGCCGGCGATCAGCCGCGGCGTCCAGCGCTGCTTCTGCGCGGCCGTGCCGTAGACCAGGATCGGGTGCGGGCCGAACAGGTTGATGTGCACCGACGAGGCCGCCGTCATGCCGCCGCCGTGACTCGCCACCTCGTGCATCATGATCGCGGCCTCGGTGACGCCGAGCCCCGCGCCGCCGTATTCGACCGGCATGGTGATCCCCAGCCACCCGGCTTCGGCCATGGCCTGGTGGAACGCGTGCGGGAACACCCCGTCGTCATCGCGGGCGAGCCAATAGTCGTCGTCGAACCGGGTGACGACGGCGCGGACGCCCTCGCGGATCGCCCGCAGGTGTTCGGTCTCGACGGCGGTCATCCCAGCTCCCCCGCCGCGGCCAGCGTCTTCTCGGCAGCCGTCAGATGCGGCCGGTCGTACATCTTGCCGTCGATGCCGATGGTCCCGGCGTCCGGCTGGGCAGCGAAGGCGGCGACCACCCGGCGGGCGTGCGCGACGTCGGCTTCCGACGGACTGAAGCAGTCGTTGATGATCGCGATCTGGTCGGGGTGGATGGCGATCCGGCCGGTGAAGCCGTCACGCCGGGCGGCCAGACAGTCGGCGGCCAAGCCTTCGGCGTCGCGATAGTTCGCCCACAGGGTCTCCAGCGGCGCGACGCCGGCGGCCGCCGCGGCGAACAGGCACCAGCTGCGCACATGCCGATAGGGTTCGGTCCACGACCCGTCATCGTGGCGCGGCGTCACCGCCCCGATCGCCGCGCTGAGGTCCTCGCCGCCCCAGGTCAGCGCCGCCAGCCGGGGGTGCGCCGGCGTGTAGGATCCCAGCTGGAACATCGCCTGCGCTGTCTCCGTCGCCACCACGACCACGCTCACCGCGCCCGCCGCCATCCCCGCCGCCGCCTCGAACGCATCGAGGTAGAAGCCCAGCCGCTCGAGATCGTGGGCGCCGTCGGCTTTCGGCAGCACGATGCCGTCGAGCCCCGGCCGCACCACCGCCGCCAGGTCGGCCAGCGTCAGCCCGGTGTCGAACGGATTGACCCGCACATAGAACGCCCAGTCACGCGCGCTGCGGTCATCCAGCAGCGCGGCCACCTGTCCTCGCGCCTGCGCTTTCATCGACGGGGCGACGGCGTCCTCCAGATCGAGAATCAGCGCATCGGCGCCGATGCCCGCCGCCTTGGCGAATTTGCGCTCGCTGTCGCCGGGCACGAACAGCATCGAGCGCAGCCTCATTGCGGGCGCCCCAGCATCAGCGCCGCACGCAGGGTGCGGCAGACCACGACGTCCGTCTGATTGAAGCCCAGGTGCTCGAAGGTGACGACGCCCTGGCCCGGCCGCGAGGCGCTTGGGCGGACCGCCTTGACCTCGGTCTCGGCCCGGATGGTGTCGCCGGCGAACACGGGCTTCGGAAACTCGGTCTTCTCGAAGCCGAGGTTGGCGACAGTGGTGCCGAAGGTGGTGTCCTGCACGCTCAGCCCCACCACTAGCCCCAGCGTGAACAGCGAGTTGATCAGCGGCCGGCCGAACTCCGTGGTCGCGGCATAGGCATGGTCGATGTGGATGGCGGCCGGATTGTGGGTGAGCGCGGAGAACAGGATGTTGTCCATGTCGGTGACGGTGCGCCGGACCTCGTGCGTGAACCGCCGCCCGACCTGGAACTCCTCGAACCACAAGCCAGCCATCAGGGGCGCTCCGTTGCATGCGCGGTGTCGCCAGCCGACCCTAGGCCGCCGGCGCTGAGGTCGGAAGGGCGTCGGCGCTTGATAGCTTGCGCCTGACGCGACGGCGCCGGCTAAGTGGAGGCAACAAGCCTACGAGGGAGAGACGCGGTGAGCACCATGGTCAACACCGTAACAGGGCCGCTGAGTTCGGCCGAGCTTGGGCGCACTCTGATCCACGAGCACGTACTGATCGGCTTTCCCGGCTGGTTCATGGATGCGCGGCAGCCGGCGTTCAAGCGCGAGGAGGCGATCGAGCGGGTGGTCGACGCGTTCCAGGAGCTGCACGGCCACGGGGTCCGAACCGTCATCGACCCATGCCCGATGGATCTGGGCCGGGACGTGGAGTTCTGCGCCGAGGTCTCGCGCAAGAGCCGCATCAACCTGATCTGCGCCACCGGCGCCTATGTCGAGTCGATGGGCATACCCTGGACCTTCAAGGCCCTGCCGGTGGAGGCGATCACCGAGGCCTTCGTCAAGGAGATCGAGCAGGGAGTCGCGGACACCGGCATCCGCTGCGGGGTGATCAAGATCGCCACCGGCGACGGCGAGGTCAGCGAATACGAGCGCAAGGTGCTCACCGCCGCGGCGCACGCTGCAAAGCTGACGGGCGTGCCGCTGATCTCCCACACCGAGAACTGCTCCTGCGGCCAAGACCAGATCGACATCGCCACCGGCGTCGGCCTGCGCGCGTCCAGCCTGATTGTCGGCCACAGCGACGGGCGCGACGACCCGGCCTATCAGAAGGCGCTGGCCGACCGCGGCTCGTACGTCGGCTTCGACCGCTTCGGGCTCGAGCAGATCGTCCCGGACTCAGTGCGCACGAAGAACCTCAAGGCCCTGGTCGACGCCGGGCACAGGGACCGGGTGATGGTCTCGCATGACACCGTCAATTGCTGGCAGGGGGCGCTGGGGAACAGCGACCCGGCCGAGATGCAAAAGGCCCTGCCCAACTGGCGCATGACCCACCTGTTCGAGCACATCTTCCCCGAACTGAAGCGCATGGGCATGAGCCAGGAAGACCTCGACCACATCGTGATCGACAATCCCCGCCGCTATTTCGACGAGGCGGCGTCGGCGTGATGGGGCCGGGAGCCTCACCATGCGCGGGGAAAGCCGATCGCGATGTTCGGCGTGAGCACTGACGTCGTGTTTTTCACGTCTGAGAGCGCCCACGTGAAGTTATTGTCGAAACTGAGCGAGACGAACTGCATCGAAGTGTTTGCGAGCAGTGACTGAGCCTGTTTCAATGGCAGATTGAGTGGCTGACCCTGCAGCACGTTCAGAATCTGTTGCTGGATCGTTTTATTGACACTGCTGTCGGCAGACTGCAGCCCTGATTTGATTGAATTGACGATGTCGCCGGCGGATTCGCACCAACTCTCGGGCCAGCCGACGCTTACATTCCAGCCATTGATCGCCAGGTCTAGAAACAGGTTGAGGTTGCTGGACGTGTCAGGAACCATCGCCACGCCGAACTGAATGTTCGCTTGCGATTCCGACCCTTGGACACTGAGACCCCACGGCGTGGCGGTCAGCTCCGTGTTTCCTGGAAGGCCCTCTTTTTGCAGCACGGAACTGATTGTGCCCGCAGTCACGCCGGCGCTCGGCGGCAAGGTCGGCTGGAAGATGAAGATGTCCAGACCGTCGCGGACGTCCGCGAGATTGAACACCGTCGAGCGATAGAATTGGAACCCGGACATCGTCACGGTCACCCAGGCCTGGTTGAGACCGAATGGCGCGAAGACCTCTGTCGGAAGTGAGAACGTCCCGTCGGCTAAGCTGACCGGCGCGGACAGAACGAGGGGGAAAATCCCAATCCCGAGGATCTCGAATATCGGCGCCGATCCAAAGAAGTTGACCGCCAGACCAGGGTTGTTTTCGGCTGGCGAGAACCCGCTGGTGGGCTGACCGCTTCCGATGACGATCGGCGTGAAAAACTCGGTGGCGTCGACGACGACATTCACTTGTCCATTGAGCGGCATCTCAGTCTCCCCAAGAACTCAGGTTGTTGGAACAAGCAGAACTGCCTGCACACTAAGGCTGGAACCGCGACCTACAGCGTAGGGTTGGCCGGCCAGCACTTGGGACCTTGAAACTTGGACGGCGCACGCTGGCCACTGCACTGCGTGGGCGCGCCCCGCCTTGGTCAATCTCTCAAACGACCAAATCTGACCGTCTGCCGAGCTTCGCGATGAAGAGCGCAAAGCCGATCACTGTCAACACCTTTAGCGCGAATGATGCTCACGAGCAACCATGCGCAGTGCTCTTACGCCGCCAACCGGCGCCAGCTGACACCGGATCAAGGCTAACCGCCTCGGGGCTTAGAACCAGAGATCTCGCACGCAGCGGCCGTCGCTGGGCAGGTCTTCGAATGTGTCCAGGCCGTCGAAATGGTCGATGCCGAGGTCGGCGACCGCGTCGGGGTCGGCGAGCCGGACGTTGACGGCCATGCGGCGGCGGCCCTCGCCGTCGAGCCTCAACCCCCGCCAGCTCAGCACGCCGGCACAGGTCGGGCAGAACAGAATCTCCAGCGACGGGTCGGGCGTGCCAGCCCGCTTATAGGAGGCGGTCGGGCCCGAAACGCGGATGCGCTCGCCCTCGTAGTCATAGATCCAAAGCGTGCCGTAGCGGCGGCACAGGGTGCAGTTGCACGATGTCGCGGGGCCAGGATCGCCCTCGAAAGTCCAATGACACGCGCCGCAATGGCAGGAGCCGGTGAGCATTTGACAACCCTCAGGCCGCGCGGGCTTCCGTTTCGACCAGGCGCTGGATGGCGACGTAGTCCGTCTTGCCGGTGCCGAGGACCGGGATCTCGGGCACCTTGACGATCTTGCGCGGGGCGGCGAGCTCGGAAACGCCGACGGCCTGGGCGTGGGCCAGCAACTCGGCGACGTCGGCGCCCTGGTGGTCCGTCACCAGCACGAGCCGCTCGCCTTTGCGGCTGTCGGGCTCGGCGATCACCGCGTGGCGGGCGTCGGGCCAGAGCGAGGCTGCCAGGGTCTCGGCGGCCGTGAGGGAGACGCTCTCGCCGCCGATCTTGGCGAAGCGCTTCACCCGGCCGAGGATGGTGATCCAGTTGTCGGCGCTGATCTCGACCACATCGCCGGTGTCGTGCCAGCCGTCCTGCGGCGGCTCGATGACGCCGCCCTCGGTGATGTAGCCGGCCATGACGTTGGGGCCGCGCACATAGAGCCGTCCGCCGCGCTTGATACCCTCGACGGCCTCCAGCCGGGTCTCGACGCCTGGGAGCAGGCCGCCGACGGTGCCGCGGCGGTTGTCCAGCGGGGTGTTGACCGCGATCACCGGCGAGGCCTCGGTCGCGCCGTAGCCCTCGAGCACCGGGATCGGGCCGAAGCGGTCGATGATCAGGTCGTGGGTCTCGTCGCGCACCTTCTCGGCGCCGCAGACGATGAACTTCAGGCCCGACATGTCGCCCGGCTCGGAGGCGCGGGCGTACTGGTTGACGAAGGTGTCGGTGGCCAGCAGCACGCTGGCCTCCGTCTCCCGGATCAGGGTCGGGATGATCTTCACGTGCAGCGGGGAGGGATACTGGAACGCCTTCATCCCGGCCAGCATCGGCAGGATGAAGCCGCCGGTCATGCCGAAGCAGTGGAAGATCGGCAGCGGGTTGAAGAACACCCATTCCGGATTGAGCTCGATGTGGGCGGCGATCTGGGCGGCGTTGGCCAGTACGTTGGCCTGGGTCAGGACCACACCGCGCGGGGCGCCGAAGCTGCCCGAGGTGAACAGGATCACCGCCGGGTCGTCGGGATTGGTGGCGGCGCGGAACCGGCGCGGGGCGAGCGAGGCGGTCAGCGCGTAGAGCCGGTCGGCCAGGCCGATGCTGGCGCGGACGTCCTCCAGATAGGTGATCTCGCAGCTCTGCTCGAGCGCGTCGATCACGTCATGCAGCTTGCCCTGCTCGACGAAGCGGTGGGAGCTGAGCACCCGCTTGACGCCGGCGAGCTTCACCGCCGCCCGCAGGTTGCGCAGCCCGGCGGTGAAGTTGAGCATCACCGGCGTGCGGCCTATGGCGTGCAGGGCGAAGAAGGTGACCACCCCGGCGCTGCTGGTCGGCAGAAGCACGCCGACGCGATCGCCTTTCTGCGTCAGCTTCGAGAGCTTACGGCCGAGCGCGAAGGCCGCGCGGATGACGTCGGTGTAGGTGAGGGGATTGCGCTCCTGGTCCTCCAGGATCGGCTTCTTCGGACCATAGGTGTGGGCTGCCTCGACCAGGGCGTCGAACAGCGGTCGCCGCGTCTTCGCAAGCTCGAACGCACGTTGCATGGCTGCCTTGACGGCCGCTCCCGATGTTTCCTCGCCTGAGCCAAGGCTAACGGCCAGCCCTGGCCTTGGGAAGCTGGTTACGGGTGGCGTGGCGGTTTGGCGATGTTGGCGATGAACGCCGCGACCTCCGCGAGCCACGGCGCGCGCCAGCGATCGTCCTCGAGCTCAAGCGCCTGATCCGCGCCGATCAGGCTGCGGCGCAGGGCGACGGGCGGGGCGAGGCAGGCGCGCGGTTTGCCATCGTCGATCACCAGCGCTGCGATCTTCAGCCGCGCCGCGCTGGCCTCGGCGTCACGCTGAAGATCGGCGAGCGCCGCCTGCCAGTCGAGGCTGGGACCGCCCAGGCGCAGGTCGGGGTTGGTGAGCTGCCAGGCGTGGGTGACGGCGCCGCGCCAGCGGTCGTGGGTGCGATGCGCGGCGAAGTCGTCGGGGCCGGCGCGGGACCAGGCGTCGCCGCCGGGGGCGCGGAACGTACCCAAACCGAGGTATGTCAGCGTCCCGCCCGGAATCGCCGGCGCGCAGTGCGGCGCGCTCAGGATGACACCGCTCGCGGCCGCATCTGTCTCGGCGTCCCGCGCGGCGAGCAAAGCCCCGACGCCCTCGCCGAGAATGACGAACGCCCGGCCCGGGGCCGGCTTGATCACGCCCTGCGTCATCGCCCGGATGGCGGCAAGGTCGTGGTCGAAGCTGCGCAGCTCGCCGAGGTCGCGGTGGCCGGTGATCCGCGCCGAGCCGCCCTGGCCGACGCCCTCCAGCACCCAGACGGTGTAGCCGGCCGCATTCAGGTCCCGCGCCGTCTCGAACCAGGTCTCGGCGCTCTCGCCATAGTCAGGCAGGATCAGGATGTCGGCGCGTGAGACGACCGCGGCGCCCGAGACCCCGTAGCGCTGCACCTGGCCGCCGTCCGGCTGAATCTCGCCCCAGGCCCAGTTTTCCGGCGGATAGAAGCGCTCGGCGAAATCGGGCGGGGGGCGGCTGTCGGCGAAGGCGTCGCGGTTGTCGTGGCCGCCGAGGTTCACCAACACGAAGATCACGGCCGCCACGACCAGGGCGAGGACGACGGCCACGATGATACGGGCCCTCGTGACCCCGCCCACCGCCATAACACCTCGCCCAATACCTGAGGGCCCCGACTGCCCGAGGTCAGCCTAGCGGTGCGGCGTCAACGGCGCCACCGCACGGCTTGATCATACCGGCCGAACAGCCGATCTAGGGCCCATGACCGTGGTCATCGAGCCCCGCACCGCGCGCCAGCTGCGCCATCCGGAGAAGCAGGCGCGGCCGGATACGCCGATCCTGCGCAAGCCGGACTGGCTGCGGGTGCGCGCGCCTGGCTCTCCAGGCTACGCGGCGACAAGGCAGATCGTGCGCGAGCACGGCCTGGTCACAGTCTGCGAGGAAGCCGGCTGCCCCAACATCGGCGAGTGCTGGGAGAAGTCGCACGCCACCATGATGATCATGGGCGAGGTCTGCACCCGCGCCTGCGGCTTCTGCAACGTCGCCACCGGCAAACCCGCGTCGCCCGACCCCACCGAGCCCGCCCGCGTCGGCGAGGCGGTGGCGAAGATGGGGCTGAAACACGTGGTGATCACCTCGGTCGACCGCGACGACCTCGACGACGGCGGCGCGCGCCATTTCGCCCTGACCGTTGCCGCGATCCGCGCCGCCGCGCCGGGCGCGACCATCGAGATCCTGACGCCGGACTTCCTGCGCAAGGAAGGCGCGGCCGAGATCGCCATCGACGCCAAACCAGACGTGTTCAACCACAACCTCGAGACCGTGCCGCGGCTGTATCATTCGATCCGGCCGGGGGCGCGCTACTACGCCTCGCTGCGGCTGCTGGAGCGGGTCAAGGAGCGCGACCCGGGTCAGTTCACCAAGTCCGGCCTGATGGTGGGCCTCGGCGAGGCCCGCGACGAGGTGCTGCAGGTGATGGACGACATGCGCTGCGCCGGCGTCGACTTCATCACCATCGGCCAGTACCTGCAGCCCAGCCGCAAGCACGCCCCGATCGACCGCTTTGTCGCGCCGGACGAGTTCGAGGCGCTGAAGACCATCGCCTACGCGAAGGGCTTCCTGATGGTGGCGGCCAGTCCGCTGACGCGCTCGTCGCACCACGCCGGCGAGGATTTCGAGCGCCTGCGCGCCGCCCGCCGCGCCCAGTCGATCCAAAGCGCCGTCGACGGCGCCGCCTGACGCTTGCGCCACAGCCTGACGCGCATCCTGCCCTACCGGCCCCGCCAGCTGTTCGACCTGGTGGGCGACGTGGAGCGCTATCCACAGTTCGTGCCGTGGGTGACCCGGCTGCGGACCTGGAACCGGATGTCGGACGGGCAGGGGATCACCCGGCTCGACGCGGAGGCGCAGGTAGGCTTTTCGGTGATCCACGAAAGCTTCTCGACCCGGGTGCGGCTCGATGAGCCGGTCTTGGCCATCGACGTCGACCTGATCAGTGGCCCGTTCCGGCGCCTGGCCAACCGCTGGCGGTTCGAGGCGCACCCGACGGGAACGCAGCTGACGTTCGAGATCGACTTCGAATTCAAGTCCCGCCTGCTCGACCGCCTCCTGGCCGCCAACTTCCACCGCGCCGTGGCGAGGCTGGTCGGGTGCTTCGAAGATAGGGCGAAGGCGCTCTACGGCTCGAAGTCCTAGGCCTGCTTAAGCGGTCAGCGCGCGCCGCAGGCGCACTCAAGTATAACCGCGGAGGACGCAGAGGAGGCGCAGAGGACGCGGAGAAGCGCGCAGTCCTTCTGCGATCTCCGCGCCTCCTCCGCGAACTCTGCGGTTGGATAAGGCGCCTGCGGCGCGCCTTAGCCTCGCCGAATTGGCGGCTAGCGTAGCCGGTCCTGCAGCATCTCCAGGGCCACCTTGACGGCGGCGAGCTGGATTTCTTCGCGGGTCTCGAGTTCGAAGAACTCGTGGCGGTGGTAGAGCGACTGGTTGGACCGCAGCGTGGCGAAGTGGACCGTGCCGACCGGCTTCATCGGCGTGCCGCCGCCGGGGCCGGCGACGCCGGTGATGGCGACGGAGATGTGGGCGTGGCTGTTTTCCAGCGCGCCCTCGGCCATCATCCGCACGATCGGCTCGGAGACCGCGCCGAGATCGGCGATCAGGTCGCCGGAGACGCCCAGCTGCTCCTGCTTGGCGCGGTTGGAATAGGAGACGAAGCCGCGCTCGAACACGTCTGAGGCCCCTGCGACGGCGCAGAGGGCGCCGGCGACCAGCCCGCCGGTGCAGCTTTCGGCGGTGACGATGCGCAGGTTGCGTTCGCGGGCGTCGTCGATGATCAGCCGCGCCAGGGTCTCGATCTCGAGGGAAAACATGAGCTAGCTCCTTGGCCCTGGCGCGTTGAGCGCCCTTACTACGCGGGGAGTTCGACCATCGCCACCGCCTGAGCGAGCAGACCTTCTTCGCGGCCGGTGAAGCCCATGCCCTCCATCGTGGTCGCCTTGACGCTGACGGCGGCGAGGTCGAGGCCGAGCAGCTCGGCCAGGCGCTCGCGCATCGCTTGTCGGTGCGGCTTGATCTTCGGTCGCTCGCAGACCAGCGTCACGTCGACGTTGACGATCCGGCCGCCGCGCGCGGCCACCAGAGCGGCGGCATGCAGCAGGAATTGATCCGACGATGCGCCGCGCCATTTCGGATCGGTCGGCGGGAAGTGGTCGCCGATGTCGCCTTCGCCGATCGCCCCCAGCACGGCGTCGGTGATGGCGTGCAGGCCGGCGTCGGCGTCGGAGTGGCCGACCAGGGCGTGGCTGTGAGCGATCTGCACGCCGCAGAGCCAGACGCTGTCGCCGGGGCCGAACCTATGGGCGTCGAGGCCCTGGCCGATCCGCAGGGTGCGGGCGGCGCCGGCGATCAGCTCGGCCATGGCGAAGTCCTCCGGATAGGTGAGTTTGGCGAGCGCCGGATCGCCGGGAACCAGCACCACCTCGCCGCCCGCGCGCTCGACCACGATGGCCTCATCGGTCGGCTCCTCGCCGGCCGGCCAGGCGGCGTAGGCGGCCTTGAGCGCGCCGAGGCGGAAGCCCTGCGGCGTCTGCGCCCGCCAGAGACCCGCCCTGGGTGGGGTGTCGACGATGCGCCCAGCCCCGTCGTCGCGCTTGAGGGTGTCGGCGAGGGGCAAAGCCAGGATGCCGGCGGGCGAGGCCTCGAGCGCATCCAGCAGGCGGCGGATGTGCGCGACCTGCAGGAGCGGCCGCGCGGCGTCGTGGATCAACACCACCCGATCGTCGGGCGCGGCGAGCGCCGCCAGCCCCGCCTTCACCGAGTCCGAGCGCGCCGCGCCGCCGGGCTCCAGCCTGAGCCCCGCCAGGCCCGCGAACGCGTCCCGGGCCAGATCCTCCTGGCCTTCGCCGATCACCACCACCAGTTCATCGGCGCCGGCGGCCAGAAGCGCCTCCGCCGACCAGCGGGCCACGGCGCGGCCGGCGAGGCGGCGCCACTGCTTCGCTTCGCCTGGACCCGCTCTTGCGCCGACCCCGGCGGCGACGATCACGGCAGAGAATTGCATCGGCGTTCTCTCACGGACTTGGGCCTGCAAGTCCAGGCTTTACGGCGCCGCACAATATGCCTAGAAAGAGTGCAATGGGGGTGCGCATAAAATGAGCATCGCGCGGGAGTTGAACGCGACATGACGGAGAACCGGGCGCGTTCGGTGTCAGACAGACGGGCTTTGGACAGCCTCAAAGCCGTGGCCTTCGATCTGATACCCGAGCCGGCGATGGTCGTCGACCGGGAAGGCGCCCTGGTCGCCGTCAACGAGGCCGCGGAGGCGCTGTTCGGCCAGGGCCTCGCCCTGCTGGCGCGGGGGCGGTTCAAGGCGGCGTTGCCGTCGGACTCGGCGCTGGTATCGCTCATGAGCCGCGCCCATGCCGAAGAGGGCGCGGTGCGCGAACGCGGCATCGAGATCGCCCTGTTCGGCCATCCGACCTTCGAGGCGGACGGCGCCGCCGCGCCGCTGGGCGACGGCGCAGTGCTGCTGACCTTGCATGTGCGCAGCGGCGCGCTCGGCGTCGACCGGGTCGGCGACCTGGCGGGACTGCGCTCCGTGGTGGGGCTGGGGCGCATGCTGGCCCACGAGATCAAGAACCCGCTGGCGGGCATCCGCGGGGCGGCGCAGCTGCTGAAGTCTGGGGCCAAGGCGCCGGACGTGCCGCTGGCCCAGCTGATCATGGACGAAACCGATCGGGTGCGGCGGCTGGTCGACCGCATGGAGGCGTTCTCCGATGACGCGCCGCCAGCGCGCGCGTCGGTCAATATCCACCAGGTGCTCGACCGGGTGCGCGCACTGGCCGCCAACGGCGTGGCCGAGGGCATCGCGCTGAAGGAAAGCTTCGACCCGTCCCTGCCTTCTGTCTGGGGCGAGGAAGACCAGCTGATCCAGATCTTCCTCAACCTGGTGAAGAACGCCGCCGAAGCCGCTCACAGCCGGCGCGACGGCCGCGGCGAGGTGCTGATCACGACCGCCTACCGCCACGGGGTGCGGGTGCGCGCCGGCGACGGCAAGGCCGCCCAGGGCGCGCCGCTGGAAGTGCGCGTGCAGGACAACGGTCCCGGCGTGCCGCCGCACCTGCGCGATCACCTGTTCGAGCCCTTCGTCAGCAGCAAGGCCAACGGCGTCGGGCTCGGCCTGGCGCTGGTGGCCAAGCTGGTGGCCGGACATGGCGGGCTGATCGACTTCGAGTCCGAGCCTGGCCGGACCGTGTTCCGGGTCCTCCTGCCGGCGGTTCCCGCGCCGAGCCCCATTCTGGTGAGTCGATGAGCACCCAACAGCAGAAGATTCTGATCGCCGACGACGACTCGTCGATCCGCCTGGTGCTGAGTCAGGCGTTCAGCCGCCTCGGCTATCAGGTCCGCGCCACCGGCAATGCGGCGACGCTGCTGAAGTGGGTCACCGACGGCGAGGGCGATCTGGTCGTCACCGACGTGGTGATGCCCGACGAGAACGTGTTCGACGTGCTGCCGCGCATCCGCAAACATCGGCCGAAGCTGCCGGTGATCGTGATGAGCGCGCAGAACACGCTGCTCACCGCGGTCAGCGCGGCTGAGATCGGCGCGTTCGACTACATCCCCAAGCCGTTCGACCTCGACGACATGACCGCCACCGCCCGGCGCGCGCTGGCCAAGCCGGCCGACGCCGAGGCGGCGCGGGCGCAGGCCAGGGCGATGCGCGACGAGCGCCTGCCGCTGATCGGCCGCTCGGCGCCGATGCAGGAGGTCTATCGCACCATCGCCCGCCTGGTCGGCGCCGACCTGACCGTGCTGATCCTGGGCGAGTCCGGCGCCGGCAAGGAACTGGTCGCGCGCGCCCTGCACGACCTTGGCCGCCGCCGCGATGGTAAGTTCGTGGTCATCAACCTGGCCGCCGTGCCGCGCGAACGGGTCGAGACCGAGCTGTTCGGCAAGGGCGAGGGCGACTTCGGCAAGCTGGTGGAGGCCGACGGCGGCACGCTGTTCCTCGACGAGATCGGCGACATGCCGCTCGACGCCCAGACCCGGCTGCTGCGCGTGTTCGACGGGGCCGAACCGGCGATCAATCCGCGCACGGGCCGCAAGCCCAACGCCCGCGTGATCGCCGCCACCAACCGCGACCTGCGCGGGCTGATCCGCGAGGGCCTGTTCCGCGAGGACCTCTACTTCCGCCTCAACGTCGCGCCGGTGCGGCTGCCGCCGCTGCGCGAGCGCACCGAGGACATCCCCGATCTCGCCCGCGCCTTCCTGTTGCGCGCCAATCGCGAGGGGCTGCCGGCCAAGACCATCGACGCCGGCGCGCTCGAGCGGCTGAAGACCCACGCCTGGCCCGGCAACGTGCGCGAGCTGGAGAACCTGATCCGCCGCATCTGCGCGCTCTACGCCGAGGAGATGATCAGCGCCCGCATCGTCGAGCGCGAGCTTTCGGAGCAGGCGACGGCGCCGCCGGGCGAGGAAGGACCGCTGACGCTGTCGACGCTGGTCGAGCGGCACCTGGCGTCCTACTTCGCCGACCAGCCGGACGGCGTGCCGCCCGTGGGGCTGTACGACCGGGTGCTGGAGGACGTGGAGCGACCGCTGATTCAGCTGACCCTCGCGGCCACCCGCGGCAACCAGGTGCGCGCCGCCGAGGTGCTGGGGTTGAACCGCAACACGCTGCGCAAGAAGATCCAGGAGCTCGGGGTTTCGATGGCCCGCGGCCGTCGCTGACGTATTACCGCCACATCGCTGTTGAAATTAGGGCACAGTAGGCCCTAGGTTCGCGCGTATGGAGTCTGGAACAGCCCTGCCGTACCTGCCGAGCGCCCCGCCCGGTCAGGGCTGGCTCGACAAGCTGGAGGCGCGCCCGTTCCTGGCGGTCGGCCTGGTGATCTCGGTCTGTCTGGTCGCGGCGGCGTTCGGGCTCGGCTCGTCGCCCAGTCTTGCCGGGCCGCTCGGGCCGGCCAGCCCGCTGGTGCTGACGCTGCTCGGCGTCAATTTCGTGCTGATCGTGGGGTTGGGGGCTCTGGTGGCCTGGCGCGTGGTGCGTCTGGCCAGCGAGCAGACCGGCGACGCCGGCGCGCGGCTGCACCTGCGCTTCGTCGCCCAGTTCGCCACCGCCGCGGTGCTGCCGGCCCTGGTGGTGGCGCTGTTCTTCGGCGCGCTGGTGACCCGCGGCGTCGACAACTGGTTCGACGCTCGGGTGCAGAACGTGGTCGAGAACTCGGCGCGCGTGGCTCAGTCCTACCTCAACGAACAGGCGATCAACATTCGCGACCACGCAACGCTGATGGCGCGGGACCTGAACGGGCTTGGGCCGACGCCGCTGGCCGATTCGCCGGTCGCCTTCTCGCAACTGCTGCGCCAGCAGGTTCAGGACAACGGATTCGTCGCCGCCTACATCATCGACGGCGAGGGTCGGGTGCTGGCGAGCGCGTCGGCCAATGACGCGCCGGACTTCCTGCTGCCCCCGCCCCAAGTGTTCAGCGTGGCCGATCAGGGCGAGATGCCGGAGAAGACCTTCGAGCGCAGCGACGTGTTTCGCGCGCTGTTTCGACTGCGCTCGTTTTCGAACGCCTACCTCTATGTGGTTTGGCCGGTGCAGCCGGGGGTGTTCAGCCACCTGCGAGAGAGCGAAACCTCGATTCACGCCTACCTCGAGGCCAAGGCCAGCCGTGGCCGCATCCAGTTCAGCTTCGCCGCCATCTACGTCGAGGTCGTGCTCGTCGTGCTGCTGGGCGCGGTCTCGGTCGGCATGTCCGCCGCCAGCTCCATCGCCGGCCCGATCGCGCGGCTGGTGCAGGCGTCCGGCAAGGTGGCGGGCGGCGATCTCTCGGTGCGGGTCGACTCGGCCGACAACATCGAGGAGATCAACGGATTATTTCGTGCTTTCAACCATATGACGCGCGATCTTGAAGCACAGCAGAATGCGCTGGTCGCCGCCCACACCGAGGCCGAGTCGCGGCGCCAGTTCGTCGAGACCATGCTGTTCGGCGTCAGCGCCGGCGTGATCGGGCTCGATCCGGCCGGCCGGATCTCGGTGGTGAACCGTCAGGCCGCGCGCCTGCTCGAACTGCCGGACACACGCCGCGGTCTGCCGCTGGGCGAGCTCGTGCCGGAGTTCGACGCGGTGGTCGCGCGGGCCGCCGGCGCCGGCGCGCAGGTCGAGGAGGACGTCGACGTGGTGCGCGGCGCCGAGTCGCGGCGGCTGCGGCTGCGGGTCGGTCACAGCCCCGACGGCCTGGTGCTGACCTTCGACGACATCACCCGGCTCGTTGCCGCCCAGCGCAACGCCGCCTGGAAGGACGTCGCGCGCCGCATCGCCCACGAGATCAAGAACCCGCTGACGCCGATCCTGCTCTCGGCCGAGCGGCTGCGGCGCAAGTACCGCGGCGAGATCACCGGCGACGTCGAGACGTTCGACCGTTGCACGGACACCATCATCCGCCAGGTCGGCGACATCCGCAGCATGGTGGACGAGTTCTCCGCGTTCGCCCGCATGCCGGCGCCGAAATTCGCGCGCACCGACGCCGCGGAGCTGTTGCGCCAGGCGGTGTTCGCCCAGCGGGTGGCCGATCCGGAGACCCAGGTCGAGATCAGCGTGCCCGCCGAAGGCGTCAGCCTGCTGTGCGACGTACGCATGATCGGTCAGGCGCTGACCAATCTGCTGAAGAACGCCAGCGAAGCGATCGCCGCGCGCCGCGGCGCCGAGGCCCACAGCGGCCGCATTGCCGCGCGCCTGGCGCTCGAGGATGGCTGGGCCGCGTTCGAGATCGAGGACAACGGCGTCGGCTTGCCGGCGAAGGACCGCGATCGGCTCACCGAGCCCTACGTCACCACCCGCGAGAAGGGCACCGGCCTTGGCCTCGCCATCGTCGATCGGATCATGGAAGAGCACGGCGGGGAACTCCTCCTGACCGACGCCGCCACGCTGCCGGGGGCGAAGGTGACGCTGCGCCTGCCGCTCGCGCCCGGTCCTGTGGCCAAGTCGCGTTCCACCACAGTCGCCACCCCTGCGTTGAAGGATGCCTGAGACATGACCGGTGACGTCCTGATCGTCGACGACGAGCCCGACATCCGCGAACTGGTGGCCGGCATCCTCTCCGACGAGGGCTATTCCGTGCGCACCGCGGGCGACTCCAACGAGGCGCTGGCCGCATTCCGCGCGCGGCGGCCCTCGCTGCTGGTCCTCGACATCTGGATGCAGGGCGCTGGGATCGATGGGCTGGAGTTGCTCGACCTGGTCAAGGAGCTCGATCCCGATCTGCCGGTGGTGATGATCTCGGGTCACGGCAACATCGAGACCGCCGTCAGCGCGATCAAGCGCGGCGCCTACGACTTTCTGGAAAAGCCGTTCAAGTCGGACCGGCTGCTGCTGGTGGTCGAGCGGGCGTTGGAGGCGACCAGCCTGCGGCGCGAGAACAAGCGGTTGCGCACGCTCAGCGCCACGCCCGACGGTTTTCCCGGCGCCTCGACCGCCGCCCAGCACCTGCGCCAGACCATCGCCAAGGTCGCCACGGCCAACAGCCGGGTGCTGATCACCGGCCCGGCCGGCGCGGGCAAGGAGACCTCCGCGCGGCTGATCCACTCGGCGAGCCAGAGGGCGAAGGGCGAGTTCGTGCCGGTCAGCGCCGCCGGCATGACGCCGGAGCGGATGGACCTGGAGCTGTTCGGCGAGGAAGGCGAGGGCGGCCGGCCGCGCAAGATCGGCGTGTTCGAACGCGCCCACAACGGCACGCTCTACCTCGACGAGGTCGCCGACATGCCGCGCGAGAGCCAGGGCCGCATCCTGCGAGTGCTGGTGGAGCAGCGCTTCCGCCGCGTCGGCGGCGACACCGACGTGCAGGTGGACGTGCGGGTGATCTCCTCGTCGTCGCGCGATCTGCGTGAGGAGATCAACGCCGGGCGGTTCCGCGAGGACCTGTTCCATCGGCTGAACGTGGTGCCGCTGCGCGTGCCCGGGCTGGAAGAGCGCCGCGACGACATCCCCGACCTGATCCGCGACTGCGTGCAGCGCATCGGCGCGGCGCAGAACCTGCCGCGCCGCATCTTCGGCGAAGACGCCATCGCCACGCTGCAGGTGCAGTCGTGGCCCGGCAACGTGCGCCAGCTGCGCAACGTGATCGAACGCATCCTGATCCTGGCGCCGGGCGACACCAGCCAGCCGATCTCGGCCGACATGCTGCCGCCCGACGCCATGGCGCAGACGCCGACCGGGGGCCTGGGCGCAGAGCGGATCATCGCCCTGCCGCTGCGCGAGGCGCGCGAGCTGTTCGAGCGCGAGTACCTGGAGGCGCAGATCATGCGCTTCGGCGGCAACATCTCGCGCACCGCCGCCTTCATCGGCATGGAGCGCTCGGCCCTGCACCGCAAGCTGAAGTCGCTCGGTTTCGGCGGCGCCCGGGCGCTGGAAGAGGTGGAGGGCGCATGAGCCGCGTCGCCTACGTCAACGGCCGCTTCGTCCCGCACGGCGAGGCGGCCGTGCACATCGAAGACCGCGGCTTCCAGTTCGCCGACGGCGTCTATGAGGTCTGGGCGGTGTTCGGCGGCGCGCTCGCCGACGCCGAGGGACACTTCGAGCGGCTGGAGCGCAGCCTCGGCGAGCTCTCGATCACCCCGCCGATGGGCCGCGCGGCGCTCGCCGTGGTGCTGAAGGAGACCGTGCGGCGCAACCGCGTGCGCGAGGGGCTGGTCTATCTGCAGGTGACCCGCGGCGTCGCCCCGCGCGACCACGCCTTCCCCAAGCCGGAGGTTCCGGCCAGCGTGATCTCCACCGCCCACAGCATCGACCGGGCCCTGACCGAGGCGCGGGCCGAGCGCGGCGCGGCCGTGATCACCGTCCCCGAGACCCGCTGGGCCCGCTGCGACATCAAGACCGTCGGCCTCTTGCCCAACGTGCTGGCCAAGCAGCAGGCGCGCAAGGCCGGCGCGGTCGAAGCCTGGTTCGTCGACGAGCTCGGCCTCGTCACCGAGGGCGCCTCCAGCAACGCCTGGATCATCGACAAGTCCGGCGCGCTACGCACCCGCGACACCCAGGCCAACATCCTGCGCGGCATCACCCGCGAGACGCTGCTCAAAGTCATGGCCCGCGAGGGGCTGAAGCTGGAGGAGCGGCCTTTCTCGCTGGAAGAGGCCAAGGAGGCGAAAGAAGCCTTCATCACAGGCGCCGGCACGCTGGTGCTGCCCATCGTCAGCATCGACGGCAGGCCAGTGAACGGCGGCGAGGCCGGTCCAGTGGCGAAACGGTTGCGCCGACTCTATATCGAGGAGGCGAGGCGAACCGCGATCTAGGTCACGATCTATGGGGACGGGGCCCGCGCAACGGAACTGATGTGTGGCCGCCCTCCGCGGCCGATCAAGACGAGAACAAGGGGCTAAACCCGATGAACACCGCCACTGCCGTCGACAAGAAGCAAAACCTGCAGGACACCTTCCTCAACAGCGTCCGCCGCTCCAAGACCCCGCTGACCATCTTCCTGGTCAACGGCGTCAAGCTGCAAGGCGTGGTGAGCTGGTTCGATAACTTCTGCGTGCTCCTGCGTCGCGATGGCCAATCGCAACTCGTCTACAAACACGCCATCTCCACCATCATGCCAGCCCAGCCCGTTCAGCTCTACGAACCCGGCCTCGACAGCGCCGATTGACCGCAAAAAGCGTCGATAGGAGCGTTCCTGTTCAGCGGGCGCTGGTCCTTCATCCGGACCGGGCCCGCCGCGGGGAACTGCGCGCCGCCTCCGCGCGGCTGGCCGAGGCCACGGGCCTGGCCGAGGCGCTGGACCTGAAGGTGGTCGCAGCGCTGGCGCCGCCGCTGCGCGCACCGGCGCCGGCGACCCTGCTCGGCGCCGGCAAGGTGCGCGAGATCGGCGAGCTGTGCGCCACGCTGGAGCTCGATGTGGTGGTGGTGGATGACGCCCTATCGCCGGTGCAGCAGCGCAATCTCGAGCGCGCCTGGCAGGTGAAGGTGATCGACCGCACCGGGCTGATCCTGGAGATCTTCGCCCGCCGCGCCCGCACCCGCGAGGGCCGGCTGCAGGTGGAGCTGGCGAGGCTCGCCTACGAGGCCTCGCGGCTGGTGCGCACCTGGACCCACCTTGAGCGCCAGCGCGGCGGCCTGGGCGCGATGGGCGGTCCGGGCGAAACCCAGATCGAGACCGACCGGCGGCTGATCGCCGAGAAGGTGGCGCGGCTGAAGCGGGAGCTGGAAGAGGTGCGGCGCACCCGCACCCTGGCCCGCCGCGCCCGAGGGCGGGTCCCGTTTCCGACCATCGCGCTGGTGGGCTACACCAACGCCGGCAAGTCGACCCTGTTCAACCGCCTCACCGACGCCAAGGTGGTGGCCCAGGACATGCTGTTCGCCACCCTGGATCCGACGCTGCGGCGGCTGAAGCTGCCCGGCGGGCGCCCGGCGATCCTCTCCGACACCGTCGGCTTCATCTCCAGCCTGCCGCACGAGCTGGTCGAGGCGTTCCGCGC
>DATNIH010000093.1:0-3153 GCA_035604515.1 Caulobacteraceae bacterium | reverse complement strand
GGCCGGCACGGCGCGAAGCCGACGCCGCAGTTGCCCATCACCACGGTGGTGACGCCATGCCACGACGAGGGCTGCATGCGCGATTCCCAGGTGGCCTGGCCGTCGTAGTGGGTGTGGATGTCGACGAAGCCCGGGCCGACGATCTTGCCCCTGGCGTCGATCTCCTCGGTTCCCGAGCCGCTCACCTGGCCAACCGCCGCGATCAGCCCGTCCTTGACCGCGACGTCGCCCTCGAACGCCTCGCCGCCCTGCCCGTCGTAGATAAGCCCGCCGCGCACGACGAGATCATAGGCCCGGTCCATGGCCGTCTCCCTGAGTGGTCTTGTTTGAGGTCATTGTGAGCCGAGAGGCGGAGGACGCCAAGCGGCGAGTGCGCTCGGTGATTTGCCTCACTCATCTCCACGGTCATGGCCGGGCGGCAGTCCCGGCCATCCAAGAACACCCTCTCAGCAGTGGCCGTGCCAAGCACGGCCACCCTACCGTCGGCGTGCATGGATCGCCGGGACTTCCGCCCGGCGATGACCGATGTAGGGGTGGGCGGCGTCCCTAGCCGGCGGCGTTCGCCCCATCCAGCCACGCCAGCACGCCCGGATTGATCTCCCTCGGGTAGGTGTGGGCGAGGTCGGGGATCTCCTGGTAGGTGACCTGGGCGCCGGCGCGGGTCAGGGTGGCCGCGGCGTCGCGGGCCATGGCGACCTCGAACATCCAGTCGAGCGCGCCGTGGGTGATGTGGATCGGCAGGCCGGCGAGGCGTTCGCGGTCGGCCATGGCGGCGATCATCGGGTGGAACGAGGCCGAGCAGGGCGCGAGGTGGGTGAACGGCGAGCTCTGGTCGAGCCCGGCGACGTAGCAGAAGGTGCCGCCGTCGCTCATGCCGGTCATCAGCCGCCGCGCCGGATCGACGTTCCAGCGCCCTTCGACCTCGGCCAGGATGCGCGCCAGGTTGGCCGCGTCCGCCCCCGGATCGTTGAGCCCCCAGGTGCGGCCGACCGAACTCGGGGAGATCAGGATCGCGCCCAGGCTGCGGGCGTCGCGCAGCCAGCTCCACAGGAAGCTGCGGCCGTCGCCGGAGCCGCCATGCAGCGCGGTCACCAGCGGCCAGGCGCGGTCGTCCGAGTAAGTCTCTGGGATGTAGAGCGAGTAGCCGCCGCGATCGCCGCCCTCGCCTTCGGAATGGAACACGCCGACGTCGTCGCGCGGTTCGGCCGCGGCAAGGCGCGCCGCGAGCCCGGCGTCCTGGCGCAGCGGCGGCGAGGTGAAGAACCGGCTGACCGGCGGCAGGTCGGCGGCCAGCGGATAGAGCGCCGCCTGAGACCGCCAGACCCCGCGCAGGGCGCGGAACACCGCGGTCATGCCGTCTTCGGCTTCCGGCGCCGCGCGTAGCCCGTCGAACGCCGCGATGGCGGCATCGCCCGCGCTCTCCAGCGCCCCGCGCAGGCCGGCGAGGCGCTCGGGCCAGGCTCGTAGTCGCGGCAGGGCTTCGCGCAGCGCCGCGTCGGGCGCGCCGATCGTGGCCATCATCTCGTCGAACTCGACCGCCGCGAAGTAGCGCGCTACCTGGCCCAGCCCCTCCAGCGACTGCATCAGCGGCGGGACCACCGCCACCAGCGCCTCGAGCGTCTCGTCCGCCATTCCGCCGGCCTCCCGAGGCACGACCCTAATCAGGATTGCCGAGCTTCTCCAGCGGCAGCCGGCATTCCATGAGCCCCTTCCCGCCAGGGGAAGGGGAGGTGCGCGCTCACCTTCGACAGGGAGGCCGAATAAGGTCAGTCTTCGGGCGATGAGTCGGCCGTTCACCTACTACGAGTTCTTCGCCGGCGGCGGCATGGCGCGGCTGGGGCTGGGCGAGGGCTGGCGTTGCCTGTTCGCCAACGACTTCGACCGCCGCAAGGCCGAGTCCTACCGCGCCAATTTCGGCGACGACGACTTCGATCCCCGCAACGTCTGGAAGCTCGCCGCCGCCGACCTGCCCGGCCGCGCGGACCTTGCGTGGGCGTCGAGCCCTTGCCAGGATTTCAGCCTGGCAGGAGCCCGCGCTGGGCTCGGCGGCGGCAAGTCGTCGGCGTTCTTCGGCTTCTGGAAACTGATGCAGGCGCTGGCCAAGGAGGACCGGGCGCCCAGGACCATCGTGATCGAGAACGTGCTGGGGCTCTTCACCTCGCACCGCGGGCTCGATTTCGAGGCCATCTGCGCGGCGATGGCCGGCGCGGGCTACCGCTTCGGCGCGCTGGAGACCGACGCCGCCGACCACGTGCCGCAGTCGCGGGTCCGCTGCGTGATCATCGCCACGCTGGACGACCCCGCGGGCCTCACCGGCCTGGGACCCACGAGCCGTGCCGTCGCCGCGGCCCATGATCGCCTTCCGGCCGAGCTGCGGGCGCGTTGGATCGATTGGCGCCTGCCCGGTCCGCCGCGCCGCAACCTCGATCTCCCGGGCCTGCTCGATCCCGACGACACGGTTCCCTGGCGCTCGGCGCAGGACACCCAGGCGCTGGTCGCGATGATGGATGACCTGCACCACCAGCGGCTGGAGGCGGCGCTGGCGGCGGGCGAGCGACGGGTCGGGACCGCATTCCGGCGCATGCGCGGCGCAACGCAGCGCGCGGAGGTCCGCTTTGACGGTCTCGCCGGCTGCCTGCGCACGCCCGGCGGCGGCTCCTCGCGGCAGCTGGTGCTGGTGGCCGAGGCCGGCGAGGTGCGCTCGCGCTGGCTGACGGCGCGTGAGGCGGCGCGGCTGATGGGGCTGCCCGAGAGCTACCGGCTGCCCGCCAGCGCCAACGCCGGCCTGCAACTGGCCGGCGACGGCGTTGTCGTGCCGGTCGTGCGTCACCTGGCCGAGGCGATCTTGGCCCCGTTGCTGGCCGGGCGGCCGGCCAAGGCGGCCTGACCGCTTCCAAAATCGCGTCCAGGGCCTAAGGTCGCTCCGACAAGAGGCCCCAAGGACGTTCCATGGACAGCGCTTCCCAAGACTACGACGCCGCGCACTACAAGCGCGCGGGGCGCGGCAAGATCTACGACTCCATCCTCGACACCATCGGCGACACCCCGCTGGTGCGCCTGCCGCGCCTCTCGGCGGAGCTGAAGCCGAAGGGCATCGTGCTGGCCAAGCTGGAGTTCTTCAACCCGGTCGGCTCGGTGAAGGACCGCATCGGC
>DATNIH010000092.1:0-13773 GCA_035604515.1 Caulobacteraceae bacterium | reverse complement strand
GCGCGCCGAAGCGGGCATTGCGAAGGCCCGCCGCCGCCTCGCCATCCGGACCCTGACATGAGCCGCGTCTACCTGATCCGCCACGCCAAGCCGTCGGCCACCTGGGGCGGGGACGACGACGATCCGGGCCTCGACGACCTCGGCCGTTCGCAGGCGAAGAGCGCCGCCGAGGCGCTGCTGGCGCTGCCGCCGGAGCATCGCCCGACCCGCGTCGTCTCCTCGCCGCTGCGCCGCTGCCAGGAGACGGCGACGCCGTTCGCCCAGGCGATCGGCGCGGTGCTGGAGATCGATCCGGCGGTCGGAGAGATCCCCAGCCCCGCGGCGCTGCCGCCGGAGGAGCGCGGCCCGTGGCTGCGCCATGCGTTCGGCGGGACCTGGGCCGAGATCAAGGGCGACCTCGACTACGACGCCTGGCGTGGCGAGGTGGTTCGGGCGGTGGCATCGCGGGAGCACGCGGCGGTGTTCAGCCACTTCGTCGCCATCAACGCGGTGCTGACCGCGCTGGCGGGCGAGCCGCAGGTGATCACCCTGCGCCCGGACCACGCCTCGATCTCGGTGCTCGAGCTGACGGGCGGCGTCCTGAGCGTTCTCGAGCGCGGCCGCGTGGCCCCGACCCAGGTGCTCTGACCCCGTGACAGGCCCGGTCTCCATCCTGACGGTCGGCGAGACGGCCGCGGCCGACCAGGCGGCGATCGCCGCCGGTACGCCCGGGATCACCCTGATGGAGCGGGCCGGGACCGCGGTCGCCGACGCGATCCGCGAGCGGTTCTCCCCCCGGCGCACGCTGGTGCTGGCGGGGCCAGGCAACAACGGCGGCGACGCCTATGTGGCCGCGCGCTGCCTGAAGGCGGCCGGCTTCGACGTGCGGCTGGAAGCGCTGGCGCCGCCGCAGACCGACGACGCCAAGGCGGCCGCCGCAGGGTGGGACGGCGGCGCGCAGCCGCTGCGCGGGACGTTCGGCGACGCCGAGCTGGTCGTGGTCGGCCTGTTCGGCGCCGGGCTCAGCCGCCCGCTCAGCGGCGAGGCCCTGCGGCTTGCGCGGCTCTCGCAGCGCCATCCCGAGCGCATCGTCGCCATCGACCTGCCGAGCGGCCTCTCCGGCGACACTGGCCAGGCGGTGGGCGAGGCGGCGTTTCACGCCGGCCTCACCGTCACCTTCCATCGCCGCAAGCTTGGCCACGTGCTGCAGCCGGGCCGGGACTATTGCGGCGAAGTGGTGGTCGCCGACATCGGCCTTGGCCGCACCGGCGCCAGCCTGTTCGAGAACACGCCGGCGCTGTGGCTCGCCAAATTCCCCTGGCCGAAGGTGGCGGCGCACAAACATTCGCGCGGCCGGCTGATCGTGGTCAGCGGCGAGGCCTGGAAGACTGGCGCGGCGCGGCTGGCGGCGCGGGCGGGCCTGCGGATCGGCGCCGGGCTGGTGACTGTGCTCTCGCCACCCGAGGCGCTGGCGGTCAACGCGGCCCACCTCGAAGCGGTGATGCTGGCCCCGTTCGAGAATGACCAGGACCTGGCCGACGCGGTGGAGGCGTCGGAGGCGGCGGTGATTGGCCCCGCCGCCGGCGTGAACGACGAGACCCTGGCCAATGTGCTGGCGTTGGCCCGCACCGGCGCGGCGCTGGTGATCGACGCCGACGCCCTGACCGTGTTCCGCGAGGACCCGGAGGAACTGTTCAGCGTGCTCGATCGCGACGATGTGCTGACGCCGCATCCCGGCGAGTTCGAGCGGATCTTTCCCGGCCTGCTGAAGGGCGCGCTGAACAAGGTCGAGGCGGCGCGGGAAGCGGCCAGGCGCGCGGGCGCGGTCGTGCTGGTGAAAGGTGCGGACACGGTGATCGCGGCGCCGGACGGCAGGGCGGCGGTCAACCTCAACGGCGCGCCATGGCTCGCCACGGCCGGATCCGGCGACACGCTGGCGGGCTTCATCGGTGGGTTGCTCGCCCAGGGCATGGACAGCTTCGAAGCCGCCTGCGCCGGCGCCTGGATCCACGCCGAGGCGGGTGCGGCGTTCGGTCCCGGACTGATCAGCGAGGACCTGCCCGGCCTTGCGCCGAGGGTGCTCGCCGACCTACTGAATCGCGCGAAGGGATGAGTCCGCAGATTCGAGGCCCTTGGGGAAACGAATGGCCGGCGATGCGCCGCCGAGCCCAATCAGGAGATCGCATGATCCGTCCCGTCCACAGCCTGGCGGTCGCCCTGATCGCGGTGGCGATCGCCTTCGCCGGCGGCGCGGCGCAGGCCCGCGTCCATCATCGCCATCACGCCGCGGCCGCGGCGGCCACACCGGCGCTGGTGTGCGGACGTCATCATCGCCACTGCCACCCGGCGACGGCGACCGCGGTGGCGCAGGTCTGCGATCGCCACCACCGCCATTGCCACCCGGGCAAGCAGGCGGCGACTGCGGCGCAGGTCTGCGACCGCCATCACCGGCACTGCCATCCAGCGGCAGCGGCGACGACGCAGGTGTGCGACCGCCATCACCGGCATTGCCACGCCGCGCCGGCCGCCACGACCACCGTGGTCTGCGGTCGTCATCACCGGCATTGCCATCCCGTGACCGCCCCGTCGTCGCGCCTAGTGTGCGATCGCCATCACCGCCACTGTCACGCCGTGGCGGCCGGACCGGGACCCAAGGTGGTCTGCGGACGCCATCATCGTCACTGCCATGCGGTCGTGGAGACCCGCCGCCGGCGCCACGCCTCGATCGCGGCTGCCCCAGAGGCGCCCGCCGCCGGCGACAACGGCATGTGCAAGAGCGTGCGCATCCACGGCGAATGGGTGCAGCGCTGCCACTTCCCCGGTCAGTAGCCGGACGGAACTGGTGCGGATGAGAGGACTCGAACCTCCACGCCTTACGGCGCTGGAACCTAAATCCAGTGCGTCTACCAGTTCCGCCACATCCGCCTAGGCCGAGCCTAGTGGGCGACGCCTAGCAGGCGTCAGGAGGCGCGCCAACCCGCCTCTTGAGACAGGCTCGGGCGCGTGACATAAGGGCCGCTCGTTTCGCGCCGCCGGCCAGGACGCATCTTGGCGGCGGCGTTGTCTTTTTTGCGGGTCCGTCACCCAGTTGCGGGCCGCGCCGAGGTTCAAAGCGATGCAGGTAACGCAGATATCGGGCGAGGGCCTGAGCCGGGTCTACGGAATCAAGGTCGGGGCCGACGAACTGGGCGCCAAACTGGAGGCCAAGATCGCGGAGATCGCGCCGCGAATGAACCTGCGCGGCTTCCGTCCCGGCAAGGTGCCGCCGGCGCACGTGCGGCGCATCTATGGCAAGGCGCTGATGGGCGAGGTGGTCGAGCAGACCCTGGACGAGACCAGCAAGCAGGTGCTGGAGGACAACGGCCTGCGCATCGCAGCCCAGCCCGACCTCAAGCCGCAGTCGAACATGGACGAGGTGATCGCCGGCCACGAGGACCTGGCCTACGAGCTCAACGTCGAGGTGATGCCGGATTTCGAGCCGCTGGACGTCGCCGGGCTCGCGCTGGAGCGACCGGTCTACACCCCCTCAGAAGCCGAGGTCGAAGAGGCCCTGGCCGATCTGGCCAAGCAGAGCCGCACCTACGAGCTGCGCGAGGGCAAGGCCGCCAAGGCGCAGGACGGCGACCAGGTGACGATCGACTTCGTCGGGCGCATCGACGGCGAGGCGTTCGAGGGCGGCACGGCGCAGGACGCCCAGCTAGTGCTGGGCTCTGGCCAGTTCATCCCCGGCTTCGAGGCGCAGCTGGTCGGCCACAAGGCGGGCGACGAAGTGATCGTCAACGTCACCTTCCCGGACGAGTACAGTGTCGATCGGCTCAAGGGCCAGGCGGCCGAGTTCACCACCCAGGTCAAGGAGGTCAAAGCGCCGGTCGAAGCCGCCGCTGACGACGCGCTGGCCGAGCGGCTGGGCATGGGCGACCTGGAGGCGCTGAAGAACGCACTGAAGGTCAACCTCGAGAGCCAGTACGCCGGCCAGGCGCGAATGAAGATCAAGCGCGCCCTGCTGGACAAGCTCGATAGCGCCCACGACTTCCCGCTGCCGCCGCGCATGGTCGAAGCCGAGTTCGGCGGCATCTGGAGCCAAGTCGAGGCCGAGAAGGAACGCGGCGAGCTGGCCCCGGAAGACGAGGGCAAGTCGGAAGACGAACTCAAGGCCGAGTACCGCAAGATCGCCGAGCGCCGCGTGCGCCTCGGCCTGATCCTGGCCGAGATCGGCCGGCGCGCCAACGTCAGCGTCACCGAGCAGGAACTGGGCGAAGCCATGCGCCAGGAGGCGATGCGTTACGGCGCCCAGGCGCAGCAGATCTTCGACTTGATGAAGAGCAACCCCAACGCCCAAGCCCAGATGCGCGCGCCGATCTTCGAGGAGAAGGTGGTCGATCTGATCCTCGGCAAGGCCGACGTCACCGACAAGCCGGTGACCAAGGACCAGCTGATGGCCGAGGACGACCTGCCGGAAGGCTACGGCGAGGCCAAGCCGGCGGCGAAGGCGAAGAAGCCCGCCAAGGCGAAGGCCGCGGCCGCCGACGAGGCGGCTGCCGCCGAAGCCGTCGAAGCCGCGCCGAAAAAGAAAGCCGCACCCAAGGCCAAAGCCGAGGCCGACAACGCCGAAGCCGCGCCGAAGAAGAAGGCGGCGCCCAAGGCCAAGCCGGAGTAACGCCGATCTTTTCTGCGCCCCGGTCCAAAGGTTGCATCGGCGCCGCCGCGACGCGATATCCAGGCCTACGCCGGCCGCGCTTGAACGACCGGACCGCATTCACCTGAAGGGCTACCCATGAGTGATTTCTGGCGCGAAGACGCCGTTCGCACCGGCGACGTTTTCGCCACCCCAACCGCCAACCCCATGACCGGCAACCTCGTGCCGATGGTGGTGGAGCAATCCAGCCGCGGCGAACGGGCGTTCGACATCTTCTCGCGGCTTCTGCGCGAGCGGGTGGTGTTCCTCAACGGCCCGGTCGACGACAGCATGGCCGCGCTGATCTGCGCTCAGCTGCTCTATCTCGAGAGCGAGAACCCCAAGAAGCAGATCGACATGTACATCAACTCGCCCGGCGGCATCGTCACCTCGGGCCTGGCGATCTACGACACCATGCAATACATCAAGAGCCCGGTCTCGACCGTGTGCATGGGCATGGCCGCCTCGATGGGCTCGTTCCTGCTGATGGCCGGCGAGCCCGACCTGCGCATCAGCCTGCCCAACGCCCGCATCATGGTGCACCAGCCCTCGGGCGGCTTCCAAGGCAAGGCCTCCGACATCGAGCGCCACGCCGAAGATATCATCAAGACCAAGCGCCGCCTCAACGAACTCTACGCCAAGCATTGCGGGCGCACCTACGAGGAGGTCGAGAACACCCTGGACCGCGACTTCTTCATGAGCGCCGAAGAGGCCAAGGAGTGGGGCATCGTCGATCACATCTACGACAGCCGCGCCGAGCTGGACAAAGACAAGTAAGGCGTCGATGGCGTCGACGCCGAAACCTGCGGCCACCGAGCTGGGTCTGCGCCTCGTGCGCGCCGGCGACGCCCCCGCCACCAACCCGCTGGCCGACGAGTACGTCTTCGGCCTGCAGGACACCAGGCAGCAGATCTTTCCCGGCGTCCCGCAGGCCGACGGCAAGCTGGCGTTCGACTTCACCGTCATTGTGAAGCCGGACCCGACCGACGGCCGCCCGGTGTTCACCGGCCCCTTCGCCAGCGGTCCGAAGGACGACCGGTTCGTCTACCTGTCGTGGCGCTCGCTGGCGCGTGGCGACTACATCAACCGCGTCAAGGCGCGCCTCGGCGACATCGACTGGCCGCTGATCCATGCCGCCCGGGCCGCCGGCCGCCCCCTGGTCGCCGACCTGACCGGCCGGCGGCCCGGCGGCGGGCGCGTCCCGGTGGCGTGGCGCGTGGCCGAGGACTGAGCCGCGTAAGAAATCAAACCGCGGAGATCGCAGAGATGCGCGGAGCGACCCAGCCCGGCATCGTCGACCGAGAATCCTCAAGTGAACGCGGGAGGCTCGCGCTGATCCTCCCGCACCCACCGCACGCTCCGCGTATCTCCGCGGTTGATCCTTCTTACTTCAGCGCCAGCGGATTCACCGGCGAGCCGAAGCCGCCCGTCACCTCCAGCGGCGGGGCCGAGAGCATGAAGCTGTAACGGCCGTCGCCGGCGCAATCCGCGGCCAGCGCTTCGAGGTTGAACATCTCGCCCAGCGGCATGCCCATGTCGCGCAGCGTCAGCATGTGGAACGCCAGCGGCATGTCCGATTGCAGGCCCTCCAGGTGCAGGATCTCGACCGCCATGTTGTCCGCCCCCACCGCGGCCAGCGACTTGTCGTGCGCCCACTCGGCGCAGGTGTAGCTCAGCCCCGGCTGCATCCCCATAAACCCCGCCCGATCGCCGTCCTGGGTGAAGCGCTGCATGTGCCCGGTGCGCACCAGCAGGATGTCGCCCGTGTTCACCGCCACACCCTGCTTCTCGACGCAGGCGTTGAGGTCGTCCACCGTGATCGCATAGTCGATCGGCAACCGCTCGACGCCCTTCAGCCGGGCGATGTCCAGCAGCACCCCGCGCGAGAGGATGCCGGGCGACGCCAGATGGTTGATGCCCATCTTCAGCGCGCCCTTCTCGGTCAGGCACTCGCGGGCGTTGCAGCCGTTGTAGAGCTGGCCGTCGTAGTGGACGTGCCCGAGCGCGTCCCACTGGGTCGCGCTCTGCAGCGGCATGTGGATGACGTCGTCGGAGTAGCAGACGTTCGGCACGGCCGGGTTCAGCGGCGTGAACAGGTCGGTGGCGTAGACCATCGGATTGAACCGCCCGCGGCCCAGCTGGGGTCCGTCGCGGTCGAAGCGCAGGCCGAGGTTGAACAGCTTGCCGGCGCGCACTTCCGCTGCGGCGCTCTTCAGCGTCTCCGCCCCGATGTGGTTCAGCGTGCCGCGCTGGTCGGCCTCGCCCCAGCGCCCCCAGTTGCGCAGCTGCTCGGCGAGGTGATCGAAATTGACGGGTCTCATGGCGCTTCCCTCGTTGTTGGCCATCGCGGCGGCGCGGAGGCTGCCGCGCGCCAACGACCGGGGTCAAGCCGGCCGCGCTCCGCAGATCACCACAGATCACCACAAACTGTGGCGCCTCGCGCCGCGGCGCCGCCAACGAGCTGGCGGCCGCCGGGCCGTCTGTTCCCAGATTCACCGTGTCAAAGACCCGCCGCTGCGAGGCGACGTGGGACGGAGAGGGCGCGCAATGAATCGCGGTCAAGCCCGACGTCGCCGGTGGCGCCGCCTTCGCGGCGCTCGCGATGCGCGGTAAGCATCGCCGGCCGGCGTCCAGCGCCAATGGAGGGCGGATCGTGATCGACCTACATTTCACCCCCACGCCAAACGGGCAGAAGATCAGCATCGCGCTGGAAGAGCTCGCGCTGCCCTATCGGCTGATCAACTACGACATCTTCGAGGGCGACCAGCACACCGCAGAGTTCGGCAGGATCAATCCCAACCACAAGCTGCCCGCCATCGTCGACCACGACCCGTCCTTCGGCGGCGGCGCGCATGCGGTGTTCGAATCCGGCGCGATCCTGCAGTACCTCGCGGAGAAGAGCGGCCGCCTGCTGCCCGCCGACCCGCGCCAGCGCAGCGTCGCCCTGCAGTGGCTCACCTGGCAGGTGGCCAGCCTCGGACCGATGGGCGGCCAGGCGGCGCACTTCCTGCGCTATGCCCCCGAGCGCATCGACTACGCGATCGAGCGCTACTCCGCAGAGGCGGCGCGGCTGACCCGCATCCTCGAGCGCCGCTTGGGAGAAGCCGACTACCTCGCCGGCGACGAGTATTCGATCGCCGACATCGCCGTGTGGCCAAGCCAGCGGTTCGCCGCAGCCGACGCCGAGCGGTATCCCAACACCCACCGCTGGTCCGCCGTGATCGCCGAGCGGCCGGCCGTCAGCCGCGGCCTCGCCGCCGAGCGCGCGATCCCGGCCAAATACATGCAGCGCCACGCGGTGCTGACGCCCGCCGAGTGGTCCAACCTGTTCGGCGAGCGCATGCGCGGGGCAGTGGAGCTGTAGGGGAGGGGAGTCCGCGCCCGGTCACCCATCCTCCAGCACCATCCCCGCCCCGCGGTCGGCGATCATGATGGTGGGGGTGTTGGTGTTGCCGGAGGTGATCGTCGGCATCACCGAGGCGTCGATCACCCGCAGGCGCTCCAGCCCCATCACTCGCAGCCGCTCGTCCACCACCGCCAGCGGGTCGGACGGCAGGCCCATCTTGGCCGTGCCGACCGGGTGGAAGATGGTCGTGCCGATATCGCCGGCGGCCTTGGCCAGCGCCGCGTCGTCGTCGCCCACCGCGGGTCCCGGCAGATACTCCTGCGGCTGGAACGGCCGCAGCGCCGGCTGCGCCATCAGGCGGCGGGTGACGCGGATGGCGTCGGCGGCGACGCGGCGATCGGCGTCGGTATCGAGATAGTTCGGATCGATGCGGGGCGCGTCGGCAGGATCGGCCGAGCGCAGCCGGATCGTCCCGCGCGAGGTCGGGCGCAGGTTGCAGGCCGAAACCGTCACCGCCGGGAACCGGTGCAGCGGCTCGCCGAACCGGTCCAGCGACAGCGGCTGCACGTGGAACTGGATGTTGGCCCGCCCAGCATCGGCAAGACCTCGGTCGACCGACGAGCTGGTGAAGATGCCCAGCTGCGAGGGCGCCATGGTCAGCGGCCCGCGCCGCAGCAGCGCAAACTCCGCCCCCATCAGCGCCCGGCCGACCAGCGAGTGGTAGGTCTCGTTCAGCGTCTTGACCCCACGCACCTTGAAGATCGCCCGCTGCTGCAGATGATCCTGCAGCCCGCGGCCGACGCCGGGCTTGTCCAGCACCACCGACACGCCAAGCTCGCCCAGCCAGTCAGCCGGCCCGACGCCCGACAGCTGCAGCAGCTGCACCGAGCCGATCGAGCCGGCGCACAGGATCAACTCGCCGCTGGCGCGCGCCTCGAACGCTTGCCCCTGGCGGCGAAACCGCACCCCCGCCGCGCGGCGCCCGTCGAACAGCACCCGCTCCACCAGCACGCCGGTCTCCAGCCGCAGGTTCGGCCGTTTCAGCGCCGGGGCCAGGAACCCGCGCGCCGCCGACCAGCGCAGCCCGCGCTTCTGGTTGACGTGGAAGGCGCCGACGCCGGTGTTGTCGCCGGTGTTGAAGTCCGCCGTGGTCGGCACCCCCATCTGCGTCGCCGCCTGCGCAATCGCGTCCAGCACCGCCCAGCGCACCCGCGGCGCCTCCACCCGCCACTCGCCGCCGACGCCGTGGTGCTCGCTCTCGCCGAGGAAATGGTCGTCCAGCCGCCGGAAGGTCGGGCGCACGTCCTCCCAGCTCCAGCCGGCCAGCCCCAGTTGGCGCCAGTGGTCGTAGTCGGCGGCCTGGCCGCGCATGGAGATCATCGCATTGATCGCCGACGAGCCGCCGACCACCTTGCCGCGCGGATACTTCAGCACCCGCCCGTTCAGTCCCGCCTGCGGCTCGGTCTCGAACATCCAGTCCGAGCGCGGATTGCCGATGGCGAACAGGTAGCCCACTGGCACGTGGAACCAGATCCAGTCGTCCTTGCCCCCGGCTTCCAGCAGCAGCACCCGATGGCGCGGATCTGCGGACAGCCGATTGGCCACGACGCACCCGGCCGAGCCGGCGCCGACGACGATGTAGTCGTACTCGCCGTCGAGCAGGGCAGGGGGGTCAGGCATGGAGATACATATACATTGTCATCCCGGAGAGGCGCGCAGCGGACTCGTCGGGGATTACAGGTCCCCTCTCCCCCTTTCGGTCATCGCTGGGCATCGTCCCGGCGATCCGATCCCTGCATAGCCGTGCCCAGCACGGCTACCCACCGGCCAGTGTTCTTGGGCAGCCGGGACTCACGCCCGGCTGTGACCGATATTGGGGATGAGACAGGTAGATCCCCGCCCTCCATCGCGCTGTCGCTGCGATATGTTGCAGGCCTGTAAAATCTTCTTGTTCAATTCCCGGTCGAAGCGGTACCATGAACAACGCTGGCGCTTGTTTTCGCCGAGCCGGCCTGAACCAGGGGGGTGGAACCATGACCCGAGTGTTCTCTCGCGCGGCGCTCGCCGCGGTCCTTGCGGGGCTCTTCGCCGCGCTGGCGTCGTTGGCCTACGCGGCCCCGACCTGTCCCATCGAGGACCCGGGGATCGAGGCGGCCAAGAGCCACAAGCTCTACCTCTATTTCCCGACCACGGACGACGCCAGCTACCCGAATTTCGTCACCGGCAGCACGCCCGCGGACCACTTCGACGTCGCCCAGCTCAGCGCGAGCATAGGCACCACGGCCCAGCTGCGCGACGCCATCCACGACATCGTCGTCGACGACTATTGCGAGTTCAACGTCCAGGTCCTGGAGACCACCACCAACCCCGACTCTCTGGCCTCTCCGCCGGCGCTGCGCCACACCGTGGCCATCGGCTCCGACACCAGCGGGGGCTTCGGCACCTGGGGGTATACGCAGAGCACCGCCAACCCCGACGTCAACTACGCCCGGGTCTGGGCCGGCGCCTATGTCGGCTGCGAGGGCGGCAACGGCGCGGGCGGCTGCTCGGCGGAAGGCTCGCTCACCGGCGCGAACGATACGCTGGAGCACTGGGCGCTGGCGATCGGCGGCACCGCGGCGCACGAGGGCGGCCACACCTACGGCTTCGTCCATACCGACGACGACCCGCCGACGGGCACGACCTGCGGCCAGAACGGCTCGGGCCCGTCCCCCGGCGAGGACGCCTATACCCGCCACCTGATGCCGGCCGGCTGCTACCTCGACGGCGACTCTCGCACCCAGTACCGCCGCCACGTCAGCGACATCGACTTCGGCATCATCGCCACCAACGTCGGCCTGTCGATCGAGACCATGCACAACTGGGACCTGGTCAACCCCAACGCCCAGTCAGGCCGCACCCTGACGATGGATTTCCTCAGCCAGCTGCCGGCCATCAGCATCAGCTGGTTCTACAACGGCGCCTCCAGCCCCTGGATCAACCCCACCGTCAGCGGCCCGAGCGGCACGGCGACGTTCCACAGCCAGACCTACAACAAGTACCGGATCACCTGGTCGACGCCCAATCCGGCCTTCGGCGGCGGCTCGGGCGTTGTCACCGGCGGCGGCCAGTTCCACATCGGCGCCACCTTCACCGGGGTCGACTTCAACGCCCCCGACCCGATCATCATCCAGAACCTGACGCTGCTCGACGCGGGGTCCAATCCGCTCGCCCTGCACCCGCGCCTGCCGATCTATGACGCGGGCAGCGCCGACAACGCCGGGGGCACGTTCAACGTCCACTTCTTCCAGCCCCCCGGCGCGTTCCTGCGGCTGGTCAGCGCCGAGTTCATGCAGTTGCCGCGCGTCGCCACCATCGACTCGATGGTCGGCGCCGGACGGCCCTTCACCTTCGACAAGCAGCCGATCCGGCCCTGGTCCGTCGGCAAATGCGCGCCCGGGATCCTGCGCGAGCAGCTCACCTGCACCGTCGGCCAGCTCAAGGCGCCGCCGCATGTCCTGGTCGTCCACAAGCTGGGCGAGCCCAACGTCTACGACTGCAGCAAAGGCCCGCCGCGGATCGAGCCCCGCCAGCGGGGCGACAACCGCGAGATCAACTCGTTCGACGGTCCGATCTGCGCCGCCTCGTTCCACGATCCCTTTCCCTCGACCACGGTCTACCTGATCGCCACCTTCGTCGACCCGGCCGCCAAGCACTGGGATCCGCTGAAGAAGGCCTACGTGGTCGGCCCGGTGCAGTCGAAGGTCTACTACCAGTTCGCCGGCGTGCGGGAGATGAAGCAACGCGAGCACTTCTACCCAACGATCGCCCGCCCAACGATCGCCCGCTGACCCAGGGCGCCGGCGTCTCGCTGCTGCCCTGCAGAACGGGGAGGCGGCGCCCGACCCCCGAACTTGAGCCGGAGACGCGTGACGGAGGGGCGCAGCGCCGCCGCGGAAGGGGGTCACAGCCTCGTGAGCTCTCAGCTTGCGCTTGATCGCCAAGGCGGCATACTGGCCTCAGCGTCCTGGGCTTGGCCAGATTTCCGCCCCTTGCGCCCTGGCGCAGAGAACTTCCACGGGAAGGGAGCAGGAACATGACCTCAGAAACGCTTCGCAAGATCGTCATCGCCGCCGTCGCCGTGGCGGCCGTCTCGGTTGCGGCTTGCCAGAAGAAGGAAGCGGGCGCCGCCGCAGAAGCTAACTCGGCCGAAGCCGTCACCAATGCGGCCACCGAAAACGCCAACGCCGCCGAAGCCGCCGCCAATGCGGCCACCGCCAGTTCCAACGCCGCCGAGGCCAGCGCCAACGCCGCCTCGAACGCTGCGAAATAGCAGGCGTCTCACCCTCAACCAAAGGGACAACGGACATGAGCTCCAACACGCTTCGCACGATCCTCATCGTCGGCGCCGCCGTAGCGGCCGTCTCCGTCGCGGCCTGCAAGAAGACCGCAGAGGAAAACACTGCTGCGGCCAATGCCGCCGAGGCGAACGCCAACGCCGCCGAGGCGACGACCAACGCAGCCTACGCCGCCGCCAATGCCGCCGAAGCGAATGCGAACGCCGTCACGGCCACCTCCAACGCGGCCGAAGCCAACGCCAACTCCGTGGCGCCGCACTAGGCTTCGTCCCAGAGGACCTCGCCGTAGTATCCCATCGGATGGGCGCGATCCGAGAGAAGGCCCTGGCAGTTGGTCTCTGCGCGGGCCTTCGCTTCATGCGGGCCGCCGACCGGCCTGGCGCTTTGCCCAGCGCCCCATGGCCCGCTCGTCGACGAACACCTTGGCGCCGAGAGCCCTGAATATCTTGGAAGCCGAGCGGAACACCCGCTCGGCGTCGCCATTGGGCGGCGGGAGGGCGAAGACGGCGAGGGGCAGGTCTTCGTCCAGATGGCGCACGTCGTCCAAAGCCCAGGCGGTGGCGTCCAACTCTCGCTGAAGGTTTCCGTTGGAGGCGACCTCGAAGGATAGCGCGTCCACCGCAGCCAGGGGCTTGCCGTTGGCCAGAACGACGTCAAAGCGGTGTTCGCCAAGCTTGCCCTGAAGGTTGCGACGCAGGTGCACCAGCCGCCTGGCCGGCTTGGGCGCGTGCGGACCCACGGCGTCCCTGATGGCTCGATAGGCGAGACGCGTCGCCGTTCGTCGATTGCGTACGCCCTTGGGTTTGGGCGGCGGCGAATAGAGGAAGCGGGCGGACAGGCTGGAGATGAGCTTCGGCGCTTCCCCGTGCGCCTCCCGGGCGGGCGTGAGCTGGACGCTGTGGGCCAGGTCTCCGACCAGCCGTCCGACCAGTTCGTCCGTCAACTCGTCGACGAGCAGGTCCTCCTCGGCGAGGCGACTCTGCATCGATTGGGCGAATTCGCGAAGGAAGCCAACGTCACACCCCCCGAACGACCGCACGCGCTCCCAGGTCTCGACGAAGACGGCGTGGGCGCCGTCGGCGTCCCAGGCGATGACCCCGATATTGAGCCGTTCCTCCGAAGCGGGATCAGGCCGATATTGAACGATCGTATAGTTGGAGGGCATGGCCAAAAGTCCCTTTCCAGCGACCAATGCGCTCCGGAGCTGTTGGAACGAGCCGCCATACTGAGCGACAGCACCAAGGCGGCGGCTCGGCATTGATCCTTCTCAAACCCTGGGGCGCGAGCTTGGGCTTGCGGTTCTTGCGGGCTAGACCTCGATCGAAGTGAGCGGGCGGGAAGAAGGGGGGAGGGACAGATGGCCGTCGGCCCGTTCTGGAAGCAGCCGCCCGCCGCCGCGGCGTCCGCGCTCGGGTGCGGCGTCGCGGGCCTGACGT
>DATNIH010000091.1:0-15719 GCA_035604515.1 Caulobacteraceae bacterium | reverse complement strand
GCTGATCGGTCGCGAAGCCGAGGTCGAGCGTACGATCCAGATCCTCTGCCGGCGCTCCAAGAACAACCCGCTCTACGTCGGCGATCCCGGCGTCGGCAAGACCGCGATCGCCGAGGGCCTGGCGCGCCGCATCGTCCAGCGCGAGGTGCCGGACGCGCTCTTGAATGCGCAGATTTTCGCCCTCGACATGGGCTCGCTCCTGGCGGGCACGCGCTATCGCGGCGATTTCGAGGAGCGCTTGAAGGCGGTGCTGGCCGAGCTCGAGGCGATGCCCGGCGCGGTCCTCTTCATCGACGAGATCCACACCGTGATCGGCGCCGGCGCCACCAGCGGTGGGGCGATGGACGCCTCCAACCTGCTGAAGCCCGCGCTTGCCTCAGGCAACCTGCGGTGCATGGGCTCGACCACCTACAAGGAGTTCCGCCAGCACTTCGAGAAGGACCGCGCCCTGGTGCGCCGGTTCCAGAAGATCGACGTCAACGAGCCGACGATCGAGGACACCATCAAGATCCTCAAGGGCCTGAAGACCTACTACGAGGAGTTCCACAAGCTGAAGTACACCGCCGAGGCGCTGAAGGCGGCGGTGGAACTGTCGGCCAAGTACATCACCGACCGCAAACTCCCTGACAAGGCGATCGATATCATCGACGAGGCCGGCGCCGGCCAGATGCTGCTGCCTGAAGGCAAACGCAAAAAGATCATCGGCATCAAGGAGATCGAGACGGTTGTCGCCAAGATCGCCCGCATCCCGCCGAAGTCGGTGTCCAAGTCCGACACCGAGGCGCTGAAACAGCTCGAAGTGGATCTGCGCGGCGCCGTGTTCGGCCAGGAAGAAGCGATCGGCCAGCTGTCGGCGGCGATGAAGATGGCGAGAGCCGGTCTTCGCGACGGCGACAAGCCGATCGGCTGCTACCTGTTCTCCGGCCCCACCGGAACCGGCAAGACCGAGACCGCTCGCCAGCTAGCGCTGACGCTCGGCATCGAGCTGCTGCGCTTCGACATGTCGGAATACATGGAGCGCCATACCGTCAGCCGCCTGATCGGCGCGCCTCCCGGCTATGTCGGCTTCGACCAGGGCGGCCTGCTCACCGACGCGGTCGACCAGCATCCGCACGCGGTCGTGCTGCTCGACGAGATCGAGAAGGCTCACCAGGACGTCTACAACATCTTGCTGCAGGTCATGGACCACGGCGCTCTCACCGACGCCAACGGCAAGAAGGTCGATTTCCGCAACGTGGTCCTGATCATGACCACCAACGCCGGCGCGTCCGACTCCCAGCGCAATTCCATCGGCTTCGGCCGCGGGAAGATCGAGGGGGCCGACGACGAGGCGATCAAGAAGCTGTTCACGCCGGAGTTCCGCAACCGGCTAGACGCCACGGTGGCCTTCAAGGCCCTTACCCCGGAAGTCATCCGCATGGTGGTGCAGAAGTTCATTCTGCAGCTCGAGGCGCAGCTGGCCGACCGTCACGTCACCATCGAGGCGACGGAAGACGCGCTCGACTGGCTGGCCAAGAACGGCTTCGACGAGCTCTACGGCGCCCGGCCGCTGGCCCGGGTGATCCAGGAGCAGATCAAGAAGCCGCTCGCCGACGACATCCTGTTCGGCCGGCTCTCCAAGGGTGGCCACGTCAAGGTGGTGCTGAAGGACGGCAAGATCGCCTTTGAGTTTGACGCGCCGGCCCCTGCGCCGAGCGCCGGCAAGCCACGGGCCCCCGAAGCGACCTCAGAGCCGCAGGAACCAGCATTGGCGGACTAGGCGCTCGAGGCCGTCTCCTTACGTCGCGACGCCGCAGACCGTGGCGGCGCGGCGTAACGCCGACGCAGGAACGTCATCTGAGGATCATGCTCATGGCGTGCAGCCGATAGCTGGTGCTTGCGCTTGCGCCGACGACAGAGCCGCCCTGGGTCCCCGTCATATCCAGGGGATCCAGCCACTGCTTGGGTGGGTTCCCCGCCTTGCCGCGCGCCGCTCGGCAGATGTCCAGCGCCCGACAGCAACCCAGGCAAGTCCCCTGACTAGAGCCGAAAGCTAGGTTCATGCCAGCGGCTGCCTCGATGAAGTTGCGCTCAAAAGCCTCGACCATTTTGGGGCGATTGGCCTCGTCGCTCCACTCTTCTGCGCGCATCGTCAGCAGCGGCGTGGCCCAGACGATGAACAGGTAGCGCAATATCCGGGATTCGCCGTGAAAGCCTGTCGTCTCCGTCGCTGAATGAAAGATCGCGTTGTTCACGACAACGACAGTCACGGCGATGGCGCGTCGCAGGGATTTTATGCTCTCGACCAGCTCCTCGCGTGGCGTTGCCAGGAACTCCTCCATCGCCGGCTTGTAGATCCTACTGTGGAGGTCGGCCACCTTTCCCCGTTCCTTATTAAGCGTCTTGATATTCTTAGTGTATCCGGTCGCCGTCGTCGCACTTACCTCGGATACAACGCATTCGTCGGCCCACCACTGTTCGATTCTTTCGTTGACCGCCGATGTGTTGGTGACGAGGTTCTTCAACGCTTTGAGTTTGTTTTGCAGGAAGCTTGCATCGACGTCGTCGAACGTCAGGTTGTTCTGCGAGGTGAGATAGATCGTGCCAGCCCAGTGGCAGAGCGTGGTGGTGCTTTCGGTCGATCCTGGGTGAATGGCGAAGGCCAACACCTCCAGGATTTGCGTCCAGGGGTGCAGTGTCCGCGACCGATGCGTGCTGCCGTTCGCTTTTGCGAGACTCATCCATCATCCCCCATCGATCATCCAGGGGCGTATACCGCTGTCTACACGCGTAAGGCGACTCCTTCTGCGCATCAAAGCGCAGAGCCTCCGGGTCACGCCGCTTATGCCTTCAACCGACCGGCGTTAGAGTCGTCAGATCAGTCGACGAGGAACATCAGCTCAAGCGTCTCGCCGAACGGCGTCGCGTTCCAGCGGCCGAGCAGTTGGCGCATGCGCTCGCGCACCGCGGCGACGAACGCCGGCGTGAACCAGCGCGGCGCGCGCTCGTCGTAGATATCGAGGAACTCCGTCGCCTGGGCGACGAAGGCGGCGGCGTCAAGATCGTCGGCGCGCAACGCGCCGGTCAGCGCCCCGACCACCCGCTCGGTGATCGCGACCTCGCCCCCAAGCGCCGCGCCGCCGGCGACCGACAGCTCCTCATAGCCGCCGATCTTGCCCAGGATGCCGTAGAAGGAGCCGCGCAGGTTGGCCTCGCTCTCCACCGCGTAGTGCAGGAGGTCGTGGAACAGGAGGCCACGCGTCTCCATCTCCACCGCCTCGCCGGTCCCGTCCGCGCGGCGGTATTCGAAGCGATGGTGGGTCGGCGAGACGCGCGTGAACCGCAGTGTCAGCGCCTCGCTCACGAGATCTCCAGCGCGATCGCCTCCGCGAGCTTGCTGAGCTCGCCCAGGTCCGCCATGCCGCCGCCAGCGTGACGGCCGAGCGGCACGCCGTCCCAGCGCGGAATGACGTGGAAGTGCAGGTGGAACACGGTCTGGCCGGCGACCTGCCCGTTGAACTGGGCGATGAAGACGCCGTCCGGCTTCAACGCGAACCGCACCGCCCGCGCCACGCGCTGCACCGTCAGGATGGTCGCGCTCAGCGGTTCCGGCTCGACGTCGAGCAGGTTGCGGGCGTGGGCGCGCTTGTGCACCACCAGCACGTGGCCGCGGCCCTGTGGGAACACGTCCATGAAGGCCATGGTGTCGTGGTCTTCGAACACTTTCGCGCACGGCGCCTCGCCACGCACGATCTTGGCGAAGATGTTGTTCGGGTCGTAGACGCCGTCGAGGCTCATGACTTCTCGCCTGATCGCTTGCGGGACTATCCTGCTAGCAGAGACGCGGGAGCCTCGAAACCATGCCGCAGCCCAACCTCACCGAGCGCCAGGCGAAGTACTTCGCCTCGCTTCGCGCCAGCCTCGAGCGCGACACGGGAAAGACGCTGGAGCAGTGGGTCGCCATCGCCCGCACCTGTCCCGACACCGGCCACCGCGCGCGCCTGAAGTGGATGAAGGACCATCACGGCCTGCTGCAGAACCGCGCCAGTCAGGTGCTGAGCGAGGCGTTCGGCTCGGCGATGTCGTGGCAGGAACCGGGCAAACTGATCGAGGCGCTGTGGACTGACCCGGCGTCGACGGCGATCTTCGCGGCCGTCGACCGCAGGGCGCGGGCGCCAGCGGCGGTGATCCAGACGGCGCGCAAGGGCTACACCGCCTGGTCGCGCGCGTTCCAGTTCGCCGCCGCGCGTCCGGTCAAGGGCGGCAAGGTGATGCTGGGCGTAGCGCTGACGCCCGACACAAGCCTGCGGCTGGAGGCTGCGAAGAACGAGGGCTGGTCCGAACGGCTCAAGTCGCGAACGCTGCTTTCGGCCCCCGCCGACGTCGACGCCGAGCTCGGGACGCTCCTGCAAGCGGCCTGGGAGCGATCCTAAATCTGGTCCTTCAGCGTCAGCGTCACCGCCCTCGCCTGGCCCCCGGCCAGCACGTCCAGTTTCACCTGGGTGCCAGCCGGCTCGTCGCGCAGCCGCTTGCGCAGGTCGGGCAGATCGATCTTTGACGCGGCAACGCCGTCGATCGCGGTGATCTCGTCTCCGGCCCTCAGCCCGCTGGTCGCCGCGGCGCCGCCCGCGGTGAGATCCATGATCTTGAACCCGGCGGGCGACATATTGAGCCAGAACCCGGCGCGGTCGAACACGCCGACGTCGCCGGCCGGCGGCTGCAGCGGCTTCAGGTACATGATCTGGTGGCCGTAATCGAAGGTCACCGCGAACCGTTTCAGAAGCCCCGAGCCGACGTTGCCCTGGAGGTTTGGATCGGAGAACGCGCCTTTACTCTGGGTGCCGAAGCTCGTGACCAGGCCGTCGATCCGCACCGTCCCCAGGGTGAAATAGCCGCCGCGGGTCATGTAGGAGCGGGACGGACCGCCGACGCCCCAGCCGTCCACCGCCAGTACGCCTTTGGGATGCTTGGCGGTGAGGCCGTGCGCTTCGACGAATGGCTTGGTCAGGGTCAGCTCGACGCGCGAGCCGGTGTCGATGTCGAACCGGCCCGGCGTCCCCTCGAACACGCCCGCCACCTGCGGCAGATGGTTGTAGAACGCGAACGGCACCGGCGTGCCTGCGCCCTTCGGGTCGAACCTGGCCGGATCGATGAAGGTGATCGTCCCCGCGCCGTAGTCGATCACCGTGACGAAGCGGCGGGCCAGCTCGAATCCGAGCATGCCCTGCTCGTCGAAGCCTTCGACGTCCTTGGAGGCAAACGGCAGCACGGTCACCGTCTGGCCGGTGAGCGAGAGGTCGCCGACTTGGAAGTCGACGCCCTTGGCGAAGCCGGAATCGACCACGCCTTCGCCCGCGCCGGTCCCCGGAACGTCGCCCTCGGACCGCACCGCGAGCGCCTTGGCGGTCTCGGGCGTCAGCAGGCTGTGGCCGCCGGTGTCGAAGATACATAGGAACGGCCCCTTCCCGTTGATCATCGCCTGCAGGTAGACGTGATTGTTGAGCAACTGGATTGGCACGGTGACCCGGCCCTGCGCGTTGGCGATGCGCGCGTCGGCCGGGCTCCACGGCGGGGGGGCATAGGCGCTCGGCGGCGCCGCGGGCCCGGCCGCAACGCTCTTGATGGTCATGGTCTGGCGAAACTGCGGTCCCGTGCCATCATCGATGATCTGCCTGCCAGCGATCATCACCCCGGCGATTGGACGGTAGTCGGTGAAATCGGTGGTGATGGTCTGAGCGCCCTGGTTCTCGACCGTGCGCGCCAACAGGTGGGTCTTGGCGTCGAACCAGGCTTCGAACGGCTTGCCGCTGACGGGAGAGACCCGCAGCACATCGTATGCCTGGTCGCCGCTGGTCTGGTCCGGAAGCGCTTCGATCTTCGCCCCGCCGCGATCGGCCCGCCACCACAGATTGCCGTCCCGATAGGCCTCGTTGACCGCGAGCTGGCGGACGTCCCCACCGGCTTCCGGCGTGATCGCGCCCGACAGATCGCGCCACCAGGCAGTTTTGCCGTCGAAGCCGGCGCCGCCCGACGTCGGACCGACGTCCTGGCTGTCGATGAAGCCGCCCCCGGCCATGTCGTAGGTCGAGCGCACCTCGCCGGTGAGGCCCTGACCGGCATAGTCGTAACGCACGTCGAGCGCGCCCTTGCCGTCCAGCCCCGCGCCCATCGCCGCGTGGTTGGCGTCCAGGATCTGCGCGGCCGTGGGCTGCGCCTGCGCGGCCCCAACGACAGTGAGTGCGGCGATCGCCGCCGATAGCAGGAACGTCGCTCGCATCGCCAAATCACTCCCCAAATTCGCTGGGAGGCGACTTAGCAGGGCCGCGCCGAGGAGCCAGTTAGGGTTTTGTAATCCGGTTCAAGCGGCCCGGAAGGGAGAATATTCCTCGGCCAGCCAGTCCATCTCGCCCTGCACGTGCCGCCGCTCCTCCTCGAGAAAACGGGCCACCGCGCCGGAAAGGCCGGGATCGGAAATGTAGTGGGCGGAATAGACCGCAGTCGGCAGGTAGCCGCGGGCGATCTTGTGCTGGCCCTGCGCGCCGGCCTCCACCCGCGCCAGGCCGTGGGTGATCGCCCACTCGATCGCCTGGTAGTAGCAGAGTTCGAAATGCAGGAACGGCACGTCCTCCACGCAGCCCCAGTTGCGGCCGTAGAGGCAGTCGCCGCCGATCAGGTTGAGCGCGCCGGCGATCCAGCGGCCGTTCTTCTTCGCCATGAGCAACAGCACCTTGTCGGCCATCCGCTCACCCAGCAGCGAGAAGAACAGCCGGTTGAGGTAGGGCCGGCCCCACTTGCGGTTCCCGGTGTCCATGTAGAAGGCGTGGAACGCGTCCCAATGCTCCTCGGTGAGATCGCGGCCGGTCAGGGCGTGGATCTCGAGGCTGGCCACGGCGTCGCGTCGCTCGCGGCGAATGGTCTTGCGCCGGCCCGACGAGAGCGCGCCCAGGAAGTCGTCGAAGGTGGCGTAGCCAGCGTTCAGCCAGTGGTACTGCTGGTTCTGCCGCAGCAGCATCCCCTGCTCGCCCAGGAAGCGCCACTCATCCGCGGTCGGGAAGTTTATGCCAAGCGTGGAGACGTCCATCTTCTCGCAGACGGTGATCGCGCCCGAGAGCAGCATGCGCCGGCCCTGCTCGCGATCGACGTCTGGCCGCACCAGCAGCCGGGGCCCGGTCACCGGCGAAAACGGCGATGCCGACACCAGTTTGGGATAGTAACGCCCGCCGGCGCGCTCGTAGGCGTCGGCCCAGCTGTGGTCAAAGACGTATTCGCCCTGGCTGTGCGACTTCAAATAAACGGGAGCGACCGCGGCCACATCGCCGGCCGCATCCCGCACCGCAAGATGCTGCGGCGCCCAACCGGTGCGCGGCGAGGCGCAGCCGGACTCTTCGGCGATGTCCAGGAAGTCGTAGGCGATGAAGGGATTGTCGGCGTGGTCGGGGGCGCTGGCGCAGGCGTCCCACGCGGAGCGGCCGATCTCTGAAACGCGGCGATGAAGGCTTACCTCCGCACGCAACGCTGTCACGCAGCGAAGCCTTCGAAGATCAGGTTGTCGCAATGCTGCTTGATCTTGTCCCACTCGGCCGGCTGGCGGACCGTCCAGGCCACGATCGGCATGCCTTCTTTGCGGTACCGGTCCGCGCGCTCATTCGGCAGCATGTCGAGGCCGAGCGCCAGGAAATGGGGCCGGGCGATGGCGACGTGCTCCAGCCGTGCGAAGCTCTTGCGCTGTTCGGGCGCCATGCGGGCGTTGTCCACGGCGCGGTAGGCATAGCTGTCGAGGCCGCGCAGCACCTGCGGATGGCGATCGGCGAACCAGGCGTGGGAGTACGGATTGAAGCCGATCACCGCGGTCGGGCCATTGTGGTCTAGCAGCACGTCGTGCACCCGCTGCTCGAGCGGACCGACCTCGCCGTAGGGGGTCTTCAGCTCGATGTGCACCATCGCCCGATGGCCGATCAGCGCCAGGGTGTCGGCCAGGGTCGGGATAGTCTCCTCCGTGCCGGCCAGGGTCATGGCGCCAAGGTCCGCGACGGTGTGGTCGCTGATGCGGCCCTCCTGCCCGGTCATCCGCGTCAGGCGCGTGTCATGGAACACCATCGCCTCGCCGTCGGAGCTGAGCTGCACGTCGAGCTCGATGCCGTAGCCGGCCTCGCAGGCCAGCTCGAACGCGCCCAGCGAGTTTTCCGGCGGACCGCCCTTGCTCCACAAACCGCGGTGCGCAACGGCCGGCGCGAAGATGCGATCCCAGGCCTCGCCGAACCGCTCCCTCACTGGACTTCCGCCACCGCGTCGACTTCGACCGCGAAGTTCAGCGGCAGGCGATAGACTCCGACCGCCGAGCGGGCGTGACGCCCCGCGTCGCCGAACACCTCGACCATCAGGTCAGAGCAGCCGTTCAGCACCTGGGGAATGTCGAAGAAGCCATGACCCGCCTGGACGAAGCCGCCCAGCTTCACGATCCGCACCACGCGCCCCAGGTCGCCGGCCAGCGCCGCCTTCATCTGGGCGATCAGGTTGAGGCCGCAGATCTGGGCGGCGCGCTTGGCCTCCTCGGCGCTGACATCCTCGCCCACGACGCCGCGAACGCCGCCGGTGGCGTCGGTCGAGACCTGGCCGGAGATGTAGAGCGCAGTCCCGATGCGCACGAACGGCACGTAGTTGGCCACCGGGGCGCGGGGCTCCGGCAGGGTGAGGCCAAGGGCGGCCAGGCGCGCTTCAGGCGAAGACATGGCCGACGCTCTAGCGCGCCGGCTCCCGCAGGCAAAGAAAAACGCGGCCGGGCCTGAGCCCGACCGCGTGCGATCACGTTACTGTGTGACCGTGTTCTAGCGAGCGGCTTGGACCTTCTCGACGAACGCGGTGACGCGCTCGTTGATCGGCTGGAAGCTTTCCTTGACCGACGCGGAGACGGTCTCGGAGGCCTTGTTCATCTGGGCGATGTAGGCTTCCATCCAGCTTTTGGCGTAGGCGGTCTGCAGCTCGACGACTTCCTGCACGCTCTTGGCCGTGGTGAGGCTCTTGGCGGCGGTGACGTGGTCTTCAAGCGCCTTCTTCGAATAGGCCATCGCTTGCGCGCCGAGGGCTTCAGCGCCCTTGGTGGCGGCGGTGACCGAGGCGACGACCGCTTCGAGGTTCTTCTTCGAGTGGGCGTTGGCTTCGCCGAGCGCGCTCAGCGACTTTTCGATCGAGTCTTTGAAGGCTTGATTGCCGGCGGTGGTGAACTGTTCCACCGTCGATTGAAGGGTGTCGGCGCCTTTGGCGGCCATGGATGTCTCTCCTTGGAGAAGCGTGCGAAGGGGATTGGGCTGGCGTTACGGGCCGCGCGGTACGTCTTGGCTGGGACCTGCGCCCCGTGCGACGAACGTTGAAATCTCATGTTGCAGTGCAATAGTCAAGCGATTTTTGTGCACTGCAACATGACCGGATTCTGGCGGCAATCTGGCAGGAATGTCCGTTTTTCGCCATGAACTTAGGGGCGCCTGCGACGCTTTCGACAGCGTGTTGTTTACCTTGGCGAAACGTAAGTTAAGTCATGCTAAGGACCTTGCAGACGGCGAGTCTTTCGCTTCAGTTTCGCCGTCGGCAGTAACCCAAGTACGCCGGAGCCCGCCGAATGTCCGAGCCCGCCCGACGCCTTTCGTACGTGATGGCCGCCCTGGCCACGGCGATCTGCGTATGCGCCACGCCCACCCTCGCCCAGGATGAATACCCCGGCGCGGGCTACGCGCCGGCGACCTATTCGCCGGTAACGGACCTGCGCGTGCCGGCTGACGAGCCGCGCTATGCCGCGATCGTGATGGACGCGGCGTCGGGCGAGATCCTCTACCAGAAGCGCGCCGACTCGCCGCGGTATCCGGCGTCGGTGACCAAGGTCATGACGCTCTACCTGGCGTTCGAGGCGCTCTCGACCGGTCGCCTGCACGAGAGCGACGTGATCACGGTCTCCCCGCTCGCCGCCTCGCAGCCCCCGACCAAGCTCGGTCTGCGCCCAGGTGACACCATCACGGTCGAGGACGCCATGCACGCGATGGCGGTGCACTCCGCCAACGACATGGCCGTGGCGCTGGCCGAGAAGATCGGCGGCAGCGAGAGCCGGTTCGCGGCCATGATGACGATGAAGGCGCAGGAGCTGGGCATGGCCCGCTCGCACTTCGTCAACCCGAACGGCCTGCCCGACAGCCGCCACATCAGCTCCGCGCACGACATCGCCATCCTCTGTCGGGCCGTGCTGCGCGACTACCCGCAGTACTACCACTATTTCGGCGACGAGGCGTTCACCTACCGCGGCAGGACCATGAACAACACCAACCATCTGCTGGGCGCGATGCCCGGGATGGATGGGTTCAAGACCGGTTTCACGACGGCCGCCGGCTTCAACCTCGCCGCCTCCGCCGTCCGCGACGGCCATCGCCTGATCGTGGTGGTGATGGGCGGATCGTCGGGCGCCGCGCGCAACGCCAACGTCGAAGACCTGCTGCTGACCGGCTTCGACGTCGAAGAGCGCCGCGCCCACGGCGAGAACCTGATCCTGACGCAGAACATGTTCGAGCGCTCGCCGATGGCCGGCGCCATTGGGGCCCAGGCCGAGCCGGGCGATGGCGACGAGGACGAGGACGCGATCGATATCGTGCTGACCGCGGCAGCGCACGGCACGCCGGTGAGCTTCGTGCCGGCGGGCGTGACCCAACTGGCCGCTTCGCGTCCATCCCTGACGCAGGAAGTCCCGCACGCCGGGCTGCTGCGGCCGAATCAGACCGCGCCGGCGGCGCAAGCGTCCCAGCCGCGCAACTGGTCGGTCGAGGTCGGTGAGTTCGCCTCGGGCCTGCTGGCCACCCGCCAGGTCGACTATGTCGCCGACGCGTTCCGGTCGCTGTTCGACGATCGCGAAGGCCAGGTCGACCATGTCGGCCGCGGCTATCGCGCCGTCTTCACCGGCTTCACCGCCGGCGAGGCCCAGCAGGCCTGCGCCGTAGTGCTGGCCAAAAACCAACCCTGCGTGGCGGCGGCGCGCTAGTTAGCGCCCTATCCTAACAATACCGACCGAGCCGCGTTGAGCTGGGCCGCGAGTCCGGCCGCGCCGCCCTGATCCGGATGTACACGGAACATCAGCCGGCGATAGGCGGCCTCGACCTCGTCGCGTCCCGCGGCCTCCGCGACGCCGAGCATTGAAGCGGCCTCGGCCCGGCTCATGGCGCCCCCGACGGTCTTGCGCCGCGGCGGCCACGACGAGGTCGCCAGCCAAAGCGCCGCCGTGAGCAGGATCGACCCGCCGAGCCAGCCACCCCGCGCCGCGTCGTAGGCGGCGATGGCCGCGGCGACGACCGCAAGCGCAAGGCCGGCGACGCGGCCGGGCGCGCGCGCCATCAGCGGACGGCGCCCCAGGCCGACGAGGATCGCCAGCACCAGGACGCCGAGCGCGACGAAGATCATGACCGCTGCAGCTACTCCGCCGCCATCGGCCGCGCCGCCAGGCCGAGTTCGACCATCAGCACACGGAGCTCCTGCCTGGCGGCGATGTGACCGAGCGACACCTGCACCGGCCGCACGGTCGGGCCGAGGTCGGCGACGGTCAGGCCGAACGGAAACAGCTCGCGGTAGATCACCCGGTCGCCGAGTCCATGCAGCACGCGAAAGCCGACGCGGCGCGACAGGGCGTTCAGCCGCTCGTCCACCCGGCGGCGGTTGCGCGGATCGGCCGAGGCCAGGCGATTGCGCAACACCACCCAGTCCAGCGAGCGGCCGCGCTCGGCGGCCTTGACCTTGCGCGCCTCCCACACCGTCTCGGAGTAGAGGCTGGGACGCAGCAGATCGAGGCTGACCGGATCGACCACGCCCAGCACGTCGAAGTCGACGAAGCTGTCGTTCATCGGCGTGACGATCTGGTCGGCCTTTTGGTGCGCCAGCCGTGCGAGCTCGGTGTCGGCGCCCGGCGTATCGATCACCAGGAAATCGCAGTCGGCGGCGGTCGCCAGCGCCGCGTCCAGTCTGGCCGCGTCGGCCACATCGCCCAGCGCCAGCGGCTGCGGCAGCGATGCGCCATTGGCCTCGATCCAGCGGGCGCGGTTGGCGAAGAAATGCGCCATCGACTGCTGGCGGCGATCGAGATCGAGCACGGCGATCCGCGCGCCGTCGTGGGCCAGGGCGACGCTCAGGTGCACGGCGACAGTGGACTTGCCCGCCCCGCCCTTCTCATTGCCGATGACGACCACGCGCATGCCGAGGCCTCCGAAACCGCCGCCGCTCGCCGGACCCAGAATCGCGCGGCCCCGCAGGCGGACGAGACACCGGCGCGCCGGGCGCGTCAACGCGGCGTAAAGGCTACGCTGGACATCGGCCCGGCCGCTCCGTCATAGCTCCGGCCCCTGTCGCCAGAGCGCCACATGAGCCGAGACCTGCCCGCCTGCCGCACCGTCGCCGCCCTGCGTGAGGCCGTCCGCGCGTGGCGCCAGGCCGGCGAGCGGGTGGCGCTGGTCCCGACCATGGGGTTTCTGCACCAGGGCCACCTGTCGCTGGTGCGGCTCGGCAAGGCGAAAGCCGACCGGGTGGTCGCCAGCCTGTTCGTCAACCCGACCCAGTTCGCGCCGAGCGAGGATTTCGACGCTTATCCCCGCGACGAGCCGCGCGATGCGGCCCTGCTCGCCTCCGCCGGCTGCGACCTCCTGTACGCCCCCAGCGTCGCCGAGATGTACCCCGACGGCTTCGACACCACGGTCAGCGTCAAGCGGGTCTCCGGCCCGATGGACGGCGAGGCGCGGCCGATCCACTTCGCCGGCGTCGCCACCATCGTCGCCAAACTGCTGATCCAGGCCGCGCCCGACATCGCCATCTTCGGCGAGAAGGACTTCCAGCAGCTGCTGGTGATCCGGCGCATGGCCCGCGACCTCGATCTGCCGGTCGAGATCGTCGGCGCCCCGACCGTGCGCGAGCCCGACGGCCTCGCCCTCTCCTCGCGCAACGTCTACCTGACTGCAGGCGAGCGCGCGGTCGCGCCGCGCCTTCACGCCGCGCTGCGCACGGCGGCAGCGGCGCTGCAGGACGGCATGCCGGTGCAGGCGGTCGAGGCCCGCGGCTATGCCGCGCTGATCGAGGCCGGCTTCGGCCCGGTCGACTATTTCGATGTCCGCGACGCCGAGACTCTCGCGCGACTGGGCCCCGGCCCGATCGGCGCCGCCAAAGCCCGCGTCTTCGTCGCCGCCCGCCTCGGCAGGGCCCGCCTGATCGACAACTGGCCGGCATAGGCGCGCGTCAACGACGATCGCCCGTCCACGGTGACATCTCAAAGCGAAGCCGACCTTTCCTCAGATCAAGATTATTCAGCTTGGCGGGCTTCATCACCGGGCGGACAGTCGCGGATACTGGGGCTGAGGAGCGCGGGATGTCTGACGACACGATCAGGGTGCGGCAGGTCCAGGTCGTCGTGTCCCCAATGGACGCCGCCGGTTGCGCGGTCACGGTGGCGAGAAGGTGCTACTCGTTTGGGAGATCAGCGACCTAACCGACCCCCCGCAACCGCCGGCGAGGTAGCTCAAGCCGACGACTGGGGACCCATCAGCGTCGCCGCCGGCCGCCGCTGGCTACTGGGAATTGCGCTCGCCGCCTTTGCAGTCTTCTGGCTCGTCCTCCTGACCGGGCGCGCCAGCCCCGGTCTGACCGGCATGTTTGTCCATCTGTTGTTGGCGCTCGGCGCTTCTGTCGGCTTCGCCATCGCGGCGGCCGTCGTCTTCGCTCTCGTGCTCTCGGCGTGGAGTCGCCCGGACCCTGTGAGTCCAGCTCGGGGCGCAGGGGCCCTCGGGCCAGTTCTTGATGAGCTGGAAGCGGTCAGGCGGCTGGCTCAGAAGCTATATTTCCGTCGCTGGCTCTGGATGGCGCCGCTCGCCATCGCCGGGCTCGCCCTGTTGCAGAAGTGGCTATTCCTCGGGGACGACAATGATTTTTCCTTGATCGGGTGGACGAGCTTCTTTGGGGGCGTCGTCGCTGCTTCTGCACTCGCCGCCCTTCCGTTGGCTCGTCCATATGCCCGCCTTTACAAGGCGCGGGTCGTGCCGATGCTGATCGGAACGTCGAGCGAGCTTCACTACCAGCGGCCGCCGAAGGCGCAGCTGCAGCTCCTGCAGGCGCTCTTCCCGTTCGACGTGTTGAAAGGCGACGATGCGTTGGTCGGCAGCTACCGGGGACTGGCGGTGGTCATCGCGCAGGTGAGGGCTTTGCGACGACGTTCGCTGCGCTGGAGCAAAGTCGCGTTCGACGGGTTGGTTGTCGAGGTCACCCTGCTGAACCGCCTGTCCGGCGACACGATCGTCGTGCCGGCGGGCGCGAGGGGGCCGCCCCATGAGGTCGGCCCGCAGCGACTGGCGCCGGTGGGCCTGGAGGACCGGGCCTTCGAGAGCGCTTACGACGTATTCTCGGACGACCAGGTGATGGCGCGCGCGTTGTTGACGCCCGACTTCATGGAGCGGTTTCGCGGTCTGGACAGGCGCGGGCGCTTCGGCCAGCCGCTCTGCCTCGGTCACGCCAATCAGTTGTTCGTGGCGCTCCCAACGGCGCGGGGCGGCACGATCTTCACCCCGCCTGGCTTCGACAACCAGGCCGCCTCTGACCCGGACCTGCTTGCTCAACTGAAAGAGGACTTCGCTGCGGTGCTGAGGGTGATCGACTCTGTGGTTGATCTGGACAGCCGCACCCGGATGAGCGCCGCGCCTGTGGAGGGACGCGTCAGCGCCCGAAGTCAGCCGACGCTAACCGCGCGCGCCTCCGGGCGCGGCGTGACGTCGAACTCGGGCGGCGCGCCTGCAATCGCGGCCAGCTCAGGCGGCTCGGCTGGGTTGGCCGCGAAATTACGCGGTCTGTACCCCAAGATCGGCCTCGTGCTCGGGGCTATCGCTGGACTGATCGTGTTCGTGGCAGGCGGGATGGTCGAAGGCCAAGGAAGCTGGCGGGACATCCTCACCGGCTGGTTGATGGCAGGGCTCGCCGGTGCGGGCATGGCCGTTTTGGTGAGGTACCTGTGGGGCCCGATTCTGCTTATCGGCGCCTTCGTTGTCTGGATGGAGTCAGAGAAGCCTTCCTCTCCAGCGTCGACGGGCGCTACGTCGCGAGGAACTGAAACCGCCGCACCCCCAGGTCGAACGGGGTAGGAGATGAAGATCTCGGACATGCTCTTGCGGCCCCGCCTCTGGCGGCAGCGCGAACCCTAGCTAGGCCATGAACCGCGGAGCAGGGGAAAGCTGGCCGAGGGTGTGTCGCCAAAATCCGCTAACCACCCATTTCGGACGTTCGGGATGTCTACTCTTGGTCGTCGTCTCTACGCGCGCTTGAGCGCCTACCAAGCCCCCGCTTCGCGCAGCCGTCGCGCCAGTTCGAGCGGCAAATCGCCGTTGGCGGCCTCGCCGAAATCGACCGGCGCATCTTTGGTCTCCAGGTAGCGCCAGCCCTGGAACGCGCGGCGCGGCTGCGGGGCCGTAGGGATCAGGGCGTCGTCGAGCAGGATCTCGCAGCGCCGCTGCACGCCTTCCCCCACGGTCTCGATCGCGGCAATGCGCTGGCGGATCAGCACCACCCCGCGGAACACCCAGTAGAGCGAGCCGCCGTCCAGCAGCTCGGCCGCGCGCTTGGGCGTGTTGCGGGTGTGGACGATGGGCCGGTGGCCCGCCTTGGCGCGCGCCTCGCGCCAGGCGCGCAGGTCCTCCGGCGTATCGGCGCCGACGCAAAGCTTGATCAGGTGAAGCGACATCGATTGGGCT
>DATNIH010000090.1:0-3032 GCA_035604515.1 Caulobacteraceae bacterium | reverse complement strand
AACCGCGACCTGATCGACTACGCCGGCTCCTCGACGCTGATGGGCATCAACGCCCAGACCCACGCGCTGCTGCACGGCCTGTTCAGCGAAGCCGGCGCCGCCGGCCTGCTGCGCAGCGACGATATCGACGCCCAGGTGCTGCTGGCTCGCGGCGCGGTCTACGGCCTCGCCCGCATGGCCGCCGACGGCCACCTGCCGCCGACAGGCGATCCGTTGAGCCAAGTCGAGCCCGCGCTGGCGCTGTTCATGGCCGGGGTGTTTCGGGATTAGGCCGTGTGCTCATGCGCCTCAGCGCTACGGCCCCGGATTTTCCGGGTCACTCGGCCGGCAGGATCACGAGCTTGCCGTGCGCTCGGCCGCTCAGGCTGATGTCGAGCGCGTCCCGCCATTCTTCGAGGGCGAAGGTGCGCGCGATCGGCACGGTGAACCGGCCCTCGCCGGCAAGCCGCGCGAAGTCGCCGAGCACGTCCCAGCGCAGGACGGCCCCGTCTTCTCCCGTGGGTTCTTCTGCGAAGCCGGTGCGGACGCCCAGCTCTGTGGCCCCGGCGAGATCGGCACAGGTGATGACCCGCCGAGGATCGCCGCCCACGATCTCAACGAGATCACGCAGCACGCCAGGGGCGACCCCCGGGTTCAGGTTGGTCGGCGCGGTGTCGAAGACCAGGTCCGGCGGCGAACCGGCGAGTTCGCGGACTCTTTCGACCATCCCGTCACCATGGCCGACCACGGCGGCGCCCAACGTGCGCAGTTGGTCGGCAAAGGTCTCGCCGGCGGTCGCGATGACCCGGGCGCCTCGCATGATGGCCATTTGAACAGCGGCGAACCCGATCATCGTTCCGCCGCCATTGACCAGGAGCGTATGTTCCGCCCCAACGCCGAGCCATGCGAGATAGCGAAACGCCGTCTCGACCGCCATCGGCAGGGCGGCCGCTTCGACCATGTCGAGACCCGGCGGAACACGGGTCCAGTAACTTAGGATTGCGTGGTCCGCCAAGCCAGCGCTCGCGCTGCCGGCATAGTCGGCGGGGCCGAGGACGGAATCACCGATGCTGACATCGGTGACGCCCTCGCCCACCGCGTCGACAACCCCGGAGACGTCCAGGCCAACGCCGCGCGGCAGATCGCCCGGAAACAGGCCCCGGCATAACGCCCAATCGGCCGGGTTCAGTCCGCACGCATGCACCCGCACGCGTATCCTGCCCGGACCAGGACCCGGGATCGCCGCCTCCTCCAGCCGCAGCACGTCCACGGGTTCGCCGTAGGCGTGGAAGCGGATGGTCCTCATCGTGCCGTCGGCGGATAGGGGAACGCTCATGGTCATTCTCCGGTCGGCGATCGGCGCGGGAGTGCTCGCATTGCGCCCCATGCCGAACGTTTCTACGTTGGGTCAGTGACTGACATATCGGATATGTCAGTGACTGACAACAGGAGTTAGCGGGTCAGGTGCCTCGGAGCCGGGAAGATGTGCGCCGTCGCCTCCAGAAGGCGGCGTTGGAGCTGTACCGCGAGCGTGGCTACGATCGGACCACGGCCGCAGAGATCGCTGCCCGGGCGGGCGTCACCGAGCGAACCTTCTTCCGTCACTTCCCGGACAAGCGGGAAGTCCTTTTCGATGGCGAAGCCGCCCTGCATGCGGCGTTGAGCACGGCTATTGCCGAGGCGCCCGCCGCGCTGGGGCCGATGGAGGTCCTGCTTTGGACGTTCCGGTCCATCGAAAGGATGCTCGAGGCCAACCGGCCGTTCACCGAGCCGGCGCGAGAGGTCATCGCCTGCACACCGGCGCTGCAGGAACGCGAGTTGGCCAAGGCGGCCTCGACGACCGCCGCCGTGGCCGCCGCTTTGCAGCGACGCGGGGTGGAGGCGAACCTGGCGACCTTGGCGGCTGGAACCGGCATGGCCGTGTTCGGCCACGCCGCGCGCGCCTGGATCGAGGATCCCTCGCTCAGCTTGGGAACCCATCTGGAGCGCGCGTTTGGGGCCCTGCATGGGTTGTCGGCCACCGGTGCGCCGACGCCGCGCTGACCTATGGCCCCGCCGGCCCTCGGCGCGCGCTCCAGACTGCGCCGCCTTGCCGTGTGCGAGCGCTCTAGAACAACTCCGGCGCCGCCGCGGGGGCGTGCGCGCCCTCGGGCAGGTGGCAGGTGAAGGTGGCGCCGGCGCCCGGCTCGCTCTCCAGCGCTACCCAGCCGCCGTGCAGCTCCACCAGCGCCTTCACCAGCGCCAGGCCGAGGCCCGGCCCGCCCTGATCGCGGCCGACGAAGCGGTCGAAGATGTGCGCCTGCACGTGGAAGGGGATGCCGCGGCCGGTGTCGGAGACGATCAGGCGCACCTCGCCGCCGCCGCGCTCGGCCGCCAGCGTCACCAGCCCGGTGGCCGGGGTCTGGCGCAGGCCGTTCTCGATCAGGTGGTCCAGCATCTGGCCAAGCCGGCGCGAGTCGCCGCGGATCAGGCCGACGTCGGCGCCGGCGGCGACCGTCAGCAGCACTTTGTTGCTCAGGGCCGCCTGCGCCCAGCGGCCGGCGGCGGCCTCGAGCAGGCGCCGAACATCGACGTCCTCCATGTCCAGCGCCATTTCGTCGGCGTCGATCTGGGCGATGTCGAGCACGTCGTCGATCGAGCGGCCAAGCTGGATCGCCGCCGAACGCACCGCCGCCACGTGGCCGCGCCCGCGGTCCGACAGCCCCTCACCGCCGCGCTCGAGCAGCTCCGAGTAGCCGATGATGGTCGTCAGCGGCGTGCGCAGCTCGTAGGAGACGTTGCCGACGAACTCGCGCTTCAGCCGCTCGGCCTCGGCCAGCGCCGCTTCGCGTTCCCGCAGCGCGCCTTCAAGGTGGCGCGTGTCCGTTACGTCGACAAAGCCGATCAGCGTCGCGCCGTCGGGCAGCGGGCGAGACTGGAAGGCGACGATGCGGGCGTCGGCGGTGACCAGCTCCTCGGAGATCGGCGCGCGCGCCTTGGGCTCGGGATCGGTGACCCGCGCCTTCAGGTCGCGCCAGAACTGGCGGTCGTGCAGGCGCCGCAGGCACAGGTCC
>DATNIH010000089.1:0-10144 GCA_035604515.1 Caulobacteraceae bacterium | reverse complement strand
CCCCGCCGATCGGCGATCCCCGGCGGGGCCCGTATCTCTCGTGGCTCGTCTACAACGATGCGGTGATCGACCCGGTCCTCGCTGCGAAGTTCGGCGGCTGGGTGTATGAAAAACCTGGGGTTTCCTTCGGCGTCTTCGAGGACATGGTCGGCCACCTCGAGGCCACCCTGTCGCGCACGCCGTACCTGACCGGGGACACGTTTTCGGCCGCGGACATGCTCGTTGGCGGGGCGATCAACTGCGCCGTGCGCATCACCAAAGCCATCCCCGAAAGCCCGGCGCTGATTGGCTTCATCGAGCGGACGGTCGGCCGGCCGAGCTTCGCCAGCTACCTCGCCGCCGACCGCGCGCTGCAGGGCGCTTAGGCCGCCGGCTGGAGCTGTTGTTTGACGCGCTCGGCGAGGATCTTGATGTCGAGCGGCTTGGGCAGGAAGGTGATGCCAGGCTCGTCCTCCAGGAGGTCGGAGAACTCCGCTTCGGCGTAGCCGGAGATGAACATCACCGGCGCCGAGCCCAGGTGCGGTCGCGCCGCCTTGAGCAGCTTGGGGCCGTCCATGCCCGGCATGACGACGTCGGAGATCAGGAGGTCGATCTTGCCGGCGTATTCCTCGGCGAGCAGCAGCGCCGCCTCGCCGTCGGCGGCCTCCAGCACCTCGTAGCCGCGGGCGCGCAGCAGCCGCGCGGCCACCTCGCGCACCATGTCTTCGTCCTCGACGAAGAGGATGCGGCCGAAGCCGGAGAGGTCGCGCGCCGCGGGCCTCGGCGGCGGGGCCAGGGGCGTGACCGCCTTCAGCTCGGGCGGGGGAACGTACACGGGCAGGAAGACGCGGAACGTCGCGCCCTGGTCGGGCGTCGAGTCGACCTCGATCCAGCCCTCGGCCTGCTTAACGATGCCGTAGACGGTCGAGAGGCCAAGCCCCGTCCCCTCCCCGACCGGCTTGGTGGTGAAGAAGGGATCGAAGATCTTGCTCTTCACGTCGGGCGGGATGCCCGGCCCGTTGTCGGCCACCTCGATCAGCGCCACGTCGCCCGGGCCGGCGCGCGGATCGGCGTACCCCAGCGCGCGGGCGTCGGCGAGGCTCAAGCGCGCGGTCCTGATGCGCACGACCCCGCCGCCCTTTGCACGCACAGCGTCGCGGGCGTTGACGGCGAGGTTCATCACCGCCGTCTCGAGCTGGCCCCGGTCGATGCGCACCAGTGGGGAGTTCCGGCCATAGTCGGTCTCCAGCCGCACATCCTCGCGCAGCACGCGGCGAAGCAAGACCTCGATCTCGCTGACCAAACCGCCGAGCTCGAGCACCTCGCGCTGCAGGGTCTGCTTGCGCGAGTAGGCCAAGAGCTTGCGCACCAGGTCGGCCAGGCGGTCGGCGGTGGAGCGGAGCTCGACAAGGCCCTGGTAGGAGGGGTCGCCCACCGGATGGCGCAGCGAGAGCTCGTCGAGCCGGAGCGTGATTGCCGAGAGCAGGTTGTTGAAGTCGTGCGCGACGCCGGAGACGAATTGGCCGATGGCGCGCATCTTCTCCGATTGCGCCAGTTGCAGCTCCATCTGCTTCTGCTCGGACACGTCGACGAGAAAGGCGATGAGGCCGCCCGGTCCGCGAGTCAGGTAGAGCTGGGCGATGCCGGCCGGGTCCTGGGCAAGGCGCACCTCGAATGGGCCTGGTCGGCCGCCGGCGACCGCCGGGGTGACCTCCGCCCACGAAGCGGCGTCGATCAGCGAGGCCAGCTTGGTCCCGGCGAGCCCGCGCTTTCCCGCCATGGTTTCGAGCGCCGCATTGGCGCGGACGATCGCGGCGGTGGCGGGATCATCGCCGTCGAGGAGCGCCGCGCCGAAGGGAGCAGCGGCCGCAAAGGCGTCGAGCTCGGCCGGAGCGCCGCGTTGGGCCTTGAGCGGCGCCGGCGAGTGGCCGAAGGAGGGCTTCGCCGCCGGTAGCGCCGGCTCGACAAGGAGCTCGACCAGATAGCGGCGTTGGTCGAGCACGCTCAGGCGGGCCGCGGTCGGACCCGCCTTGGTCCGCAGCATCACCCGGCCGGTTTCGCCGCGGCGGGCCTGCCCGATGGCGGCGAACAGGCCGCCCTGGTCGGCGGACTTCGGCAGCCGCCCGCCGTCGCCGGCCACCGCGATCCAGGCGGCGTTGTTGGCCAGCACGCGCCCGTCGGCGGTGGAAAGCGCCACCGGCTCGCTGATCGCCTCGATGAGGTTGATGATCTCCAGGCCCTCGGCCGGCCCGGCGCGCTGGCTGCGCAGCGCCAGGATGGCGAAGAAGGCGACGCCGGCCAGCCCGGTCAGCAGCAGCACCCCGCCGAGCGACTGCGGCCCCGCGCGGATCGCCGGGTAGACGCCGAAAGCGAGCGCGAGCAAGAGGAAGACGCCCGCGGCCACGGCGAACGGGTCGAGGCGGCGCAGGCGTTGGCCTTCCGTCCGTAACTGCGGCGTGCTCACGCGGCCCCCTCAGCCCGACCGACCGCGGACATCGCGAATCAGTTGCGCGATCATAGTCTTCCGTCAATTGAGTCGGCATCGCGGCGGGTGACGGCGGCGCTCGCCCCAGATGTTAGCCGGCGTTTACAATCGAGCGCGCCGGCGTTGAGCTTGGCGCATCACGAAGCCGATGACCTTGGCGACGGCTTCATAGTGCTGGCGCGGGATGGACTGGTCGATGTCGACGGTCGCGTAGAGGGCGCGGGCGAGTGACGCGTCTTCGACGACCGGCACGCGATGCTCCTCGGCGACAGCCTTGATGCGCAGCGCGACCTCGTCCATCCCCTTGGCGACGCATACGGGCGCCGGCGTGTCGCCCTGCTCGTAGCGGAGCGCGACGGCGAAGTGGGTCGGGTTGGTCACCACGACGGTCGCCTTCGGGACGTTCTGCATCATCCGCCGCCGCGCGCGGTCGTAGCGGATCTGGCGCAGGCGCGCGCGCACGTGCGGGTCGCCCTCGGACTGGCGGAAGTCCTCTTTCAGCTCCTCTCGCGTCATCCGCATGCGGGTGAGGAAGCGATGGCGCTGCCAGAGCCAGTCGAGCGCGGCCCCTATGCCCAGCACTGCAAGCACGCTCACCAAGAGAGCGCGCAGCGCGTCGCCGGCGAGCGGAAGGGCGCCGATCGGGTCCATGGTCACGGCTTGCAGGAAGTCCGGCAGGCGCGGTCGGATGGCGAGATAGGCGATGCCGGCGACGAGGCCGATCTTCAGCGCCGACCGGAGGAACTGGACCAGCCCGTCTATGCCGAACAGCCGGCGAAAGCCGGCGATCGGCGAGACACGCGACAAGTCGGGCTTCATGCGTTCGCCGGTGAACAGAAACCCCTGCTGGATCAGGTTGCCGCCAACGCCGGCGAGGGCCGCGGCCATCGTCACCCCGATCACGATGGGCGCGGCTGCGGCCGCCGCCTGGCGCAAGAGGTCCACCCCGCCGTCGCCCGAAAGATCATATTCGCTGGCGTGGGCGATGAAGGGCCGCAGCTGTTCGGCCAGGTTGCGCGCCAGGTAGCCGCCGGCGACGGCGACGAATCCGGCGGCGGCCGCGAGCGAGGCGAAGGCCGGGACATCGATCGATTTGGCGACTTCGCCGCGTTTCCTCGCCTCCTCGAGTTTTCGCGGGGTAGGCTCTTCGGTCTTCGTGGCGGCGTCGTTCTCTTCAGCCATGCGTCACACGAAGTTGCGCAGGAAGTCTTCGTAGGCGCTCGACCAGACCACCCCGATGCCGCCGAGGCTGAGCGCGAAGATCGAGAGCCCGAGCAGAAGGCTGAGCGGCGTGGCGACGAAGAAGATCTGGAACTGCGGCATCATCCGCCCGACGAGACCGGTCGCGATGTTGAAGACGAGCGCGAAGACCACCACCGGCGCGGCGAGCTGCAGGCCGAGCGCGAACGACTTGCTGACCGTTTCGGCTGCAAGCGCGCCCACGTCGTTCAGCGGCAGGGCGCGCATCGGCGGAAACAGCGTGTAGCTGTGCGCCATCGCCGCGATGAACAGCCGGTGCAGGTCGGTGTCGAAGATCAGCGTGATGCCCATCAGGGTGAGGAAGGTCGAGAGCGTCGTTCCTGGAATGGCCTCGGTCGGGTTGGCGGTCTGGGCGAAGGCGAGCGTGGTCTGCACCGAGACGAACTCGCCCGCCGCGCTGAGCGAGGTCAGAAAAACCTGCAACAGGGCGCCGATGGTCAGCCCGATCAGCACCTCGCGGCCGATGTAGAAGGCAGTCCCGTCGACCGTCGCCGGCTCGACCGGCAGGTAGGGCTGGGCGATCGGGCCGATGCACATGGCGAGCACGAGCGCGAACGACAGGCGGATGAGCGGCGGCACGTTGCCCTGGGCGACGCCCGGCATGACCATGACCAAAGCGCCGATGCGGGAGAAGACGAGAGCGGCCGCCCAGACCTGCGCAGCCGTCGCGTAGTGGCCCATCCGGCGTCACATCGCCGCGATGCGGGCGGCGATCTGGTGCATGAAGCCGCCCATCAGCGCCCCCATCAACGGCAGGAAGACGAGCAGGGCGACGAAAATCGCCAGGATCTTCGGCGCGAAGACCAGCGTCGCCTCCTGTATCTGGGTCAGGGCCTGCATCAGGCCGATGGCGACGCCGACGATCAGGCCGACGATCAGGATCGGCGCGGCAAGCTGCAGCGTGAGCCAGATCGCGTCGCGGCCGACGTCGAGAACTTCCGCGCCGGACATGGGAAGGGCCCTTTCAGTGAAACAAACGCGAGCGGCGTCGGGAGGGCCTCAGACTGACCGGAACATGGTTAATGGGCGGCTAATTCAAGCCTCCGGCTAGCGCGCGATCGCCTTCGCCAGCGCCTGGGCCGCCTGCGCTGGCGTCTGCTTGTCCTGGTCGCGGTCGACGCTGAGGTTGGCCTTGCGCATCGCCTCGACCGGAATCGCGCCGATCAGCGGCTGGAGCGCCGCCTTGAAGCGGGCGTCGGTCGACCGCTTGGGCGAGAGCAGGATCACTGCGTCGTAGGGCGGGATCGCCTGCTTGGGGTCGGTGAGCACGACCAGATCGTCGGCGGCGATCCGACCGTCTGAGGAGAAGGCCGAGATCACGTCGACCGCGCCGCTGGTCACCGCCTTGTACATGAACGTCGGCTGGAAGCGCCGCTCGGCCTTGAAGTTGAGGCCATAAGCGCTCTTCAGAGCCGCCCACTCCGGCCGCGAGAGGAACTCGAGATCGGAGCCGAGCGTCAGGTCCGACGCGTGGGCGGCGAGGTCGGCGATCGAATGGATCCCGAGCCGATCTGCCTGGTCCCGGCGCATCGCGAGCGCATAGGCGTTCTCGAAGCCCAGCGCGCCCAGCACCTCGACATGGTCGCGGGCCGCGAGCGCCTGGGTCAGCTCGGAAAGCAACTGGGCGCGCGGCGGGGTGTCCGTGCGCTTGAGCACATTGGTCCACAGCGTGCCGGAATAGTCGACGTAGGCGTCGATCTCGCCGCTAGCGACCGCCTGATACGCCACCGCCGAGCCGAGATCGTCCTTCTCGGCGACCTGAAAGCCAGCTGCGCGCAGGCGGTCGCTCATCACAGTGGCCAGGATGTACTGCTCGGAAAAGTTCTTCGCGCCGATCGTCACCCGCTCGCCCGCCCCGGCGCCGTGGGCGAGGGGCGCCAGCGCGGCGAGCGTGCCCACGATGAGACCGGCCGCACCGGCGATGACGCGCCGGCGGTCGCGGAGCGCCGCGCCCGCCTCGATGAGGCCGAGCAGCTGATCGACGACGAGCGCCAGGCCTGCCGCCGCTGCACAGCCGAACAGGACCAGCACCCAGTCCTCGGTCTGCAGGCCGGAGAAGATGTAGTCGCCGAGCGAGGTCTGGCCGACCGGCGTCGAGAGCGTCGCCGTGCCGATGGTCCAGACCGCCGCGGTGCGGATGCCGGCCATGATCACCGGCGCGGCGAGCGGCAGCTCGACCATGAAGAGGCGCTGGCGGTCGGTCATGCCGACGCCCTTGGCCGCCTCCACCGCGGCCGGATCGACGCCCAGGATGCCGGTGGTCGCGTTCCTTAAGATCGGCAGCGTCGAGTAGAGCGTCAGCGCCAGCAGCGAAGGCAGGAAGCCCAGCGCCTGGAAGCCGACCCCCAGCAGGCCGCGGCTCAGCGCCGAGAGCGCGAGCAGGAGCGGAAAGAAGAGCGCCAGCAGCGCCAGGCTAGGGATCGTCTGGATGAGGCCCGCGCCCATGAGCGCGCCCCAGCGCAACCGCGGGTTGCGGCTCGCGACGACCGCGAGCGGCAGGCTGAACGCGATGCCGAGCACGAGCGCCGAGGCGCTGAGCAGCACATGCTGTCCGAGGTAGCTGGGCAGCAGCCCAAACGCCGCCGCCAGGCGCTCGTTCATGCGCTGGCCTCCAGCCGCTCGCGCACCCGTTCGGCCTGGCGGCGCGGGGTTTCCATCAGCGCGCGGACGGCGGCGTCGGGCGCGGCGAGAAGCGCGGCCGGCGTCCCATCGGCGCGGATGGCGCCGGCGTCCATGATCACCATGCGGTCGGCCAGCAGCACGGCCTCGGTGATGTCGTGGGTGACCATGAGCGTGGTCAGGCCGAGGTTCTCGTGCAACGCGCGGTAGTCGCGACCAAGTGCATCGCGGGTGACGGGGTCGAGCGCCCCGAACGGCTCGTCCATCAGCATCAGGCTGGGCTTGGCGGCGAGCGCGCGGGCGACGCCCACCCGTTGACGCTGACCGCCGGACAAGGCGGCTGGGCGGCGGGCGGCGAAATCGCGCGGAAGGCCGACGAGATCGAGCAGCTCGGCGACGCGGGCGGCGATCGCGTCCTTCGGCTCGCCCATGAGCTTCGGCGTGATCCCGATGTTCTCGGCCACCGTCAGGTGGGGAAAGAGGCCAATCTCCTGGAAGACGTAGCCGATCCGCCGGCGTAACAGGTGCGGCGCGACAGCGCCGGCGGCCTCGCCGGCGACAAGAACCTGGCCTGTGTCGGGCGCGACGAGGCCGTTGATCATCTTCAGTGTCGTCGTCTTGCCCGATCCCGAGCCGCCGACCAGAGCGACGAACTCGCCCCGTCCGATCACGAGATCGACGCCGCGCACGGCGTGCGTGCGCCCGCCGTCGAAGGATTTGGAAATACCTCTAAGCTCGACCATCGGCGGCACCATAACGCCACCTTAGAGGCGAACGCTCAGATCTGCATCTGCATGACCTGCTGGTAGGCGGCGATCACCTGATCGCGGATCGCCATCACCGTCTGCAGGTTGGTCTCTGCCGATGAAATGGCGGTGACGACGTCGACCAGGTTGGCCTTGCCCTGCACCTGGGCGGTCATCAACTGCTCGGCGTTGCGCGACGAGGCGATCGTGTCGTTGAGCACGCCCTTGAGCATGTCGCCGAAGCCTGGCCCCTGCGCGGCGTCTGTCGCGCCCGCGCCCGCGCCGGCGGCCTGGCTCAAGGACTGGGCCTGCGCCTGAATTGCGGCGTAGGCCTTGGCGGCGGCGAAGGGAGCGAGCACGGCTTAAGCCTATTTTTGCAGGAGCCCGATCAGGCTCGACTGCATGGCGTTGGCGGTGTCGATGACGTTCAGGTTGGCCTCGTAGGCGCGCTGGGCGTCGCGCATGTCCATCGCCTCCATCAGCGGGTCGACATTGGGCAGCTTGACGTAGCCTTTGGCGTCCGCGGACGGATGCCCAGGCTGATACTCGGTGCGGAACGCGCTCTGGTCGGGCGCGATGCGCGTCATCGCCACCCCTTGCGCTCCGCTCGGCAGCTGCACCGGCGTGAACACAGCGACCTGCCGGCGATAGGGGTCTCCCCCGGCGGTCTTCGACACCGAGTCGGCGTTGGCCATGTTCTCGGCGATGATGCGCATGCGCGACTGTTGCGCGCGAAGCGCCGACGCGGCCGCGGCGATGGCGGCGTCCGACGGCGAGACGGTATTGTCGGCCATGGCTTAGGCGCCTCTTCTCACGGTTTGCCGGGCGCCTTCAGCGCCAGCTGGATCATGTTCAGCGACTTTTCGTAGAAGCCGATCGCGGTCGTGTAGTTCATCCGCGCGTCGGTGAGCTTCATCATCTCTTCCTCGAGCACCACCTGATTGCCGTCGAGGCGCGTCTCGGAATCGGGCGATGTCTTCGGCGTCCAGGTCTGCGACCCGCCCGGGCCGCCCTTGACCCCGCCTTCGCCGGCCAGATCGGCGGCGTTGGTCTGCGCCATCTGCAGCTGACCGCCGATACCCCCCTGGGCAATCGTGAACGGCGCCAGATCCTGTGGTCGGAAGCCGGGGGTGTCGGAATTGGCGACGTTCTGCGAGATCACGGCCTCGCGCTGGTTGAGGTAGCCCAGCCGGCCCTTCAGCGCCGAAAACAGCGGAATGTCGTCCAGCGTCATGGTTGGTGAAAGGTGAACGAACAGGGTTAATCGCTCCTTAAGGCCCTTGCGGCAGGAAGGGCTTGCGGGCGGCTCCCAGCCCGTTTTCTCGTTCCGCCGCCCCCTGATGTTCCTTGCCGACGTTTTCCGAGTGGTCGCGGGCCTGGCGGTGACGCTGGGCCTGATCGGCCTGGCGGTCGTCGCGCTCCGCCGCTTCGGCCCGGAAACGATCCGGCGGCTCAGCGCCCAGCGCGCATCGCGGCGCCTGGCGGTGGTCGAGACCCTGGTGCTCGATCCGAGCCGCCGGCTGGTGCTTGTCCGCTGCGATGAGGAAGAGCGGCTGATCCTGTTGGGCGAGGGCCGGGTGATCCCGGCTGCGTCCGCCCCTTCCCCGGAGTCCTGAAGGCATGAAGCGGTTCGTCGTCGGCTGGCTGAAGCGTCTCGGCTGGTTCTCGGTCTCGGGCGAGGACCTGGGCCGCGCCGCCCGCATCGCGGCGCTGAGCGGGTTGGCGAGCTTCATCCTGCCGGCGGTCGCTATGGCGCAGGCGGTGAACATCGATCTCGGCACCGGCGCCGGCCTGACCGACCGGGTGATCGAGCTCGCCGGCCTCTTGACCGTGCTCTCGCTCGCGCCCTCGATCGTGATCATGACCACCTCGTTCGTGCGCATCGTGGTGGTCCTGAGCCTGCTCAGGACGGCGCTCGGCCTGCAGCAAAGCCCGCCGAACTCGGTGATCATCAGCCTGTCGCTGTTCCTGACCGCCATCATCATGGCCCCGACCTTCACCGCCTCCTACAACGCCGGCATCAAGCCGCTGCTCGACAAGAAGATGGACCTGCCGACGGCCTTCTCGGCCTCGGTGTCTCCGGTCAAGACGTTCATGCTGGCGCAGGTCGACGAGGACGACCTGGCCCTGTTCGTTCGGCTCTCCCACACCCCGCCGCCGCCGCATGCGCAGGACCTGCCGGTGCAGGTGGTGACCTCGGCCTTCATGATCTCGGAGCTCAAGCGCGCGTTCGAGATCGGGTTCCTGCTGTTCGTGCCCTTCCTGGTCATCGACCTGGTCGTCGCCAGCGTGCTCATGAGCATGGGCATGATGATGCTGCCGCCGGTGGTGGTGTCATTGCCGTTCAAGCTCATCTTCTTCGTGCTGGTCGACGGCTGGCGCCTTGTCGCCGGCAGCCTGGTCGAGAGCTTCCACCACGCGGCTGGGACTGGATAGGGCGGCCGCCGGGCCCGCTGGCGCCAGATTTCGACCGCGCGTGGGGTTAAGCTTGGCCGGGTCGTATCCGGAGGGCTTGAAGATGACCGACGGTCTGGAAGGGCGCTGCGCCTGCGGGCAGGTGCGCTATCGGCTCGAGCGGGCGCCGATGTTCGTCCACTGTTGCCATTGCCTCGATTGCCACCGGCAGACAGGCAGCGCGTTCGTGCTGAACGCGCTGATCGAGGCCAGCGAAGTTACGACGCTCGCCGGCGAGACCCACGTCACGCGCTTGCCGACCGACTCGGGCCTGCCGCATGACGTCCACCGTTGTCCGACGTGCGAAACCGCGCTCTGGAGCACGTACGGCGGACGGACAGCGGTGCGCTTCGTACGCATCGGCACGCTCGAGACCCCGAGCGCGCTTGCACCCGACGTGCACATCTTCACCCGCTCGAAGGTCCCATGGGTCGCGCTGCCCGCCGACGCGCCCGCGTTCGAGGTCTACTACGACACCAAAGCCCTGTGGCCGGCGGACAGCTACGAACGCAGGCGCTCCGCGCTGGCGACCTGACGCTTGGCCGGGCGGCTAATGGCCGGCGTTCAGGATGATCGACATGATGAGGCCAGTGGCGACGGC